>NZ_WKKI01000002.1 GCF_009674805.1 Metabacillus lacus | reverse complement strand
CCTCGTCCCACACAGGAAAGCTCCGAAGAGAGAAACTCTCTGCGGGGCTTTTTTTGTAAGGTATTTATCCAGTGATAAATAAATCCACAAAGGCACCTGCCGCTTCGACTATGGCGAACAACGAAATGTATTTACATGTAATTGCCAGAAACGTAGCCGGGGCATTCTTCCCATACAACTGCCTGGCCTGGTTGAACAATTTACCCTTGGTCGGCAGCACGGCACACCGGTGTTGAGCGAATAATTATACCTATGGAAGCACCGGAAACTCGATTAGCTGACCAGGTAATCCTGTACAATGGTTCAATCATAGAATACAGCCATGACGGATATGTAAACCGCCTCTTAAACTTAGATATAAACGGCGGATAAACCATCGCCGCGGATGCCGGGATAAGTAATGAAGAATTTGTGTTGTACAGGAGTGCAAATAGTTAAAAATACGGTAATATAGCTGAAAATTTATTGAAAGAGATGCTTAACCATATTGCTTTGTATGTTTCTATGTGCTGCCGAACAACTGCATCATCTTAGTATTAGTTGTAAAAAAACCGACAAAGGCGGCCTCACTCAAAATGTTGTTCTATGTACTGTTGTTCTTCTTCAGGTGTGAGCAATGAAGTGGCTATGCCTATAGTACCTGACTGCAATGCCCATATATCATTGTGCGCTTTTACACTGTTGCTGTAATCTCCATCTCGCCAAGAATATAAAATATCCAAATATAAATTGGTGTGTTGAAAGTTGTCTTTATTATGCTCCACGACTTCAATTAATCTGGAAATCCTTTCAGGTGTAATTAGCAGGTGTGACCATTTATCCTGAGCTGCCACCTTTTGATGTGATAAAGCATAAATAGCTGATTGAACAGCACTTTCTGACATATTCAGTTTAAATTCTTTTGCTGCTTCTTCAGGGGCAGGTTTACGGCATCAGCCTTTTTCTTTGGCTCTGTTAAAGTTCAATGTTGATATTTATATAAAAAAACTGCACTCCCATAAAACTGGGAGTGTAGTTTGGTTTTATTGTCTTCTTCAACTAACGCTACCCGTTTGTTTAAGTGTATTACTTCACAATTTCTTGGATGAACTTAATTTTAAAGTGCTCTTTGAATGAGTTTACTCTTTCTTCGTATGTCACTGGTCACTGGCAATAGTGTTCAAAAGCAGTCTATAAACCTTCTGTTGCTTTAGCTTCGACCTATTTTTAATAGCTATTTAACTACTTCAACCACATGGGGGGTCTTTCCAAGGTATTGCAGCTTTAGCCTAAGTCCGAAAGCAGCATTCCATATATAATGCTATCTGTCCATTCACCCTTAATCCAAAAATCCTGAATGAAATGTGCTTCTTTTCTCATCCCTATACGTTCACACAATTTTTGTGATGATTTATTTCTTGCATCAAGGTTGGCTTGTATACGATGGACATTAAACTCATCAAATAACTTCCTGACTAAACCACCAACTGCTTCTGATGCGTAACCCCTTCCTGCGAATTTGTCAGAAAAGCTATAGCCAATTTCAACAGTATCTTTCATATCTGTATACCACACAGATAAATCACCTATTACTTGAGTTTGGTTTACTACAGCCAAACTTAAAGTTGTATCTTTTGTGAGTACACTGTTTTCTAACTTTTTATTGAATTTTTCCTGCATATTTTCATATGTCCATTTATCATGCAAGAGATATTTACATGTATCCTCGTTATTGTAAATATGGAATACATCTTGCAAGTCTTCACTCCGATACATCCTAATTGTTAATCTCTCAGTAAAAAATTCCAAAAAAAACTCCTCCTTCGGTTGCTTGTTAAGCTAAACTCCCCGTTAGTTGAATAAAGAAACAGCCTTTATAGAGTAAATTTAGATAATCTAAGTGTATCATATGTTTCTATATTTGGAATTAAATTCCCTTTAATTATCATATCTTTCATTGTAACTTCGTTTCGCTGATGATGGATGCCCTCTAACACTTGAAACCACGCAAGATAATTGTTCAGATACTTGGTCGCGACACCGTTAAAGCGTTGTATCCAACCTTTCAGTCGTCGGTGGTAGTTGTTGACGTTTTGGATGTGATAAAGCCCCTTTGTGCGAATTTTACCATCAGACTTGAACTGATAAATGGATATGTTCTTTTCAGTAGCATAGGTTTTAAAGGCACGCCAAGCATCGGTACATAACACATTCTCGTTGGAAAGTTTATTCCCGATGGCTTTATCTAATTGCTCTTTTGTTAATCGTCCCATTCCTAACGTTTGGGAGAATGTCACCTTCTCACGGTCTCTTGCGACCAGGACACATACCTGTTCATTGCTTATGCCGCGTTTCTTTGCGGAACCGCCCCGTTTGCGAGACTTTCTATTTTTTATCTTTCTTTGTCCTTTTTCAGAGTACAGAAAATAGGTCTCGTCCATTTCAACGATACCTTGGAATTCTGAGATTTCCATTCGTTTTAATGCCGCGAGGAGCTTATGACGCCAATAAAATAATGTGACGTGAGTAACGCCTCCAATCAACTCCGCCGATTTACGAAGCGAATACCCTTCTATCATACATTCTATGAACTTCATCCAACGATTAAGATGACGAGTTCGATATAATGCTGTATTGGTGAGGTCGGTAAACGTCCTTCGACAAGCCTTACAACGGTATCGTTGCTTCTTTACTTCTTCACCATCCGCGATAATAGGGTATTTTCCAAAACGCACAATATGTTCTGACTCGCAATCAGGATTCAACGATAACCTTCCTTATGCTTTCGTTCCGAGATTTCTTCCAGTACCGTTCCTGTTGACGATGATGCAGTAAGAGCATCGATTAAATATTCTCGTAACCGATGCTTTTCCGCTGGATTAAGTTTTTGAATGGCTTTAAGGATTTCGGTTGTTCTCACAGTCGTCACCTGCTTTTGTTTGATGACTTCATCACAGAACACTTGTTCGTTTTAAGCAAATATCAACAACAAACTTTAACAGAGCCTTTTCTTTTGAAAACCTTCCAGTTGTTCTTCTTTTGCAGTATTAGGAATAAGAATTGTATAAGAAAAATATGCCACCAATCCAAACAGTACCAAACAAACAATCACCATAACTGGATTTCTAGTTCTTCTTTTCACGTCTGTTCCCTCCAGAGAGTCTTTGATTAGCTCGACATACACTAATCCTGATCCTATAATTACCATAATGAAAACAGATTCATAAGAGTATTTATGGTAATATATTACTTTATGTTAAAATGATGATGAGATAAATTGGAGAGAAATACATGGTATTATTTATCATGTGTAACAGTTGAAAGGGGAGGGGAAAATTGTTAAAAACGGTACTAGTTGGTTTAGCATCATTTATAATTATAAGCAGCTTCCTTTTACTGATAGGACATTTGTTTGAAACTAAATACTTAAGTATTAGCATTTACGAAGAAACTTCATCCGCCCTAATAGCAGGTATGTCAGTGATACCTTACTTGCTCGGTATAATTGGCAGCTTCTTTATTGGTGTTAACTATTATAAAAGACAACATAGTCATTGACCGGGACAGTCAGCTCATTCCTCGTCCCACACAGGAAAGCTCCGAAGAGAGAAACTCTCTGCGGGGCTTTTTTTGTAAGGTATTTATCCAGTGATAAATAAATCCGGCAAGGCACAAACCATCCCCGCTGATGCCGGGGTAAGTATTAATTATACATGAGGGCAAATAAGGGGACTGTTAATAGTTTAAAACGGTAATATAATTGCAAATCCATAGTTATTTTGATCAATGATAAAGACAGTGGAGTATCAACAACTCATTTCAGCACCAACTAAAAAAACTGTAAACAAACACGATGTACACCGAGTTTATTTACAGTTTGCAGCACAGTTACTATGTCTGTGCTTTTTGTATAAGAATGAAATATCAAAATAGGTGCTTCTGCTTTTCTTATCTGAAGAAAGATACTATCGCATTCCAGAGAGCCGCAAAAAATTCTCTCAGTGATTGAAGAAAACCCTGTCCCTCTTCAGTTTTAAGGTAATTTGATATTTGATCTCTTGCTTTGTCCAGCTGCTGTCCAACAGAGTTCCAGTCAATGTTTGCGTCTTTCATTCTATTAAACAATGCAATCAAACTGTTTATCTGCTCTTCTGTTAGTGTAATCCCTAAATCAGCTGCTGCTCTTTCAATTAATTGACGGAATTCATCTTCTGTTTGCGGTATTCCATTTTTAGAAATTTCTTCTTTGATTTTTGCCATTAAAGCAGAGGCATTTTCCTGTCCAACTTCATCGCCGAGTTCAGCTGTTTTAACAAGCTCTTCATTTGCTACCTGCTTTACTTCCTCAGGTATTGCTTCGTCAGAGGAGACTTCATATGCTTTTAGCAACCCAGTCAAACCTGCTGTTCCGGAAACGGCGAAAGGTGCTGTGACCAAAATTGTGGCATCTTTCACGCCTGCTGTCATGAGGGCGTTAAGGTACATCTCGTCAGATACCCAATCAATATTCTTAGTGCTTACTTCAAGGCCTGATCCCTGTTTCTCGATCGTAATTTTGGATGAAGAAATAGCTCTTGTACCGATTGTCGCTTTTGGAACGTAATTTCCTAAATATTTATGTTCTTCACTATTTGACACCGTAATGATAAGTGGATTTTCAGGATTACCCATTTCAGAAAGAATGCTGTTTTTTTCATTCTCCTTCAGATTCTCTCCCAATGTAATAATCACGTCGCCTGGTGCTGCGTCTGCAAAGCCTGCCTGAGGAAATGCCAGGGTCAGTGCAGCTGCTAAGGCCAATATTGCTTTTTTCAATGTAATCCTCCCTTTCGCTAGTTGCAAGGTGTCATGCAACACCTTCATTATAGACTTTTCAGAACGCTCAATACCACTTTTTTTAAATAGAGACTTCAGCCGCTTGGAATTCTCTATCAGAATATAGTAGAATGAATACGTTCTGATTATTAGACGCAAAAAATACAATGGAGGTTTCATACATATGAAAAAAGCACAAATTACAATGGAAAACGGCGAAAATATTTTTATTGATCTGTTTGCAAACGAAGCACCTAACACTGTTGAGAACTTTGAGAAGCTGGCAAATGAAGGGTTCTACAACGGAGTATCATTTCACCGAGTTATCCCGGGCTTTGTATCACAAGGGGGAGACCCTACTGGGACTGGTGCAGGCGGACCTGGCTATTCCATTAAATGTGAAACAGAAGGCAACCCTCATAAGCATGAGGCGGGCTCATTGTCTATGGCGCATGCCGGAAAAGATACAGGCGGAAGCCAGTTCTTCATCGTGCACGAGCCTCAGGCGCATTTAAATGGTGTTCATACTGTTTTCGGAAAAGTAACTGAAGGACTGGATTCAGTATTGAAAATGAAAAATGGCGATGTGATGAAAGAAGTAAAAGTGTGGGATGCTGAATAGTTGAAAGTGCAGAAAGCTCGCCGAGAGGCGAGTTTTTCATTAGCTAAATGAATAAAGAGGTGTTACAATCTTGAAAAGAGCTAATTATGGGCTGTTTTTTCTCATCCTTTTGATTTCATTAGGCTGGGGATTGATTTACTGGTTATTTGTTGTGTAGTTTGCACTTACAATGTAAACTGTACAGCAAGGAAAACTGAATAGTTTGAGATTCCTTCGGGGCAGGGTGAAATTCCCAACCGGCGGTGATGGAGCGCAACGCTCCTTAGTCCGTGACCCGCAAGCTTACAGCGAGCGGTGGATTCAGTGAAACTCTGAAGCCGACAGTATAGTCTGGATGGGAGAAGGATCACATGATATGAAAGCAGGGTGTTGCTTCAGAAAAAAATCTGAAGGTTACACTCTAGTTTGCTATGAATAAAAGTGATCATCTGCTGCGCTCCGGTATAACAATCCGGGGCTTTTTGTATTGATTTTTTTTGGGAGGAGGGATTGAAACTTGGAGGACTTAAAATATATGGAGTTTGCTCTTCAGCTCGCAACGCAGGCAAGCGGCCAGACAGCTCCAAATCCAATGGTGGGAGCAGTGCTTGTCAATGATGGAGAAATTGTCGGGTTTGGGGCTCACCTAAAAGCAGGTGAACCTCATGCCGAGGTGCATGCCATTTCAATGGCCGGAGAAAAAGCAAGAGGCGCAACTCTATATGTGACGCTGGAACCCTGCAGCCATTTTGGAAAGACTCCTCCTTGTGCACATGCTGTTGCTAGAGCAGGGATACAGAAAGTAGTTGTAGCGATCCTTGATCCTAATCCGCTCGTGGCAGGAAATGGAATCAGTATTCTAAAAGATGCGGGCGTTGAGGTGGAAACTGGTTTACTCAAAGAGAAAGCAGCTGAATTGAATAAATTCTTTTTTCATTTTGTTGTAAACAAAACGCCTTATGTCACATTAAAGGCCGCTTCTACTTTGGATGGAAAAACGGCAACAGCAGCTGGCGAAAGCAAATGGATTACGGGAAAAGAGGCCAGGGAAGATGTTCACCGTCTCCGGGAACTGCACGATGCCATTTTGGTAGGGGTGAACACCGTAATTGCCGATGATCCTCAGTTAACATCCAGGAGGAGCAATCCGGTTAAGCAGCCGGTCAGAATCGTCCTTGATACAAAACTGAAAACACCTGCCTCTGCGAAACTTGTGACGGAACCTGATTCACAAACATGGATTATAACCGGCAGCGGTGCGCCTGAGGAGAAGATCAAGCTTCTGCAGCAGAACACCCATGTTTCCATCATCAAGCTGGAAACGCCCCAATTCAATATGAAAACAGTGCTCAAACTTTTGGGAGAGAGAAACATTACCTCTTTATTTGTAGAAGGGGGCGGAACTGTGCATGGAAGTTTTGTTAGAGAAGGAGTTTTTCAGGAAGCAGTTTTTTACATAGCACCGATGCTGATAGGAGGCGCTGCTGCTCCTTCCTCGGTAGGCGGGGAAGGGCTGAGCCTGTTATCTGACGCAAAAAATCTTCTGTTCAAAGAGCCGGTGATGATGGGAAAAGATTTGAAAATAACAGCTCTTCCGGGAAGGGAGTGAGAGTACATGTTTACAGGAATTATTGAAGAGGTGGGAAGAATTTCATCCATCCAGGGAAATGCAAAAGAACAAATTCTGACGATTTCAGCGCACAAAATCCTGGAGGATGTTCATCTTGGTGACAGCATATCAGTCAATGGAGTCTGCCTGACCGTAACGGGCTACACTGACAAAACATTTATAGTAGATGTGATGCCGGAAACCCTGAAAGCGACATCCTTGACCGATGCAAAAGCAGGTTCTTCGGTTAACCTGGAAAGGGCAATGGCAGCCAACGGCCGGTTTGGAGGCCACTTTGTGACAGGCCATATTGATGGGACAGGAAGAATAGTGTCCAAACAGCAGAATGCAAACGCAGTGCTGTTTGAAATTGAAGTTCCTGACAAACTGACTGATGCCTGTATTTTAAAAGGATCTGTGGCAGTTGATGGGATCAGCTTGACGATATTCGGTCTGGAGCCAGGCAGAATCTCAATATCCATTATTCCTCATACCCTTTCGGAAACGGTGCTGGGTGTCAAGGGGAAGGGAGATCTGGTGAACATAGAGTGTGACATGATTGGAAAGTATATTCAAAAAATGATGAGCACGGACCAGAGCTCCCAAACAAAACCGATGATCACACGGGGATTCCTTGAGGAGCATGGATATTAAAAGGAGGAAAAGTCATGTTTCATTCAATAGAGCAGGCAATTGAAGACTTAAAAAACGGTAAACCTGTGATAGTGGTTGACGATGAAGACCGTGAAAATGAGGGTGACTTTATAGCTCTTGGCGAAAATATCACGCCTGAAATGATCAACTTCATGATTAAGCACGGCAGAGGCTTAGTATGTACGCCAATTACTGCTGAGCTTGCAGAAAAGCTGAGTTTGTCGCCAATGGTGGATAAAAATACTGACCCGCATGGAACGGCCTTTACTGTCAGCGTTGATTACAAAACAACCAAAACTGGAATCAGTGCTTTTGAGAGGGCTGATACGATAAGAGCTTTAGTAGATGACAATGCTGTTGCAGGAGATTTTAAGAGGCCGGGCCATGTTTTTCCTCTCATTGCAAAAGAAGGCGGCGTTCTTAAAAGAGCGGGCCACACGGAAGCAGCTGTAGATTTAGCGGTGCTGGCAGGAGCGAAGCCTGTGGGTGTAATTTGTGAAATTGTAAAAGAAGACGGCACCATGGCAAGAGTGCCGGACCTTAAAGTACTGTCCGAAGAATATGGATTAAGTCTGATTACAATTAAAGACTTAATCACTTACAGAAATGCAACTGACAAGCTGATCAGCAGGGAGGTAGAAATAAAGCTTCCGACTGATTTTGGAGATTTTCGTGCTGTTGGTTATATCAGCCGCTTAGATGGAAAAGAGCATATTGCAATTGTAAAAGGCAATATTGATCCTGCCAAGCCAACGCTGGTCAGAGTGCACTCCGAATGCTTGACAGGAGACGTTTTTGGATCGCACCGCTGTGACTGCGGGCCTCAGCTTTCCGCTGCTCTTAACATCATTGAAAAAGAAGGAAGCGGCGTCCTGCTTTATTTAAAACAGGAAGGCAGAGGAATAGGCCTGATTAATAAACTGAAGGCCTACAAGCTTCAAGAAGAAGGATTGGACACCGTGCAGGCGAATGAATCGCTCGGATTCGGTGCAGATCTTCGTGAATATGGAATCGGTGCACAAATATTAAAAGATCTTGGTATCTCAGAGATCAGGCTGCTCACTAACAACCCCAGAAAGTTAGCAGGGCTGGAAGGGTATGGTCTGTCCATAGTAGAAAGGCTTCCAATCACCACAAAGGTGAAAAAGGATAATGAAAAATATTTGAAAACAAAACAGGAAAAGCTCGGCCATTATTTGCAATTTTAATAAAAAGAAGGAGTGTCGTTATGAACACAATTGAAGGAAACTTAGTTGCATCTGGATTGCGTACCGCTATTGTTGTATCAAGATTTAATGAATTTATCACAAGCAAGCTGCTTGGAGGAGCTCAAGATGCTTTGATAAGGCATGGAGCTGCAGAAGGAGATATTGATGTTATTTGGGTGCCGGGAGCATTCGAAATCCCGCTGATTGCAAAAAAACTGGCTGAATCAGGCAAGTACGATGCTGTCGTTACCCTCGGAACAGTAATCAGGGGATCTACTACTCATTATGATTATGTCTGCAATGAAGCTGCCAAAGGAATTTCAGCTGCATCACTGTCTACAGGAGTGCCTGTTATCTTTGGTATTGTAACGACAGAAAATATCGAACAGGCTATTGAAAGATCCGGCACGAAAGCAGGAAACAAAGGCTGGGAAGCGGCAGTTTCTGCAATAGAGATGGCTAATCTTCTGAAAGCCCTTCAGTAAATTTTCCAAAACAGTTTAAAAACAGCTGAAAAATGTTTATAATAATTGTGGAAGAATGTTATTTGCTTACCAACAGAAACATCAAATCAAGGACGATTGAACATGGCTTTAGCTGATCCGTCTTTCTTTACTGAAGGTTCATTTCGTTAATGAGGGGTATTTATGTTAATTCGCTATAAAAAAAGTTTCGAAAAAATTGCTATGGGCCTGCTTTCCTTTATGCCTACAGAAAAAGATTTGAAGCATCTCCAGCAGACGATGAAGAGCTATGAGGAGGATAAAGGACGCCAGTTATATTTGTGGAAACACGAAGAAGATATTATTGGTGCAATTGGAGTCCTGCATATTGACGAAGAAACCATTGAAATACAGCATATTAGTGTAAATCCTTCCCACCGTCATCAGGGTGTTGGAAAAAAGATGGTCCTGGCGTTAAAGGAACAAAACAAGGGCAAGTCGTTTATTCCGTCCAAGCATACTGAAGCATTTATTGAGCATTGTTCAGAAGAAGGCGAGCCCTTCAAGGAATAGTTGAGAGCAGAGGTTAAAGTCCTCTGCTCTCTCTTTTTTTCTTCAGCTGTTTTTCGCGCTCCTCTATCACGCTGCTTCTGTTTCGCAAACTGTGCTTGTTAATAAGAAAGGAGTTCTCTATATCACTCGCTGTCCCCCAGTGAATGTGCTTTCTCTCCGCTTCTTCCCTGCAGAGATGAAGAAGAGCGGGATCATTAATTGGCAAATCAATGCTCTTGTAGGGCAGCCCATCCTGAATATTTTTGAGCGTTTCCTTTAACAGGCTGAACAACTTCTCTTCTTCAAGCCCCAGACTGCTGACAGCATCTTTTTCCCGGCTGAGAATACGGATGGCATTAGCAAGCATCCTGGTGGCGCCGCTGCTGTTTCCCCTTCTATAATGGTAAAGGCCGACTGCAATCTGAATCAAGCCAACCAGATAACTCTTTCTTCCACCCGAAGGATCTTCCTTCCAATATTCTTCCAGTACTTCATGACATTCAAAATAATCACGGTCACCATGAAAGTGCACCAAATATGTAACGTATGGTTCAGGATACATAACTGCCTCCTTTATAACTGTATCATGGTATTTATCTTACCACACTGAGTGGCTGCTTAAAAAATAAAACCCTGTACTCGCTTGATGTGCAGCGCAAAACCAGACAACTTTTTAATGTATTTCTATTTGTGTTCTTTTGGTTAAACGCAGCTGATACGAGCACTATGCATTTACATAAATCGGAAAATTACTAACTGCCTTGCAGCGTTCATTGCTCTTATTTGCATGCCGGTAAAAATAACTATTGGACATAGGATAAGATTGTTCTATACTTAGGGTTAGCGATTTATGGGCTAAAAGGTATGATGGTGGGATAAAAGTGAAATATGAAGTAAAACTAGACGCTTTTGAAGGACCTCTGGATCTGCTCCTTCAT
This sequence comes from Metabacillus lacus, assembly GCF_009674805.1. Classification (GTDB taxonomy): domain Bacteria; phylum Bacillota; class Bacilli; order Bacillales; family Bacillaceae; genus Metabacillus_C; species Metabacillus_C lacus. The sequence continues at coordinate 237,943 of NZ_WKKI01000002.1, read as the reverse complement.
CTAATTAACAGACTGGAAATAGACATTTATGATATACCGGTGTCTGAAATTACCGATCAATACATGTCTTATATACATACTATGCAGGTGCTGCAGCTTGACGTAGCATCTGAATATCTTGTCATGGCTGCAACCCTTCTTTCTATTAAAAGCGGCATGCTCCTTCCAAAACAGGAGGAAGAACTTTTGGAAGACTTTGAGTACGCTGAAGAAGAGGATCCAAGGGAAGAGCTGATGAGAAAACTGATCGAATACCGCAAGTACAAAGATGCAGCAAAAGACCTGCTTGCTCTGGAAGAAGAGAGTTCTTTAAGTTACACAAGACCTCCGCTCGACAGCAGCAAATTCGCAGAAATTCCTGCTGCAGAACAGCCTTTGAATGTAACACTGTACGACATGCTTGGGGCATTTCAGAAAGTTCTGCGAAGGAAGAAGCTTCAAAAACCGCTTCAAACCAGGATAACCAGACAGGAGATACCCATTGAAAAAAGAATGGAAGAAATCATCCGTGACCTGCAGACTTTAAAAGGAAGATGTCAGTTTTCAGACTTGTTTCCTCAAGATAACAAGGAATACCTTGTTGTTTCATTCCTGGCTATATTAGAGCTAATGAAAAACAATACCATCAAGATTGAACAGGAAGATAATTTTTCGGATATCTATATTGTAGGGAGAGATTTAGTGGATGGAGTTGAAGATTGAGCACTGGAAAGGGATCGTGGAGGCTCTCTTATTTGCTGCAGGAGAAGATGGGCTCTCGGTCAAACAGCTTGCAAAAGTTCTCGAGCTTGAAGAGGCAGACATACAAGCGGTTATAGGAGAGCTGAGCTATGATTATAAGCATGCTGATAGAGGGATATGCATAAAGGAAACTGCGGACATTTTTCAGCTGATTACCAAGAGGGATCATGCCATTTATTTGCAAAAGCTTGTGGAAAGCAATACCGGCAGCGCGCTTTCCCAGGCAGCGCTGGAAACTCTTGCAATTGTAGCGTACAAGCAGCCTATTACGAGAGTGGAAATAGAGGAAATCAGGGGCGTTAAGTCAGAAAGGCCTCTTCAGACTCTTACCGGCAGAATCCTCATTAAGGAAGTCGGACGGGCGGAGGGGACTGGCAGACCCATACTATATGGAACAACAAGAGAGTTTTTAGAGCATTTTGGGCTGAAAAACCTTGATGAACTTCCGCCTCTGTCTGAAGGTGAGGATAATGATGGACAGGAAGAAGCAGATTTATTTTTCGAAAGATTTCAGGAAAGCCTAGAAGATGTTTGATGATTTCTAAATATTTTCATAATATGATAAACTGATAATAGAGGAGCCCAAATCCTTCTTAAACACTCTATTATTTACTCTAAAAGCAGGTATCTGTACAGCAGCAATGGATGAAGAGAAATTTCTTCAGGCCTGGAGATTTTTCGTCATGATATCGGAGAGTCTATATAGCTTGCAGCTGATACAATCCTATTCAAAAAGAAATTGAAAAAAGAAATCTATTATTGGAAAGCCGTCATATGATAAAAAAAGAGGACTGAGCCGCCAAAAAGGAGCGTGTCAAGATGGGAAATGTAATAGTTAAAGTACAGACGGAGCAGGTAAGGGACTTTCTTAAGGGCGCACTAAGTGAACTTGAACACTTTCTAAACGAGACCACCATTACATCACTCCTGGAAGAGACAAGCGGAGAAAGAGAGTACTTTAGAGATTTGCTAAGCAACTTTAGAAGGCTTGCTGTTTTTTGCGAGGAAGGCAGGGAAGCATGTGATGTCGTGCTGAACTCAGATCCGTTTAGAAAATCAGCTGCAGAAAAAGTGCTTTATAAAATTTTCCACCAGTGCATTGAAGAGTTTTTTAATCCAAGGAACGACGTTTGGTTTGAAGACAGCCGATCTGCTTATACAGGCAAAAATTCCATCAAGTTCAGAGGAACTGTTCCCCAATCAATTATAGAGCTGATTACAAACCTTGAAGGCAAGTTTCAGTCTATTCGGGAAGAGTTGGAATATTATGAAACAGATTACCGCACAAAAATGATTCATACAAAATAAAAACACTTCAGGTGCAGCCATTGCGGCTGCTTTTTTTATTGCGTCCACAAAGAGGTCATCGTCTATTACCAGTCATATGATTCTTACAAGCGCATAAACTTGTACAAATCATCTGAAAAGGGCGTGGACATTTCATGTTACAACTTTTGAAAAAAGGACTCCTCTTCATCGTCATATCTTCCATCCTTCTTACCGGATTAACTATACATTCTCCAATTGCTGAAGCTGTCAGCGCCAGAAGTGCTATTTTAATTGAACAGGAAACAGGAAGAGTGCTTTATGCCAAGGATGAGCATACAAAAAGGAGAATCGCCAGCATAACTAAAATTATGACTGCGGTGTTAGCGATAGAATCCGGCAAAATGGACACGTACGCGACAGTCAGTGCACGCGCCCTCCAGGCTGAAGGATCTGCTATCTACCTTCAGGAAGGTGAAAAAATAAAGCTTCAGGATTTGGTCTATGGACTGATGCTCCGATCAGGCAATGACTCTGCGGTTGCCATTGCCGAGCATGTCGGAGGCAGCCTTGAAGGATTTGTTTACATGATGAATCAAAAAGCGGCTGAAATAGGCATGAAGAATACCGAATTTGCCAATCCGCACGGTCTGGATGACCATGAAAATCATTTCTCGAGTGCATATGATATGGCATTGCTTTGCAAATATGCCATGCACTTGCCGCAGTACAGGGAAATAGCTTCCACTAAAGTTCATAGAGCGCCCAATCCCAATGCTGACTGGGACAGAGTATGGAAAAACAAAAACAAGCTGCTGACAGGATTATATGAGTACTCGACCGGAGGAAAAACTGGCTATACGAAAAGAGCAAAAAGGACACTTGTCTCCACTGCCACTAAGGGCGATATGAATTTAATAGCGGTGACCATTGATGATCCTGATGATTGGAATGATCATATCGGCATGTTCAATGAAGCATTTGAACATTACGATATGTATGAAGTGAAAAAGAAGGGAACCATCAGTGGTCTGACTGATTCTTATTATAACAAACAGGTCTTTATCAGCCGCAGCATTACTTATCCGCTTACTCAGAAAGAAATAAAAGAGATTTCAATCAACTATGAATTTTTGGAGCCGGACAAAAGATGGGAGAGAGAACGGTCCTTTCCCGGGGTTGTCGGCAAGCTTTCTGTCAAGTTAAAGGATGAAGAAATTGAATCTGTGCCTTTGTTTTTTAAAAAGGGCAAGTCAAGAGCGCCGGATGAGGCTGGCTTTTGGGAGACATTTCAGCGGATTTTCTATTCCTCAATAGGCGCAGATGCACATGGTTAATCTCATATGGGTTTTCCTCACAGTGGCCGGGCTGATATTCGCACTTTTCAACGGTACAATAGATGCTGTAAATGAGGCGATTTTTAAAGGAGCAAAAGATGCAGTCACCATTTCGATAGGTTTGATCAGCGTTTTGGTATTCTGGCTCGGCCTGATGAAAATCGCAGAATCAGCAGGATTGCTGGAAAAGCTCGGGCTGTTGTTCAAACCTGTGGTGAGAAGACTTTTTCCTGACATCCCTCCCAGCCACCCCGCAATGGGGTATATTCTGTCCAATATGATGGCCAACATGTTCGGGCTTGGAAATGCAGCTACTCCCCTTGGCATTAAAGCGATGGAGCAGATGAAAAAGCTGAATGGAAACGCTGAGTCTGCAAGCCGCTCAATGATTACTTTTTTGGCCATTAATACATCAAGCATTACTTTGATACCCACTACGGTTATCGCAATCCGAATGACATACGGATCGCAATCATCCACAGAGATAGTAGGACCCACAATTCTGGCATCTCTTATAGCAACCATCGGAGCTGTGCTTGTTGACCGCTATTTTTATTACAGAAGAAAGTCTAAAGGGTGATGGAATGCTTCAAATCATGAGTTTACTATCTCTATGGATGATACCGGCAATCATTGCATTCATTTTAATATACGGGACGTGGAAAAAAATTCCTGCTTATGAAGCCTTTGTTGAAGGAGGCAAAGAAGGGATTACAATTGCTTTTTCCATTATTCCTTACCTTGTCGGAATGCTGGTTGCTATATCCATTTTCAGGGCGTCAGGTGCTTTAGGGTTTCTCGTAGAGTTGCTCCGCCCGGTATTGCAGATGGCGGGGGTTCCCTCAGAAATCGTTCCTTTGGCTTTTATCAGGCCCATATCCGGAACAGCTGCTCTTGGCATGACAACAGATCTGATTGCTGCGCACGGCCCTGACTCTTTTCTTGGGCGGCTCGCTTCCGTGATGCAGGGGAGCACAGATACAACACTCTATATTTTAACAGTCTACTTTGGTGCCGTGGGCATTAAAAAAATGGGCGACGCTCTGAAGGTGGGTCTTCTAGCGGATTTGATCGGAATTATTGCTTCAATTGTGATTGTTACGATTCTTTTTTCTTGAACACTTTTTGCAAATGTCTGTACTTGTCATACAGAATCCTAAATAAAGAAGGGCCTTACTCCACACACTAAGAATCATGTGTCAGGAGTAAGGTTTTGTTGTGTGATTGAGCATAAGAATGTTTAAAAAAAGGGCTTATTCACTTACCAGCTTGTCTAAAGGTGCTGAAAGAAGTAAGATTGTTAACGAGGTGAATTGAACATGGAACGTTTACAGAAGGTAATTGCGCACGCAGGTGTAGCATCAAGAAGAAAAGCAGAGGAATTAATTGCTGAAGGTAAGGTAAAAGTGAATGGGAAAACTGTAACAGAGCTCGGTTTGAAAGTGACTGACAATGATTCGGTTGAAGTAAATGGTGTGCCTTTAGAGAGAGAGGAGCCTGTTTACTATTTACTATATAAACCACGCGGTGTTATTTCCGCAGCGAAGGATGATAAGGACCGTAAAGTTGTAACTGATTTCCTACCGCATGTAAAGCAGAGAATTTATCCTGTGGGAAGGCTGGACTATGATACAACAGGGCTGATTTTGCTGACAAATGACGGCGGCTTTGCAAATTTACTGATGCATCCAAAATACCAAATGGACAAAACATATGTGGCTAAAGTGAAAGGTGCGCCGTTCAGGGAAAATTTAAAAAAGCTTGAGCGCGGCATAGAATTAGAGGATGGAAAAACAGCGCCTGCCAGGGTTAAGGTGGCATCTGTTGATAAGAAAAAAGGAACAAGCATCGTCGAAATTACCATACATGAGGGTAGAAACCGGCAAGTCAGAAGGATGTTTGAAGCAATTGGACATCCCGTCATGAAACTGAAGCGCGAAAGATATGCAACGCTGGATTTGAAAGGCTTGAATCCCGGAGACTCGAGGGAACTGACGCCTCATGAAGTGAAGCAGCTGAGAGCGATGGCTGAGCATGGAAAAAGCGCTTTCTAAGTTTCACATAAACTTCATAAAATCAAAATTCGGCATGTCCTCTTAATGATATAATGACGAAGAATGTATTCTTTTTTAGGGGAGCAAGGAATGAAAAAGAACAGACTTATGATACGGTCAGCTATACTCCTGGTGCTTGCGCTGGCAATCGGATACACATTATATACAAACTTTTTTACCAATAAAGAAATTGTGAAGGCTGGGGGTACAGCACCGGACTTTTTGTTAACTGATTTGAACGGGAACACCCATCAGCTTTCGGATTACCGCGGAAAAGGAGTATTCCTTAATTTCTGGGGTACATGGTGTGAACCATGCAAACGTGAAATGCCATATATGGAAAATCAATATCAGCATTATCGGCAAAAAGGGGTGGAGGTGCTGGCTGTAAATATCGCAGAATCCAATCTGTCAGTACAGAATTTTGCAGATGAATACGGCCTGAACTTTCCAATTGTGCTTGATAAAGACAGACAGGTTTTAAATGCTTATGGGGTTAAGCCCCTGCCAACGACTTTTTTGATAGATAAAGATGGAAAGGTCGTGAAGGTGCATTCAGGCCAGCTTACAGAGAGAACGATTCAGGAGTTTATGGATCAAATAGAACCTTAAATAGGGAGATTTCAGCATGAAAGATGTAAAATGCGAGTGCGGTCATATCAATCCGCACGGCACAGTTTTATGTGAGTCCTGCGGAAAGCCGGTTGAAGGGGAAAACGCCGCCGAAAGCAAACAGCTTTTGGATATGAGGTATGACGGAAGCGCCAGGCGCTCGCAGACTTACAACAAAACGATCGTTGATAAAATATGGAACTTTTTCTCATCCGTAAAAGTGGGTGTCTGGCTTATTGTGATTACATTGGCTGCTTCGGCACTGGGGACCATTTTTCCGCAGGAAATGTACATACCGAAAAGTGTACCTCCGGGAACCTTTTACAAAGATGAGTACGGCAGTCTGGGCCAGCTTTATTATCAGCTGGGCTTTCATGATCTTTATGGTTCATGGTGGTATATGATCCTGATCGCTTCGATTGGGATTTCACTTGTTATCTGCAGCCTTGACCGGGTTATCCCTCTGTACAGGGCTCTCAAAAAGCAGGGTGTTACCCGCCATGACAACTTCATGAGAAGGCAGAGAATATACGGGGAAACTCCAGCTGCCGGAGAAGGCGATCTTCATCATGTGAAAACTGCCCTGCAGAAACGCCGCTACCAGGTAAGGACACAGGGAGAAAACATATTCGCTGAAAAAGGCAGGTTTTCCAGATGGGGACCGTATGTCAATCACGTAGGGCTCATCATCTTCTTGATTGGAGCCATGCTGAGGTTTTTCCCGGACATGTACATTGATGAAGTATTATGGATACGCGAGGGTGAAACAACAGTAATCCCGGGCACAGAAGGATTATATTATCTGACAAATCATCGTTTTTTGCATGAGGTATATGAAAGTGAAAATGAAGATGCTGTGTTTGAGGAAGCCATTACACGTGTTGGTGAAGGAGCAGTAGCAAAGAATTTTCAATCTGATGTTACCTTATACGAGAGAACCGGTGAGATTGTACATGGTGCCGCACCCCAGCTTAAAAAGGTGACAGATAAGGAAATTCGCGTGAATGAACCGTTGAAGTTTGATAGCTTTGCTTTGTATCAGGTTGATTTTAAATTAAATGAGCTGAATACAATGAATTTCAGATTAATAGATAAAGAGAGTGAGCAAAGTTTTGGAAGCCTGCAAATAGACTTGCTTGATCCCGAAAAAGCATATGACCTGGGAAATGGCTACTCAGTTGAAATTTCCAGCTACCTTCCGGATTTTTATTTTAATGCAGAAGGTAAACCGGCTACCAAAACGAGGGTGCCGAATAACCCGGCCTTTGTTTTTAAAATGATTGCACCGGATAAGCCTGAAGGGGAAACAAGCTTTGTAGCGATACAGCAAACCATTGAACCAGCTGGAGACAATCAATACAAAATGCAATTTGAAAGTGCAGAAACAAAAAACCTGACTGCCTTAACAGTCCGGAAAGATCATACCCTCTGGCTGCTTGGAATAGGCGGGGCAATCTTTATGATCGGCGTGATTCAGGGAATGTACTGGAATCATCGTCGGATCTGGCTGAAAAGGAGTGCTGAAGGGATTGCTGTTGCAGCACATACAAATAAAAACTGGTTCGGGCTGAAGAGTGACATCAAAGCTGTCCTGGAAGGAACATCCCTGGATATGCCGGCTGACCAGAGAGAGAACGATTTGGAGGATTAGGGAGGGACGAAACATGGCCGCATTAAGCAGCAATCTTTTATATGCAGCTTTCTTTCTTTATTTGATTGGGACTTTTATTTTTGGGGGATCAATCAGGGATAAAAAAGACCGCAAAAACCCGAATAACTGGGCAAAAGCTGCCATCGCCGTTACAATTGCAGGTTTCATTGCGCAAACGGGGTATTTTATTACAAGGTGGATTGCAGCCGGACATGCTCCGGTCAGCAACCTTTTTGAATTCACTACATTTTTTGGTATGATGTTGGTATTGGCATTTATCATTATTTATTTTATTTATAAAACATCGGTATTGGGCTTATTTACTCTTCCGGTAGCATTGCTTCTGATTGCCTACGCAAGCATGTTCCCGACAGAAATATCCCCGCTTATACCGGCTTTAAAGAGCAGCTGGCTTTATATTCATGTAACGACGGCTGCGCTTGGACAGGCACTGCTTGCCATCAGTTTTATTGCAGGGGTATTATATTTATTGAAAAGTGTTGATCAAAGCAAAAAATCAAAAAAAACATTCTGGCTGGAATTTGTCATGTTTGTTCTGGTGGCGACTCTTGCTTTTATACTGGTCACAACTGCATTCCGGTCAATGGACTATCAGGCAGTCTACCAATGGACAGATAAAAATGATCAGTCTGCAGAAATGGTTTATACGCTTCCTGCTATACTCGGTCCTAATGAGAGCCAGCTGCTTACAGAAGGCAGAATGCAGCCGCTTATAGAACTTCCTGCTATCATATCAGGAAGAAAAGCAAATACTGTAATATGGTCAGTTTTAGTCGGGCTTGTTTTATACGGAGCTTTAAGACTGGTGCTGAGAAAAAGGATATCCGCTGCCATGCAGCCGCTTGTCAGACATGTAAGGCTGGATCTTGTTGATGAAATTGGATATCGTTCTGTTACAATCGGCTTTCCGGTATTTACGTTGGGAGCGCTGATTTTCGCCATGATCTGGGCGCAGATTGCGTGGACAAGATTTTGGGGCTGGGATCCTAAAGAAGTATGGGCTTTAATTACGTGGCTGTTTTATGCAGCTTATCTTCACCTCAGGCTGTCAAAAGGATGGCATGGGGAGAAGTCGGCCTGGCTGGCAGTCATAGGATTTGCCATCATTATGTTTAATTTGATTTTTGTCAATCTGGTTATTGCAGGTCTGCATTCCTACGCATAAGACCAGGCACTTAAAAAAAGGACAGCCTTCACTTAGCTAGTGGAGGCTTTTTCTGAATAATTAACTGAAAGCTGATGTGGAGGAAGTTACCTATGGAAAACACTTTTAAAGAAAAAATACTCGTGGTAGATGATGAGGAACGTATTAGAAGGCTATTAAGAATGTACCTGGAAAGAGAGAACTATGAAATTGAAGAGGCAGAGAACGGTGATGAAGCCCTGGAGCTGGCTCTGACGAACAATTACGATCTCATTCTGCTCGATTTAATGATGCCGGGAATTGACGGCATAGAAGTATGCAGACAGCTTCGGGAAAAGAAAGCTACCCCGGTGATTATTCTTACTGCAAAAGGGGAGGAAGCTAACAGGGTGCAGGGCTTTGAAGTAGGAGCAGATGATTATATTGTGAAGCCTTTCAGTCCGCGCGAGGTTGTGCTGAGGGTTAAAGCTCTGTTGAGACGATCATCGACGACAACGTTTTTAAAAACAGACACAGCTTCAAAGAATGTTGTGGTCTTTCCCCATCTGTCAATTGACCATGATGCCCACCGAGTGACTGCAGACGGCACAGAGGTCAGCCTGACACCGAAGGAGTATGAGCTTCTTTATTTTCTTGCCAAAACGCCTGATAAGGTATATGACAGAGAAAAACTGCTGAAAGAGGTCTGGCAGTATGAGTTTTTCGGTGATTTAAGAACGGTTGATACTCATGTGAAAAGGTTAAGAGAGAAGCTGAATAAAGTGTCTCCTGAGGCTGCTAAAATGATTGTAACAGTTTGGGGAGTAGGCTATAAATTTGAGGTAGGAAATTCCTGATGTTTTGGAAAAGTGTTGTAGGAAAGCTTTGGTTTACCATTCTTTTGCTGGTCTCTTTTGTGCTTGCAGTTCTCACTGTGCTCCTGCTGGAGTTTATTGAGAATTATCATGTTGATGTAGCAGAAAAGGAATTAAATCAGCTGGCAAACAAAGTGTCAATTATTTTGGAGAACCACAGCGACCAGGAACAGGGAAGATCTATTGCCTGGGAGCTTGTTGATGAATTGACGAATGTACTCATCGTTGAAGATGGCCAGTACTGGCAGTCACCTAAAAATTTTGAAAATTCTCCGCAAATTTCCATGGAGCAAATCAGGAGAGACCCCGATCTTGCAGCAATACTGAATTCGGACCAAAATGCCAGCAAGAGAATGCTCCTGCCTAGAACGAATGGAAATGAAGAAAGTGAAGTACTGGTTGTCGGGGTTCCTTTTGAAACTGTCAGCGGCATGACAGGGACTGTGTTTATTGCGCAGTCTTTGCTTGCTGTTCATGAAACAACAAAGCATACCACAAACTATATCTTTCTGGCCGCAGGAATCGCATTTGTGTTAACAACATTTTTTGCTTTTTTCCTTTCTACAAGAATTACCTATCCGCTCAGAAAAATGCGGGAGGCCGCCCAGGAGCTTGCCAGAGGAAAGTTTGACACAAAAGTTCCCATCATGCAGCATGATGAAATCGGGGAGCTTGCCGTCGCATTCAACCAGATGGGCAGGCAGCTGAAATTTCATATTAATGCACTCAGTCAGGAAAAAGAGCACTTATCCAGCATTTTAAGCAGTATGGCGGATGGCGTAATTACGCTGAATATCGATGGTACGATACTTGTATCCAATCCCCCTGCTGAACGATTTTTGCAGGCATGGTACTATGAGCAGGGAATGAACACTGAAGATGAAGAAGAACTCCCTCCGCTTGCTTTGGAATTGTTTCAAAGAGTTGTCAGCGCTGAGAAGGAGCAAATTATAGAAATCACGCTTCAAGGACGGAGCTGGGTCATTTTAATGAGCCCTCTCTACAACCAGTCCTATGTAAGGGGAGCTGTTGCTGTCCTGAGAGATATGACTGAAGAGAGGCGGCTCGATAAGCTTCGGAAGGACTTTATCGCAAATGTGAGCCATGAACTTCGTACACCGATTAGCATGCTTCAGGGCTACAGTGAAGCCATTGTAGATGATATTGCGAGTTCAGAGGAAGAGAGGCGGGAGATATCTCAGGTCATATATGATGAATCTCTCAGAATGGGCCGTCTTGTTAACGATCTTCTGGATCTCGCGAGAATGGAAGCCGGGCACATCAGCTTGAATTATGAGGAAACTTCTGTACCTGATTTTATTGAAAGAATAAATAGGAAATTTCAGGGGCTGGCCAGAGAGAAAGGCATAGATTTAATTAGTGAAATTCAACTCAAAAACTCTGTTTTTGTTCTGGACCCTGATAAAATTGAGCAGGTGCTGACCAATTTGGTGGACAATGCAATCAGGCATACTGATTCAGGCGGATCAGTTGCGATCGCGATTTCAGGTTCAGATAGCGGGTTGAAAACAGATGTGAGGGACTCAGGTTCCGGAATTCAGGAAGAAGACCTTCCTTTTGTATTTGAACGATTTTATAAAGCTGATAAAGCGAGAACGAGAGGCAGATCGGGAACAGGACTCGGGCTTGCGATTGCCAAAAATATTGTCGAAGCACACGGCGGAACCATTCATGTACACAGTAAACTGGAAGAAGGAACTACCTTCTCATTTTACCTGCCGCAAAAAACACTGAACAATGACAGTGTGTGACGAACAATCTTGTTCCATGGGAAACAAAAACAAGAAAAATCTTGCTTCCTGTAGGGAAGGTATTTTAAAATAAAAAGAGATCAACTGAATATTATTGATAAATTCGGTACCTGTACGGGTTTAAAAGGGAATTTGGTGAAAGGCCAAAACTGTCCCCGCAACTGTAATTGCTGACGAAATTGGGCATGCCACTGCAAGAGTATTCTTGCGGGAAGGGCCTTTGAGTAGGAAGACGCATAAGTCAGTAGACCTGCCGGTTTTTCAACCTTCAGTATCTTTTCTTCGGGGATTGAGAAAGGAACGGCGGATTTTTTTTTGGCGTCGTTTAGCTCATTCTGTCCAGAATGGGCTTTTTATTTTTCATCTTCCTGATACTTAAAAAATAGGAGGACTGAACATGAACAAATACTTAATGGTGTTGATGTCCCTTGTGCTGGCTGTTTTGACTGCCTGTGCACCGGCTCAAACTGACCAGAACGATTCGGGCGCTTCACAGCAGCCTGAAAACGGGCAGCAAGAATTATCTAAAGAAGCAGGTGAAGAGCTTAGTGCTTCTATTAAGCTGACAAAAGATCAAAAGGCTGAAGAACTTTCCAGCAAAGAGGTTGTCTTTGAAGGGGGCGAATCTTTAATGGAAGTAATGAATCAGAATTTTGAAGTAGAAGATGAAGCTGGATTTATTACCAGCATAGACGGAATTGAAGCGAATGCAGATGAAAAATATGCATGGATGTTCGATGTAAATGGAGAACCTGCAATGAAGGGCGCCAATGATATCATCCTTGAAGATGGAGATGTTGTTGAGTTTGACCTTCAAAAGTGGGAGTAAAAATGAGTGTTAAAAAAATAAGCTTGCTTTCTCTGCTGGCAGCATTAGCTGTTGCAGGGAGGGTAAGCTTTCAATTTATTCCGAATGTCCAGCCGATGACAGCGGTCATCATGATCACTTCCATTCTGCTAGGACCCTTAAGCGGATTGATTGTGGCTGCATTGGGAGCATTTCTTTCCAATTTGTTAATGGGAATGGGATACTGGACCATCTCTCAAGTTGCTGCATGGGGGTCGATTGCAGTACTTTTCGGGTACCTTGGAAAACTTTCAGTAAAGAGGATGCTGATGATAGGTACGCCTTTTGCAGTCGCTGCGGGTTATCTATATGGCTTCATCGTATCACTGCCAATGTTTATCATGACAAAACATGGCTGGCTGTACTATTTGTCCGGACTCCCGTTTGATACGGCTCACGCAGTAGGAAATGGCATTTTCTTTTTTATTTTATATCCCGTGATGGCAAGGGCATACTATTCGCTTTCTGATAGATGGCTGTACTCATAATTTCACCGCAGGTTCTCAACTGCATTTGAATAGAAAACAAAGAAATGAGCATAATAATAGAATAATAGAAAATACGTTTATAACAAGGGAGGAACCTCAATGAATCTTTATACAAGAACCGGAGACAAAGGGAAAACGAGCATCATTGGCGGAAGAGTGGATAAAGATGATCTCAGAGTTGAAGCATATGGAACAATTGATGAGTTAAATTCTTTTGTCGGGCAGGCCATGACGCTTTTAAAAGAACCCGCGTTTCAGGATATTTATCAGGAGCTTGAAAAAGTGCAGCACGAACTCTTTGACTGCGGAGGAGATTTAGCTGTGATTCATGAAAAGCAAAAAAGTCCCTACAAAGCAAATGAGGAGATGGTGAAATTTCTGGAAGAAAGAATTGATGCTTATACTGCAGAGGCGCCCCCGTTGCAGCGCTTTATTCTTCCCGGAGGCTCTCCTGCAGCAGCTGCCATTCATGTGGCAAGAACTGTAGCCAGAAGAGCAGAACGAAGAACAGTTTCTTTGCAAAAAGAAACAGAGATACACAGTGTAGTACCAAAATATTTAAACAGGCTCTCTGATTATTTTTTTGCAGCTGCCAGAGTAATTAACTATAGATCCAGCTTGAATGATATTGAATATGAGAGAAGTGCGGTTGTTTTCAAGGAAAGACCAAAGGAGCAGGACTGAGACTGCAGACACACTCGAGTAACTTGAGTGTGTCTGCAGTTTTTTTAAGTTACAATGAATACATGTGGAAAAAAAGGAGAATACATATTCCCTCTATATTGCATGTTTAGCATAGGGAACTGTAATTTACTAACTACAAGATTCGTTTGCTGTTTTTCTTTCTTCAGCAGCTGTAGTCGTTGTGGTATGCTTCTGCAGATATTGTATTTTTTCTATATAATAATAGTTATAATGTAACTTTTAAAGATATATAATCGACAAATACATTGAACGGAGGGTTCTCCGATGGAAAAAACCTTTCACAGGTTATACGAAACGTATCACTATGATATTTTTCAATATTTATACTATATGGTAAAAAACCGTGAGCAGGCTGAAGATTTAACTCAGGAAGTTTATATAAGGGTTTTGAGAGCTTATGACAAGTTTGAGGGAAGAAGCAGTGAAAAAACCTGGATATTATCAATAGCCAGACATGTTGCCATTGATTGGTTCAGAAAACAAAAAACTGTCAAACAGCGGATTCTTGAGAAGTTTGACTGGGAAAAAGAACAAATCAGGGATGCTGGGCCTCTTCCTGATGAAATCACCATGCAGGGAGAGCAGGTGGCTGCAATATACAAGGCACTGGATTCTTGTACGGTTGATCAAAAGTCCGTTGTGATACTGCGTTATATTCAGGGCTTGTCCATATCTGAAAGTGCGGAGGCGTTGTCCTGGACGGAAAGCAAAGTAAAAACAACCCAGCACAGAGCATTAAAGGCAATCAAGAAATGCATAGAAGAATTTAATACTGAGGAGGGGTACAGTCATGAAGAAATCCAAAGTAAGCGATGATCAGGAAATAGAACATTTGCTGAGTCAATTACCTCCTGTTAAAGACCGGCGTACACCGGAAGAAATCTATCAGAACGTGTCGCTGAAAATGCAAAGCAGTAAAAAGAAAATTTGGCTCGGTCCAGTGTTGGCAAGCGCTGCAGCTATATTTATTCTGTTTCTGTTTTCCCCATTTCTCTTCGAAGAGTTTCGCAGCGGCTCACAATCCGGGAATGAACAATCTGCAGGAAACTCCTCCCAATCCACCGATCAAGCTGTCACAGAAGATTTGCCCAAAGAGAGGGATGATGTTAATGATGTAGTGCCTGTTCCTGAAACTACAGATTTAAAAGAAGAAGTTGATACCTTTGTTGTTCCAGCTGAGAGTTCGGAGACCTTTATCACGGTTGCATTTAGAGATGCCAATCTTCAAAATTTAATTCCGGTCAGTCTGAAAGGAATTGCTGATAGAGACAAAGCTTCTCAAATAAAAGGCATCCTCGAAAACTTTAATGAAGAAGAAGCGGGACTTGCTACCTCTTTTTTTGAAAAAGTCCAGCTGAAAACCCCAATTGAAAGTAAGAATAGGGTTCAGGTGAATCTTGAAGCTGCTGTTCTATCCTCAAGTGCAGATTCAGAAGGCTTGAATGAAATTTCTGAAACCCTGAAACAAAATGGTTATTTGGAAGCTGAGCTATATTCCAACAGCTTTCAGGAAAAGGGTGTAGAAGCCGGAAACTATGGCAAACTGGAAGAGCTGGAGCTGAAGGGGCAAAGTTTTAAAGCTTATTACCTGTATCAAGCTGACGAAAACACACCTAAGCTTCTGACACCGTCGGCCGAGACTTTTACAAGCATAGATGCTGCACTTGGGGCCATGAAAAAAAGCATTGATACCCATCAGCTAAAGTCATTATTTACAGAATCAATCAGCTTTTCTAAAATTGAAAAGTCGGAAGGCTCACTGACACTGACATTTTCGAACAGCGCGCGCATTGAAAATACAGAAGCAAATGTATTAATGCTGGAAGGCATTTTGCTCACCGCTAAAGAGTTTGGATATCAGCAGGTGAAATTTGAAAACACAAACATTTCAAAGGTAGGAAGTATGGATTTAACACAACCTATTGTTGTCCCAGCCTCGCCAAATCCGCTTCCACGAAACTAGAGATGCATACAGCATCTCTTTTTTACGTTATTTGATAAATAGAAGAAGGAAATGAGTATAGAAACGGTAAGAAAAGAAATACCGCTGTATAAATTGGAAGAATTTGCTGCAGACTAGTTTTGTTTAATGGAAGCATGTATCAATATATTGCTTGAAAGTCTAGGAGGATACAATGAGAGTATTACAATATAGCTTTGCGCTTATTTTCCTGTTATTGTCGCTTTTGTATTCAATAGAAATAAAGAGAATTGCTGCTGCAGAGCACAAGGAAAATGATTGGGTACTTCCTGTAAACGGTTATATATCTGATACATTCGGTACCAGGGCGGGGAAACATAAAGGAATAGACATCGCTGCAAGTAAAGGTGAAAAAGTCTTTTCTGTCAGCAAAGGAATTGTCAGCAAATCTTATTATTCACAAACATATGGAAATGTTATTTTTGTCATGCATGAAAATGGCTATGAAACAGTTTACGCTCATTTAAATGAGAGACTTGCAAGAGAGGGAGAAAAAGTCTCAGGAGGGCAGGTAATCGGAACGGTGGGCAACACAGGCGTATCCAGAGGAAACCATCTTCATTTTGAAGTGCATAGAGGAAACTGGACGCCTGCAAAAGAGCATGCGATTGATCCGTTTATTGTGCTTTCTGAGGAAAAAATGCAAAGTGCAGTAACTGTTTCCGCACATAGTGATCTTCAGTCAGTTGATTCAGCAGTATTTGTAAAAAAGGGAGATACCTTATGGAGCATCTCGAAGAAGCTTGGGGTGGGAAGCGAAGAGTTGAAAAGCTGGAATCACCTTTCTCACGATAGAATTTATCCTGGTCAAAAGCTGTTAATATCGAAGCCTTGCGTAAAGCATATTGTTGCTAGGGGAGAAAGCTTGTCCTCGATTGCCCAGCATTATGAAAAGTCATTGAGTGAGCTAATAGAACTTAATGAATTAAAAGACGATAAAATATTTCCAGATCAAATCCTCCTTCTTGAGAAATAGAGGACGGGAAAAAATTTTACTATTTTCAGACTTCTTCGCTATAATGTAAGAATAGCGGGAGGGATGTATATGTTGACCGATTTTCACAACCATTTGGAGCGAGGCAGTCTCACACTAGATTATTTAAAAAAATTTACGGATGAAGCAGCCAGAAAAAACATTGCACATTTTGGCATTTCTGAGCATGCTTATCACTTTTATCAAACAAAGGATATATTGAGCAATCCCTGGGTGGAAGAAAGACGTTATTATGATATGAATGATTATGTCAGCTTATTTCATCAGGCATGGGATGAAGGCATTGATGTGAAAATGTCAGTTGAAATGGACTATACTCCAGGGAAGCATGCCGAAATGAAGAAATTTATCGACAGCTACGATTTCGATTATATCATTGGATCCATTCACTGGGTTGATGGTTTTGGGATAGATCTTAAAGAATATCTTCATGAATGGGATAAGAGAAACGTTGAGGACGTATACATAAAGTACTTTGACCAGGTAGTCACGCTTGCGCAATCCAATTTATTTGATATTATCGGCCATTTAGACCTAGTGAAAATTTTTCAATATGTCCCGGCAAATGAACAATTTTTGCTGGAGCAATATGAAAGAGCTGCTGCGGCTCTCGCCGAATCTAAAACATGTGTTGAAATTAGCACAGCCGGACTTAGAAAGCCGATAGGGCAGCTTTATCCAGATCCGCGCCTGCTGGAAATGTGCTTTAAAAAAGGTGTGCCGATCTGTCTTTCTTCTGATGCACATGTGCCTGAGGATGTTGGGGCAGATTACTCAAAGGCAGTAGAGTTGGCTAAAGCAACGGGATATCAGTCTCTCATGACATTTACAAAGGGACAGGCTAAAGAAATTCCTCTTCCTTAAAAGCCGGAAGACGGTGAAAGCTGCTCACAAAAAGAGGAAGTGCAAGGGCACTTCCTCTTTCCTTATGATGTTGATCATGAATAAGTACATATACCGGGGTGTTGAAAGGCTTATAAATCAATGGTTCTGACTGAGACAATACCTTCAAGGTCATTCAGTTCAGAAACAACTCTTTCAGTAACGGCTTTGTCAAAGGAAAGCATCATGATCGCATCACCGCCGCGCTGCTTTCTCCCAACCTGCATTGTTGCAATATTGATAGAATGGTCTCCCAGAAGACGTCCAACCCGGCCAATCGCTCCAGGCTTATCAGAATGCTGAATATACAGAAGGTGGCCGTCCGGATAAAAGTCAATATTAAATCCGTTTAACTCAACAATTCGTTCGCCATAATGGGGAATATAGGTGCCTTTAATAGAAAAAACACTTTTATTGCCGACTACTTTAACAGTCAAACAATTTTCATAACCTGAAGTTTCATTTGAAATTTTTTCACTAAAGCTGATGCCTCTCTCTTTGGCAATCATTCCTGCATTAACTTCATTTACGGTTGAAGCTACGCGGGGACTTAGGAAGCCTGCAATAAGGCTTTTCGTGATAGCTGCAGTTTGAAGTTCTCCTACTGAGCCTTCGTAAGCAACTGAAATTTCGTTAACAGGCTCTGCCATGCACTGAGAAACAAAGTTACCCATTTTTTTAGCCAATTGGTAAAACGGCATAATTTTTTCATATACTTCTTTGGAGATTGTTGGCAGGTTTATAGACGAAGTAACAGGCTCTCCATTGAAAAAAGCGAGCACCTCCTCAGAGACCTGAGAAGCTACATTCAATTGTGCTTCTTTAGTAGAAGCTCCCAAATGAGGAGTCGCAATTACCTGCTCATATTGAAGAAGCGAAGTGTTTTCAGGAGGTTCCGTTTCAAAAACATCGAGTGCGATTCCCCTTATATGGCCGCTTTCCAGTAGAGGTATAACGGCTGCTTCTTCAATAATTCCTCCTCGAGCACAGTTAATTAAGTAAACACCTTTTTTCGTTTTGGATAGTGTTTTTTCATTCAGCAATCCTTTTGTTTCCTTCGTTAGAGGAGTATGTACAGTAATAATGTCTGCTGTTGAAAGCAATTCATCCAGCGACGCCGTTGTAACGCCGATCTTATAAGCTCGTTCTTCAGTCAAAAAGGGATCAAACACAATTACATTCATTTCAAAAGCTCTGGCACGCTTCGCCAGCTCGCTCCCGATTCTTCCAAGACCGACAATCCCGAGTGTTTTTCCTCTCATTTCAGTTCCAACAAACGCGTTTCGGTTCCATTCATTTGACTTTACAGAGACGGTTGCCTGAGGAATGTGCCTGAGCATGGATGCCATCATGGCAAATGTATGTTCAGTTGTTGAAATGGTGTTTCCGTCCGGAGCATTTATAACAACAATCCCTAGTTTTGTGGCTGCTTCTACATCAATATTATCAACACCTACACCGGCTCTTGCCACAATTTTAAGCTGGGGCATTTTTTTCATTAATTCTTCTGTTACTTGCGTTGCACTTCTGACTAAGAGTGCGTCAGCTGTCTCTAGTTCCTCACCTGCATCAGCAACATTTTTGTTCACGAGCATAATATGAGAAGAGTTTAACAGCGGTTGAAGACCTTCTTCACTAATTTTATCTGAAACCAATATTCGAAACATAAGTGAACTCCTCCTGTAATCAATTATCAGATAATTTACCATATTTAAATAATGGTGTCAAACTTCTGTAAAGCGTTAATAGATGAAAGAGTTGTGCTGATATACTGCAGGCAATCATTTGCTATGGTAATCGCAAATATTCGGCAACAATCATTTTTATATACAAATATAGTTTCATGCATTATAATTTATCTTGAAAACAAAATAATATGATCAATCTTCGGGGCAGGGTGAAATTCCCGACCGGCGGTGATGAACTGATTTCAGTTCTAAGCCCGCGAGCCAATGCAACACGGCAGGATTCGGTGCGATTCCGAAGCCGACAGTACAGTCTGGATGGGAGAAGATGGAGGTTCTGCGTTTTTAAAAATTACTTTTTAAACGCTTATTCAACCTGCTCACATCTCCCTTTGCTGTTATAAGCAAGGGGTTTTTTAGTGAACAGGAAGAATGGACCAATGCTTCTTTTCAAGTTGATCATGAAAAGGAGAGGAAACAAATGAAACAAAGTAAGTTAAGAAAAAACATAGCAGTTGGGATGCTGAGCAGTATTGCTTACATTCTGATGATGCTGGATTTCCCGTTCCCGGGGCTTCCGCCATTTTTGAAAATTGATTTTAGTGATGTTCCTGCCATTATCGCGGCTCTAGTGTTTGGTCCTATAGCGGGCATAACAGTAGAAGCTGTTAAAAATGTACTGCATTATCTTATTCAGGGAAGTGCGACTGGCGTACCAGTGGGACAAATGGCAAACTTTATTGCCGGCTCTCTTTTCATTCTGCCTGCAGCACTAATATTCAGAAAACTGCAGTCAGCGAAAGGACTGCTTGCCGGTCTGGCGCTTGGCACTCTGTTAATGACAGTTGTCATGAGCATTTTAAACTACTATGTGATTCTTCCGGCATATACCTTATTTTTAAATATGCCTGCTATGTCTGCGGTAGAAACAAGGCAAACAATAGTTGCAGGTATACTGCCTTTCAATTTTGTTAAAGGAATAATTATTGCCTCAGTGTTTATGATCTTATTCTCTAAATTGCAGCCTTGGCTGAAAAACCAAATGATATATAAAAGTGCGTAGATAAAGTAAAATATTTTTTATTCTTAAGGCTTAAGTAAAATTTAAGGTCCCCAGGCTGTCGAGATACTCTCGGCAGTCTTTTATTTTATCTTTTATTTTGAATTTCTAAAGTGCGAGTGAGGATTTTTGAATATTTGGAAACCGGGACACAAGAAACTAGCTTTGCGGCGCTGAAGGCAGTTAGGGGGATCATCAAAAAATGGTCTTCCTGTAACTGGTCTTTTGCTTAGTTATGCGATTCCAGAGATACTATAATAAAACCTCATATTTGTTATACGACCGGAGTTTAAACTCAAAGCAAAAAAATAACATAGTAACTGTATATAGCTCTTTCTGCAAAAAAAAAAAAGCGAAAGCCGGGGCTTTCGCTTTTTTCTATTCGAATTTTAGAGCATCGCCTTCAAATGGCTCGTCAGATACTTTAATGGAATCTGTAGGGCAGCCTTCAAACGCGTCAATCATATCTTCTTCCAGAACATCTGGAACTTCAACAGTACCTTGATTGTCATCAAGGGTTACAAAAGCAATTCCTTCGTCATCATAATCATAAATATCGGGAGCAGCAGCACCGCAGGCTCCACAGGCAATACAAGTATCTTTGTCAACAATTGTATATTTTGGCATTTAGAAAAACCTCCTGAAAATCGTTCATAAATGAACAGTATCTATAATAGTACTTTACACCGTTAAAGGTGTAAACTCTTATTTCTATACTATTGTAAAGATGTTTTTTTAACTTTTCAATAAAAAAATCATTGAGAATGCTTATCATAGAGGGTTTCTCATTTGTAATTTTCCCTTATAGTACCCCTTTAAACATTTTCATTTTCCCGAAAACTGATAAAATAGAGTTAAATCGAAACATGTCAAATCTTGCAGGGTGATATTAGTGAAAGATGAATATTTTGCAGTCATTGTCCTTTTTTGTATTAAAATGTTAAGGGGAGAAAGATCTCTTCCTGCAGTTTATCACCTGTTTAAGGGGAAAAAATCTTCTCAGACCATTCAGGACTGCCGCTTATTCAATTTGCACCAGCTGTTTTCGCTTTTTCAGGATATCACCAGAAGAGACATAGAGGATGCTGGGAAGTACCTGGTGGAAAACGGATATGTTCTCTGCTCAGCTGAGGATAAATATTTGATTACTCAGCAGGGTGAAACATTTCTCAGCAGCACAATGCAAAAGAGGCACATCCCTTCTTTGCTGAACGGCTGGGAATATGGCGATGCTGCAAGAGAGCTTTGGAGCAAACTTGCTCTTTTGGTACAGGTTCTTTCTAATTACAAGGATGGTCATAAAGCTTACCTGCCAATTACCAACAATGAGAAAACGATATCCTGGCTGAAGTCATATTTGCCCGCAAACAGGGAGGAGCGCCTGGCATTATCTTCTCAATTATATGCTGAACTCTCACATTTGCTTCAAGAGCACAGTACCGCTGAAGCAGAAATTTTTGTATATAAACTGTCTTCTGCGAAACGTATTGGATATACGAACAGCCAGATTGCAGACATGTTCACAGAGAATGAGTCGTTTGTCTCCCTCTCATTTTGGAACGTTCTTCACGGCATTGTATCAAAAGCAGACAGTGGGAAATTTCCGGTCCTGCACGAAATAGCAAATACCCATAAGAGAGAAAGACTTTATTTGACAGCTTCCACCGCAAAAACGCTTCAGTTTATTTCTTCCGGCTTTACCATAGATGAAATCGCAGTGCGGCGCGGCTTAAAAAAAAATACGATCGAAGACCACATTGTTGAAATTGCCCTGAATGATCCTGCGTTTGAATATGAAGGTTTTATTTCAACAGATCAGCTTGATGCGATTGTCAGGGAAATCAAGAATAAAAACACGTTTCAGCTGAAAGTGTTAAAAGAAGCTTTAAAACACGAGTATAGTTATTTTCAAATCAGGCTGGCCGTTGCTGTAGCTGGAAAGGAGATATTGCACAAATGAATTTAACACCCATTTTGAAATCGCGGTTTGGCTATGAATCATTTCGGCCCGGGCAGGAGGACATTCTACTCGACATTCTCTCAGGCAGAGATACGATCGCTCTTCTTCCAACCGGCGGAGGCAAATCTCTTTGTTATCAGCTTCCTGCATATGTTGGTGAAGGAAGCGTTCTGATTGTTTCACCTTTGCTGTCGCTAATGGAAGATCAGGTCCGCCAAATAAAAATGAGGGGCGAAAAGAGGGTCATTGCCCTGAACAGCTTTTTGAACGGATTTGAAAAAGAAAAGGCACTGAACTCTCTTGGGGATTACCGCTTTATCTTCAGTTCGCCTGAGGCCTTGGGAAACAGCAGCGTGTTAAGGGCGCTCAGGCAGAGTAATATATCTCTGTTTGTTGTTGATGAGGCACATTGCATTTCTCAATGGGGCCATGACTTCAGGCCTGATTACTCCAGGCTGGGCAGCATAAGGGCTTCTTTAAATTCCCCCGTCTGCCTTGCACTGACCGCTACTGCAACTACTGAAGTGATAGATGATATCAAAGCCTCGTTATGTTTGTTGAACCCGAGTGAGAGGCTGCAGAGTATTGACCGGCCAAACATTGGTATTTCACTGGAACAGCATGACTCGTTAAAAGATAAGCTGAACAGGCTGGGTGAACTTGTGCAGCAGCTAAAAGGTCCGGGCATTATTTACTGCAGCAGCAGGCAATGGACAGAGAAGCTTTCAGCTGCTTTAAGAGAACAGGGAATTGAGAAAACAGCATATTATCATGGAGGCATGGATAACGAGCAGAGAATACTCATACAGCAGCAATATATACATGGACAGCTCGATGTTGTTTGCTGTACAAATGCTTTCGGCATGGGCGTCAATAAGGAGAATGTCAGATATGTCATCCATTTTCACATACCATCACAGCTTGAATCATATATGCAGGAAATAGGCAGAGCAGGAAGAGATGGTCTTCCCAGCATTGCAATTATGCTCATATCAAAGGGAGATTTTGAGATTCCCAAAAATCTGATTTCATCAGAATTTCCAGAAAAAGATCAGGTGAAGTACTTTACAGATCATCTGCAGGAAATATTGGAGGGAAATCCCGAACATTTCGGCTTTACGGAAACACAGGGCAGATATTTGACCTTCCTGACCAGTCAGCATGCTGAAGAACAGCAGCAAATTCCGCTTTTCAGCTACATAAACCAGAGAATCTCTGCCCGATTGGAACATAAGCATGACAAGCTCAGAAACATGGTAGAGTTTGCCAGCTTGACCACCTGCAGAAGAAAATTTATTCTCGAATATTTCGGCAGCCAAATACCCCAAAAGGCAGCGGAGATTTGCTGTGATGTGTGCGGACTGCAGCTAAAAGCGTATCTATCTGCAGGGAATAGGCAGGAAGAGAACAGCCCATTGAGAGACTGGCGCCTTGAATTGCAGGATATTTTTCTATAAAGAGAGTTGTTCATGAGTGTTTAAAAACCAAAATGAGCTGATTTCCAGGTTAACAGACAAACAAATGGTTCAGCAGCTGTATCTCACACAAGCCTTCCTTCTTTTAGCATCAATTCTTTTGGGCTTCTTTCTTTTTCAGTCTTTTGCAGAATTTATGTCTTTGTGGAATGTTTCCTTTTACAGCATATTCTTTATAGGTGGAGGTACCGCACTTCTTGTCATTGCAGCTGACTTGCTGCTCGTCAAATTTGTGCCGGAACACATGCTTGATGATGGTGGAATCAACGAAAAGCTATTTCGAAGCCAAAGCGTGCCTAGTATTATCTTTTTGACAGCGCTAATTGCAGTAACAGAGGAGCTTTTGTTCCGCGGAATCATTCAGACGCATTTCGGCCTTTTTACAGCCAGCATCATTTTTGCGCTCCTGCATTTCCGCTATATAACCAAATGGGTGTTATTTATCATGGTAGTCGGGGTCAGTTTTTTACTGGGAATTGTGTTTGAGGCAACCGGAAGTCTGCTGACGACTATTTTTGCCCATTTTATAATCGATCTGGTCTTTGCTTTGCAAATCAGAATTTCTTATAAACATAGAGGTGATAAAGGATGACTCAGGAAAAAGTGCAGATGGACCGCAGAAAGTATCATAAAGAGAAAATGATTCAAGAGAGAAAAGATAAAACAGGTGCTTATCCTTCCAGGAAAGAAGTGCATACAAGGGTAAAAAAGCAGGAGGAAAAAAACACTAAGCATAAAAAGCTGAAATATCCCGTTATTAGTATTCTTGCTGTACTGTTTATTCTGCTGCCAGTCATGATTTTATCTTATTCATATTATACAGAAGCCAAAGGCGATCTTCCCTTTGGTGGGGGAGGAGATTTTGAAAATATCTTTATCCAAAAAGGCAGCAGCGGCAATGTACCGGCTGCCTCAATAAAACTCCAAAAGGAAACGAAGGAAGAAACGCAGACAGCCGAAAAAGAGGCTGATGAACGTCAAGAAGACAGTAAGCCGGCTCAAGAAAACGTGGAAGAGGAGCCTGCCTCTGTACAATCTGCTGAGGACACAGCAGACCCGGAAACCAGCTCTCCCCAGAATGAAGCTTCAGATACTGTTCCACTCGCAGCACAAGAAGAGAATCAGCCGGAAGAGCCCCAGCCTGCAGAGGAATATGATGTGATTTCCCATACTGTTGGCCCTGAGGAAAATTTATTTCGTATTTCAATGAAGTATTATAACAGTCGTTCAGGTGAAGAACTGATACGAAGCTGGAACAATTTGCATGGTAATGAAATCTATCAGGGTCAGGTGTTAAAGATACCAATTCAAAGATATTGAGTGCTAACCGCTGAACTGATAACAACTCTCCCGTACATGTGGGAGGGTTGTTTATTTACGTTACTAAAGTAAGAATTACTCTATATCTATACCCCCGGCTTTCTCTCAAATAAGAGCTTCTGCTTCATAGAATGCTGCCTTCCTTCATAATATGTATTATTAACGGACAAGGGTGATGATATGGAACAGGCCATTAGGGAATTGGATCAGCATACTACTGATGAACCCGCTAAACATATGCTGCAGGGACTTGTTGAAAAGAAGAGAAAGTTTGATACTTTAAAAAAGAAGTGCCTGCAGGGTCAGTTGTTTACATTCGGTTTTGCCATTTGTTTTATGATCTATTTTTATTACTTCATCCTTCAGCCGAACACGGTTGATTTTACAGTCATACTGAGCAGATTTGTGCAGGATCCGTTTCATTTATTCTTTGTCGTTGGAATTGCAGCCGGTTATGCAACTTGTGTATATTACAAGAAAAAAGAGGAAAAAGCTGAGGCTGAGTATCATCAATTAAGGTGTGAAGTTATCAAAAAAAGCCAGGAGCTGTGGCCTCAGCCCTATTTCTGGAAGAAAAGACATGAAGTATATACGATGATGAAAAGTGAGTTTGGCATAAACTTATTTTTTGAGAGCAAATAATGTCCTTATGCTTCAGCAAATGCCTGCGTTTCTTGACGAAGCAGGCATTTTTCCTTGTTTTGAAATCTGTTTTTATATATGATATGTCAAATAAGAAGAGGAGCAGCAGGAGGATATGATGGTAATTGTTTATATCACAATGGCATTTGGAGCATGTTTGTTTTTTTATATGCTTTATAATGCGTTCAGAAATAATGTAAAGAATCAAACGCTTTACTTTAGGAATCTTCCAGAGGAATTTGATGGCTTTAAAGTGTTATTTATCTCTGATATTCACAGGAGAAGAGTCACTCACAGACTAATTAGTAAGATTTCAAGCAGTCCGGATGCTGTTTTGATTGGCGGAGATATGACGGAAAAAGGTGTACCTGCCAGCAGAACGAGAGAAAATGTCAAGAGGCTGTCCGAAATAGGTCCGCTTTATTTTGTATTAGGGAACAATGATTACGAAGTGGATACTCTTGAGCTGACAGCTATGTTAGAAGAGCACGGTGTTTCTGTCTTACAGAATAGTTCAGTAGTGCTTACGTCCGAAACAGGAAAATCACTTGCTGTTGTGGGTGTGGATGAAATGAAATTCAGGAAGGATAACCTTTCTCTGGCTTTAAAAGGGAGCGGTGAAGCAGATTTTCGTATTCTGCTCTGTCACAATCCTGATATTGTGAAAAAGGTAAAAGCTGATGATTCCATTCATCTCATTTTAAGCGGCCATACTCACGGGGGGCAAATCCGAATTTTTGGCTTCGGACCCTATGAAGCTGGAGGTATTAAGAAAGCTAATGGCCTAATAACACTCATCAGCAATGGTTATGGAACTACTCAGCTTCCTCTCAGGCTTGGTGCCCATCCGGAAGTGCATATGATCACGTTGAAAAAAGGCTGCGATAAATAAACTATTGTTTCCTCACAAGTAACAGGGTCCGTTTAATCCAGCTAGGAAAGGACAAATAATGCTGCAAAGGAAAAAAAAACAGAACTTTTGTAGTGATGCACAGGAAAATAACTCTTTTCATGCTGCTTTGGGATTAATAGGCGGAATACCTAAGGAGAGCTATTCTTTAAATAAGCAGAAATGTGATGCCTGTTGATCAGGTCAGAATCCTCATTCTCAACCATGCAGCACCCAGTGATTGCAGAGCTATAATGAAATTAATTAATATCTCTTTATAAAAAATCGCCCACAACTGCTTTTCAAAGATTATACAAAGTTTACACAGTGTGTTTAATCCTATATAATTTAAGCCATGATGCTGCGCGCTTAAGGTAATGTTTACCAATTATAATTTGATTGTACGCATTACCATTGTGATTTATTTAATGGAGGAAACACTAATGTCTAATCAAGAAGGAAAATATAATATTAAAGCTGTTTCCAAAATGCTTGGTATCCAGTCCGGTACTCTTCGTGCATGGGAGAGAAGATATAATATGATAGCGCCTGTCCGTAATGATTCCGGCCACAGGCTTTATACTGAGGAACATTTAAAAATTCTGAAATGGCTGATTGCAAAAGTGAATAAAGGCTTTACGATTAGTCAGGCCGTCAATCTTATGGAAAACAGCGGGCTGAAAGAGAGTGTTCCTGAGAACGGTGAGGAGAATATCTCCCGTAACCATTCACAGGATTTGATGGAAGAGCTGATGAGAGCTCTTTTGGCTTTTGATGAAAGTGAAGCACATGAGTTAATGAATAAAGCATTTAGTTTATATTCCATCGATAAGGTGGTTATAGATATACTGGGTACAATGCTCGTGAAAATAGGCGATTTATGGGAAACTGGCAAAATCACCTCTGCACATGAGCATTTTGCTTCGTCGTTTCTTCGTTCCAGAATCGGGATGATACTTCACACTCTGCCGGTAAATGGGTTGCTGCCAAAGGTAATCGCTGTTTGCGGTCCGGATGAATGGCATGAGCTTGGCCTGCTGATTTATACTTTGTATTTAAGAAGACAGGGGTTTGAAGTAATCTATTTAGGGTCAAGCATTGCTGAAGGTGATATCGATATTGTGCTGGATCAGATTCAGCCGAAGTTCCTGTTTCTGGCCTGCACGCTGATTGCTAACCTTCCTAAAACACTTCAGCTTGTTGACCGGCTGGAAGAAAAGTATGAAGAACTTATCATCGGCCTTGGCGGAACAGCTTTTCAACGTGCAACCCTAAAAGAGTTGGAACCATTCTCAGATCACATTGTCGGCGAGACTCGCGGAGATTGGGATACATGGCTGAGAAAAAAGCTCCAGACACAGTACACATGAACAAAGGCTTGTCTTCTTTTTGCTGACAGTGTAAACTGTTAACAAATTCAAGAACCAACTTTCTTATTTCACATAGTATGAATGGAGATAAGTGTGACGGCAGGAGGGAAAACAATGCGGCTGGAGCGTCTGAACTACAACAAAATTAAAATCTTTTTAACAATCGACGATCTTGTTGACCGGGGTTTAACAAAAGAGGACCTTTGGAAGGACTCCTTGAAGGTTCATCAGCTATTTAGGGAAATGATGAACGAAGCCAGCGAGGAGCTTGGTTTTGAAGCTCATGGACCAGTGGCTGTTGAAGTGTATTCTCTCCAGGCGCAAGGTATGGTTATCATTGTAACTAAAAATCATGAAAATGAAGATACTGAGGAAGAGTACGAAGATGATTATATAGAAATGCAGGTGAAGCTTGATGAAACAAGCGACATCGTATATGAATTTCAAAGCTTTGAAGATTTAATTCAGCTGTCAGGCTGCCTGAACAGGCTGGACGTAAACGGCGGTTCCGTTTACTTTTTTAACAGCTGCTATTACCTGCTGATTGACGGCGAACAATATATTTCATTGGATCATCTCATTGCAGTTCTCGCAGAATATGGGAGTCCGACAACTTATACTAAATACAGGATTAAGGAATACGGCAAAGAGATATTTGCTGATTTCGCCATCCAGGGTTTAAATCAATTCTTTGGAGAAAAGCGGTGATAATTTTACCGCTTTTTTTATATGGAATGATCTGCTGATAAATACGGGCCGCTTACAGTGAATATCCATGCTGGCTTTGAAATTAGACCGTCTTTTCCCGCGCATAATCATCTTCTTAAATGCCCGCTGAAATGTTTTTTTATATTCTAAACCCCCTATTTGTAATCGCTTACAAATTAAATGCAATTTTTCTCCAGATTGAATTGTTTTGTCTTTGCAGAAAGAGAGGGAAGGTGTATACTATGTCATGAAAGGTGGACGCCACTATTTTTAACTTGAATGTATATTAGGAGGTTTACTGAATGGTAGCCGAAAAAAACACCGGAAAACAGAAGGACACTCATGATGTCTTAAAATCAACTCAAACGGTGATACATAAGGCCCTTGAAAAGCTGGGTTATCCTGAAGAAGTATATGAATTGTTAAAAGAACCAATCCGAATGATGACAGTAAAAATACCTGTAAGAATGGATGATGGCTCTGTAAAAATCTTTACCGGCTACCGTGCACAGCATAATGATGCTGTTGGACCGACAAAGGGCGGAATCAGATTTCATCCTCAAGTTTCTGAAAAGGAAGTTAAAGCGCTTTCGATATGGATGAGTTTAAAATGCGGAATTGTTGACTTGCCTTATGGCGGGGGAAAAGGGGGTATCGTCTGTGATCCCCGAGACATGTCATTCAGAGAGCTTGAAAGGCTGAGCAGGGGCTATGTTCGGGCAATCAGCCAGATTGTCGGGCCTACAAAGGATATACCGGCTCCTGATGTTTTTACAAATTCGCAGATTATGGCGTGGATGATGGACGAATACAGCCGGATAGATGAATTCAATTCCCCGGGCTTCATTACAGGCAAGCCGCTTGTGCTTGGAGGATCCCACGGACGGGAGTCAGCTACTGCAAAAGGCGTGACAATCTGTATTGGTGAGGCGGCTAAAAAGAAAGGCATTACTCTGCAGGGTGCCCGTGTTGTCGTGCAGGGATTTGGAAACGCAGGAAGCTATCTTGCGAAATTTATGCATGATGCAGGAGCAAAGGTAATCGGTATTTCTGATGCATATGGCGGGCTTCATGATGAAGACGGCCTCGATATTGATTATCTGCTTGACCGCAGAGACAGCTTCGGAACAATTACAAAGCTGTTTAACAATACGATTACCAATAACGAGCTGCTGGAGCTGGATTGCGATATCCTTGTACCTGCGGCAATTGAAAATCAAATTACGGAAGACAATGCCCATAATATTAAAGCAAGCATTGTAGTGGAGGCTGCGAACGGCCCAACCACACTCGAAGGAACAAGAATATTAACAGACCGGGGAATCCTGCTTGTTCCTGATGTTCTTGCCAGTGCAGGGGGAGTAACCGTTTCCTATTTTGAATGGGTTCAGAACAATCAGGGGTATTACTGGACAGAAGAAGAAGTGGAAGAAAAACTGGAAAAAGTAATGGTAAAATCTTTTGGAAATATTTATGACACAGCTTCAAACCGCAGAGTAGATATGAGGCTGGCAGCTTATATGGTTGGTGTAAGGAAGATGGCTGAAGCCTCACGTTTCAGAGGCTGGATTTAAATCCTGAAGCCCTTCTATTTGCAACTGACTGAAAAATCTCCTATCATTGTATAGGAGATTTTTTGCAGTACAACAGATCATATGGAGTGACTTCCCATGAATAAAGAAAAAGCCATCATTATAGGTGGAGGGCCCTGCGGCCTTGCTGCAGCGATAGCCTTGAAAAATATTGGAATGAATCCTCTTGTTATTGAAAAGGGTAACATCGTCAATGCAATCTACAATTATCCAACTCATCAAACATTCTTCAGTTCGAGCGAGAAGTTGGAGATTGGCGACGTCGCATTTATAACAGAAAACAGAAAACCTGTCAGAAATCAGGCTCTCAGCTACTACAGGGAAGTAGTGAGGAGAAAAGAACTGCGTATCAATGCTTTCGAAAAGGCGGAAGAAGTCCAAAAAGCGCAAAACGGATTTTTGGTATATACAGATAAAGCACAGTATGAAGCTTCCTATATCATTATAGCGACCGGTTATTATGATCATCCGAATTATATGGGCATTCCAGGCGAAGAGCTTCCGAAGGTATCCCATTATTTTAAAGAAGGACACCCATTTTTCGGTAAGCGGGTGGCGGTGATCGGCGGGAAAAATTCAAGTGTGGATGCAGCGCTGGAACTCGTCAAAGCTGGTGCAGATGTAACGGTCCTTTACAGGGGAAGCGAGTATTCGGCAAGTGTGAAGCCGTGGATTCTTCCCGAATTCCATGCGCTTGTTCGAAACGGCACGATTACAATGGAGTTTAATTCCCTTGTGGATAAAATAGCGCAGGATACATTGTCGTATACCAAGAACTGCAAAGAACAGATTACCATACAGAACGATTTCGTATTTGCAATGACTGGCTATCATCCTGATCATAACTTTCTGCGTAAGATGGGGATCTCCATTGATGAAGAAACAGGGCGTCCTTATTACAGTCATGAAACCATGGAAACAAATGTAGAGGGTATCTTTATAGCAGGAGTAATTGCGGCCGGGAATAATGCCAATGAAATATTTATAGAAAACGGAAGGTTTCATGGAGATTCAATTGCTGCCAGCATTCTGGAGTACGAAAAAAAATCAAGGGGTTAGCCCTTGATTTTTTTAATGTGAAAAAATTTGCTCCAGTTTTTCTATGTTTTTAGTTGTTTGTAGTGCAAGCATCAGCTTAATCCGGGCTTTCTGACCATTAAGGCCGTTGCTTAATATCACGCCCATATCTTTAAGCTGCTTTCCGCCGCCTTCATATGCATAGATATCCTGAACTACGCCGTTAAAGCAGCGGGAAACCATCACGACAGGGATTTTCCTGTTTATGAGTTTTTGCACTGCCTGTGCTACTTTTGGCGGCAGATTTCCCTGTCCCAGCGCTTCAATCACAAGACCGTCCAAGGTACTGTTTCCTATTAAGTCAAAAATAAATTCATCCATGCCGGCATAAGCTTTAAGCAGCAGAACATTTTTGTTAATACTGGTGACAGGAATTCTTTCAGATAACAGGGGCATATGATGAAAATTCACGCCCTTTTTATTTACAATTCCAATCGGACCATATTGAGGGCTCTGAAATGTGCTCACATTGGAAGTGTGGGTTTTAGTCACGTTTTTGGCAGTATGAACCTCATCATTCATCACAACAAGAACGCCTTTTTCACGAGCTTCATCAGCGGATGCTACACGAACAGCCGAAATAAGATTGTACAGCCCGTCTGATCCAAGCTCATTGCTGGAGCGCATTGCTCCTGTTAACACAACTGGTATCTCGGTTGTTAATACGATATCTAAAAAATACGCTGTTTCTTCAAGAGTATCGGTGCCGTGAGTGATTACCACTCCATCTATTTGATCACTCTTTGTATAGTCTTCAATTTTACATTTCAGCTTCAGCATTTCAGCTGGAGTAATGTGGGGAGAGGGCAGATAAAATACTTCTTCCATAAGAAAATTCACATCTTCAAATAAATGAGCGCTGTTCAGCATCAGCGGATTTTCCTGTCCCGGTTTCACTTCTCCCGTTTTGTCGTCCTGCTCCATTGAAATGGTTCCTCCAGTATGAAGGATTAATATCTTTTTCATC
Source organism: Metabacillus lacus (assembly GCF_009674805.1). Classification (GTDB taxonomy): domain Bacteria; phylum Bacillota; class Bacilli; order Bacillales; family Bacillaceae; genus Metabacillus_C; species Metabacillus_C lacus. Next base: position 205,849 of record NZ_WKKI01000002.1, on the reverse strand, counting down.
TTTTCTCCCCCAATGAATCTTTCTATTGATATAGAATAAAGGATTACGAGTAGAAAAATCAACGACGAAGAAAGCCAAAGTTAGAAAATGTATACATTTTCAATTCAATAGGAACATGGTACGATGTTATTTAGAAGATATTTCAAGAAATGAGGCTTTTGAATGCTTGCGATCATTTCTGCCGGAATTGCGCCGGGACTTGCACTCCTCAGTTATTTTTATTTAAGAGACAAATATGAAACAGAACCGGTTTCAATGGTCATCAGAGCTTTCATTTTTGGGGTTTTGCTTGTATTTCCAATCATGTTTTTACAGTATGTGATAGAACTGGAGCAGGTTTTCTCCAATCCTGCTGTCCATATCTTTTTTACATATGGATTTCTTGAAGAGTTTTTCAAGTGGTTTATTCTGTTCTATACAATCTATCAGCATGTGCAATTCTCGGAGCATTATGACGGTATTGTGTACAGTGTTGCAGTCGCCATGGGTTTTGCGACCTTTGAAAACATCCTTTATCTATTTGCAAACGGAATTGAGCATGCATTTGGAAGGGCCATGCTACCGGTATCGAGTCATGCTCTTTTTGGAGTCGTGATGGGCTATTATCTTGGAAAAAGCAAGTTTTCAGAAAAAAAGGATAGGCCAAAATGGCTGTTTCTCTCTTTATTTATCCCGTTTTTGCTGCACGGCACCTATGATTTAATTTTGTATCTTTACCATCATTGGCTGTTTATCATTCTCCCGTTCATGGTTTTCTTATGGTGGTTTGGTTTGCGAAAGGCAAGAAAAGCAAATGTTATAGAACAGCATGCGGATTATTAAGGCTGACGCCCTGTCAGTCTTATTTTTTTTTTCACAATTGAACTGTGAATTGCCATCCGTGAATGAAAAGCACCTGATTATTTTCCTTTTTTCATCAAATGGCGAATAAAATACCAGCGGCAACAAAAAATACAATATAACAAATTTACAATGATTGGAGGCAGCAAGATGAAAAAGAAGAATGTTAAAACCACGACTGTGTTGATCTTGTTAGCAGCAATTTTGAGCATCACTCATTTTGTGGCACTTCCATCCCATACAGCCCATGCATTCACAGCTCAGGTTATCCAAAGAGGAGCCACGGGGGATGATGTGGTTGAGCTGCAGGCCAGGCTTCAGTATAACGGATATTATCATGGGCCGATTGATGGTGTGTATGGGTGGAGTACTTACTGGGCAGTCCGCAATTTTCAACATCAATTTGAGCTGAAGGAAATTGATGGACTGGTAGGCACGAAAACGAAAAATATGCTTGCCGACTACACGAAGTTTTATGCTGAATTTGTGCATACACAGCTGAATAAGGGCAGAGATTTTACTCACTACGGCGGAATTCCGCTGAAACAGCAGGTAGCTCCTACTAAGGCTGAAAAAGCAAAATTTAAGCAGCAGGCTGAAGCAAGAAGAGCTCAGCAGGAAAAACAATATGCTGCCCGGCAGCCAGCCGGGGAAGGTACAGAAGGGCAGGAAACGCCAGAACAGCCGCAAGAACAGTCTCAGGAACAAGGGCAGCCTCCACAGCCTCAGCCTGAAGAGCAGGCTCAACCGGATCAGCAGGCACAGCCTGAAGAACAAGCAGAGCCTCAGCAGCAGAATGCCGCTGTGAACATGCCGGAAGGTTTTTCGCAAAATGACATTCAGCTGATGGCCAATGCCGTATACGGGGAAGCGCGGGGCGAACCTTACGTCGGCCAGGTGGCAGTGGCAGCAGTTATCTTGAATCGCCTGAACAGCCCTACTTTTCCAAATACAATTTCAGGTGTAATTTTTGAACCTAGAGCTTTTACTGCTGTAGCAGATGGTCAAATCTGGCTGACACCGAACGAAAGAGCAAAAGAAGCAGTAATGGATGCGATAAATGGCTGGGATCCTTCCGAAAATGCAATGTACTATTTTAATCCCATTACTGCTACAAGCGGCTGGATATGGGGCCGCCCGCAAAAGAAGCAAATCGGAAAACATATCTTCTGTGATTAAGAAGGGGTGAGATGATGATGATAAGAGGAATATTAATAGCCGTCCTGACTGTTGGATTGGTCGGCACCGGCTATTGGGGCTATAAAGAACATCAGGAAAAAAATGCTCTTTTAATAGAGGCAGAAAATAACTATCAGCGAGCTTTTCATGATTTAACATACCAGGTTGATCATTTGCATGACCAGATTGGAGCAACACTCGCAATGAATTCAAGAAAGTCTCTTTCACCTGCCCTGGCGGATGTTTGGAGAATTACTTCAGAGGCTCACAATGATGTCGGACAGCTGCCTCTGGCACTGCTGCCTTTTAATAAAACAGAAGAGTTTCTGGCTAAGATCAGTGACTTCAGCTACCGGGCAGCTGTACGTGATCTTGATAAAGAACCGTTATCAGATAAAGAATACGAAAATCTGCAGGCTCTGTATGAGCAATCTGCAGACATTCAGAATGAATTGCGTTCCGTTCAGCATAAAGTCCTTGCCAACAACCTGAGATGGATGGATGTTGAGATGGCTCTTGCTTCAGGTAAAAAGCAAGCGGACAACACAATTATCGACGGCTTCAAAACTGTTGAGAGAAATGTGGATGCATACTCGGAAACCGATCTTGGACCTTCCATGACATCAGTTAAAAACCGTGATGAGGGCTTTAAGCATTTGGAAGGCAAAACAATAAATGAAGAAGAAGCTGTGAGGATTGCAAAGGAATTTGTACCTGACACAACGGATTCCTTTAAAGTAACAAAAAGCGGAAAAGGAGCTGACTTTCAGTTTTACAGTATATCTATTAACCATCAGAAGAATCAAGCTGACATTTATATGGATATTACTGAAAAGGGGGGCCATCCTATTTGGCTTATTCAGGAACGGGAAGTCAAAAACCGCAAAATCAGCTTGAATGATGCCTCCAATAAAGCTGCAGAATTTTTAAATTCGCATGGCTACAAAAATTTGCAGCTGGACGAAACAGCTCAATACGATAATATTGGTGTCTTTACCTTTGTTCCAGTAGAGAATCAGGTAAGGCTTTATCCTGAAGCAGTTCGGATGAAGGTGGCAATGGATAATGGGCAGGTTGTTGGTTATTCAGCAAGAGATTATTTGTCCTCACACCGCAAAAGGGAGCTGCCTAAGCCGCAAATAGAGGAAAAGGAAGCTGCAGGCATGCTGAATCCAAACCTGCAGATTCAGGAAACGAGATTAGGGTTAATCGTTAACGAATTAGGAGAAGAAGTATTGTGCTACGAATTCTTCGGTACGATTGACAATGACACATACAGGATTTTTGTGAATGCAAAAGACGGTTCTGAAGAAAAGGTTGAAAAGCTAGATAATTCCGAACCGCTGTACAGCGGCTTGTGATTTTGGAAAAGGAAAAGTTGAAAGAGACTTTTCCTTTTTTTCATTCCATGATTTAATAGTAAAGACAGCCTATGAGTAACTATGAGTAAATAATGAAAGTGATGGTTTTATGCTGAATATCGGGGATGTATTATTGCTTGAGCAAGAGGGTGAAGGCAAACAACGAATGAAATGCAAAATTGCCGATCTTGACTCAAACTACATATACATTGATTATCCAATCAATGAAGAATCAGGAAAGACTGCTTTTCTGATGAATGACGAATGTTTGTATGCTTCCTTTACAACCGGAGAGCAGGCATACAGATTCACTTCAAAAGTTGCAGGAAGAAAAAAAGAAAAAATTCCATTAATCTTGCTTAAGCTTCCTTCAGAAGAAAAAATAGAGCGGATCCAAAGACGGCAGTTTGTCAGGATTGAGGCAGCTTTAGATGCTGCTGTTCACTCGCTTGACGGAACATTCGGTCCTTTTACTACGCTGACTTCGGATATCAGCGCGGGGGGATGTGCCATTAAGCTGAATGAAGGACATCCACTTGGACACTCCAGAGAGATAAGGCTGCTGCTCGCTTTGCCTTTTAAAGAAAAAGTGGAATATATTGATGCGAAGGCAGACATTATCCGCATTCTTAAAAATGAAAAAACGGGCACACTGAAAGCCCCGCTTCATTTTACCGAGATACAGGAAAGTGACAGGCAGGCTGTTTTGCGCTATTGCTTTGAAAGGCAGCTGCTTCTAAAGAAAAAAGGGCTTCTTCCAGAATAAACCACAAACTTTTTCAGCATACTAGTAGAAAAATGCAGGAGTTGACCTTGCTTGCCGCGACTTGAAAAGCTGTTGATCAAAATCATTGCAGTTCAATTAGTATGCCTGATTATTGTTCAGATCCTCATTCAGCAGGAAGCTGTATCACCCTATTTATCTAAAGTTGTTCAATATGAGGGCGTAAATAAAATGACCGTAACAGAATGGCTTGAAACATTTAAACAATGATCATTGCAGGTGAGCCCAGCCTGCAATTTTGTTTTTCAGCAATTCTATGAAACTAAAGGAGAAAAGTATGACACGAAAAATTTCAATTGCAATAGACGGACCGGCAGCTGCTGGAAAAAGCACAGTTGCTAAAATTATTGCAGAGGATATGACATATATTTATATTGACACCGGCGCCATGTACCGTGCTATCACATTTGAAGCCCTTAACAAAGGAATCAGCCTTGAGGATGAAGAGGCTCTAAATATGCTGCTGAAAGATACACAGATTGCCTTAATTCCTAAGAACGGAAGGCAATTGGTAGAAATAAACGGTATGGATGTCACAGATATTATTCGCAGTAATGAAGTGACCAATTCAGTTTCCATTCCAGCCAGGCTTCCAAAAATAAGAGAAGAAATGGTGAAACGGCAGAGAGAAATGGCTTCCTCAGGCGGTGTTGTGATGGACGGCAGAGATATCGGGACCCATGTTCTTCCCCATGCAGAAGTAAAAGTATTCCTAAGAGCTTCAGTGGAAGAAAGAGCTCGAAGAAGATTTGAGGAGAATCTCGGGAAAGGGATCGACACCGACTTGGAACTTCTAAAGCATGAAATAGCCCTGCGTGATAAAATTGATTCAGAAAGGGAAGCTGCTCCCTTGAAAAAAGCAGAAGATGCAGTAGAAATTGATACAACCTCTCTCGATATACAAGGTGTGGTCGGCAGAATTAAGGAATTAATTAACGAAAGGCTCTGATTAATATGTTATTTTATCAATTTGCAAGATCTGTGGTTGCTTCAGTTTTAAAGCCCCTGTATAGAATAAAGGTCAGCGGGCTTGAGCATTTCCCAAAAGAGGGGGGAGTGCTTCTTTGTACAAACCACATTGATAATTTTGATCCTCCCGTAGTGGGAATCACCTCTCCCAGGATGGTTCACTTTATGGCAAAAGAAGAATTGTTTAAAGTTCCTGTTCTTGGAAATACAGTAAGAAATCTTGGTGCTTTTCCGGTTAAAAGAGGTATGAGCGACAGAGAAGCATTGAGAAGCGGGCTTAAAATCCTGAAAGATGGGGGTGTGCTCGGACTGTTTCCTGAAGGAACAAGAAGCAAAAACGGAGAGCTGGGAAAAGGACTGGCAGGAGCAGGCTTTTTTGCTCTGAGATCTCAGGCTCATGTTGTGCCGTGTGCAATCATTGGTCCTTATAAGCCCCTTCAGCCTTTAAGGGTTGTTTATGGAGAACCGCTGAACTTAACAAAACTGAAAGAGCAAAAAGCTTCTGCTGAGATGGTTACTGCTGTTATAATGGAATCAATAAGCGATCTGCTGATCAAAAACGGCCGGCAGCCGCTGCCACTTGACAAAAGTTAGCATTTATCAGAAGTTTATAAAAAGTGGGTTTTTCATTTCATTCTTTAGGGAATGGAAATTATACATATTCTTTTTATTAAGTCGGGCAGGTTTTGGCCAAGGAGGTAAAACGGAATGGTAGAAGAGATGAACTCAGTTGATGTAAAAACCCCGGAAGTTGGAGATGTAGTCAGAGGAACAGTTTCAAAAGTAGAGGATAAACAGGTAATTGTTGAAATTGAAAATGTGAAACACAGTGGAATTATCCCGATCAGTGAGCTTTCCAGCCTGCATATTGAAAAAGCTTCTGATGCAGTAAGCGAAAATGACGAGCTTGAGCTTAAGGTAACAAAAGTAGAGGATGAAGCTCTCATTCTTTCTAAAAGGGCTGTGGATTCCGACAAAGCATGGACTGATCTTGAGAGAAAATACGAAGATAAAGAAATTTTTGAAGCAGAAGTAAAGGATGTTGTCAAAGGCGGCTTGGTCGTTGACCTTGGCGTACGGGGATTTATTCCTGCTTCACTTGTTGAAACGCATTTTGTGGAAGATTTTTCTGATTATAAAGGAAAAACCATTTCACTCATGGTAGTGGAGCTTGATAAGGAGAAAAACCGTGTCATTCTTTCCCACCGTGCTGTTGTTGAAAAAGAACAGACTGATAAAAAGCAAGGTCTTCTAGACAACCTTCAAGTTGGTGATGTTGTTGACGGCACTGTACAAAGATTAACAGACTTCGGTGCCTTTGTAGACATCGGCGGAATAGACGGTCTTGTCCATATTTCTCAACTGTCCCATACACATATTGACCGGCCTTCAGATGTTGTTGAAGAAGGGCAGAGCGTCAAAGTAAAAATTCTGTCTGTCGACCGGGATAATGAAAGAATTTCTCTTTCTGTCAAAGAAACTCTGCCAGGACCTTGGGAAGATATCAGTGACAGACTCAAGCAGGGTGAAGTTGTTGAAGGAACTGTCAAGCGCCTTGTTACATTCGGTGCATTTGTAGAGATTCTGCCAGGGGTAGAAGGCCTGGTCCATATATCTCAAATTTCCAACAAGCATATCGGCACACCTCAGGAAGTGCTGGAAGAAAATCAGACTGTAAAAGTAAAAGTTCTTGATGTGAATGAAAATGAACAAAGAATTTCTCTAAGCATTCGTGAGCTGGAAGAATCGCCAAAAGCATCTGATGATGATTTCCGTAATTATCAGCAAAAGGAAGAGTCCAGTTCCGGCTTTCAGCTTGGCGAAATGATTGGAGATCAGCTTAACAAACTAAAATAAATTGGTGATGAATGGTGAGCAGAGCAAAGCGAAAAATCGATCATATCAATCATGCAATAAAAACCGGGCAAAGCCGCCAAAATGGTTTTGACGATGTTTCATTTGTTCACCACAGCCTTCCGAATATTTCTGTAAATGAAATTTCACTTCAGACGTCCATTGGCGAACTTTTATTAAGTTCGCCATTTTTTATTAATGCGATGACTGGCGGAGGCGGACAGGAAACATTACATATTAATAGGAATCTTTCTCTTGCAGCTGCAGAATGCAACATACCAATCGCTGTAGGATCGCAAATGTCTGCAGTCAGAGACCCCGCTGAAAGAAGCACATTTGAAGTAGTCAGAAAGGTAAATCCAAAAGGGATCATTTTTGCGAATCTTGGGAGTGAAGCTTCTGTTGAGCAGGCTCGGCAGGCAATAGAAATGCTTGAAGCAAATGCGATTCAAATTCATTTGAACGTTATTCAGGAACTTGTCATGCCTGAAGGAGACAGAAACTTCAAGGGGGCATTGGATCGAATTGCTCAAATTGCAGCATTGTCGGGCGTTCCTGTTATCGTGAAAGAAGTTGGCATGGGCATTAGTAAAGAGACAGCTGTAAAGCTTGAGAGTGCGGGAGTTACAGCAATTGATGCAGGGGGCTATGGGGGTACCAACTTTTCTAAGATAGAAAATATGCGCAGATCCACGGTTCTTTCCCAGTTTGATGATTGGGGAATTCCAACTGCAGCCTCCATTGCCGAAATTTCACCCTCTGTTCGAGAAGTAACTATTATTGGTTCAGGCGGGATTACAAACGCTTTAGATGCAGCCAAGGCCATAGCCCTTGGAGCATCAGCAGCTGGTCTGGCTGGATTTCTTTTGAAAACTTTTGTAGACAGGGGCTATGAAGCTTTAATTGAAGAAATTTCATCATTAAAAGAGAATCTTGCTTATATCATGACTGCTCTTGGTGCAGCCTCTATTGCTGAACTTCAAAAAAAGCAGCTCGTTATATCTGGGGAAACTCATCACTGGCTATCTCAAAGAGGCGTCAGCACAGAGGAGTTCAGCAGAAGATAATGCAATGCAATGTAATGACTGATTTATTAATTCCCAAAGGTTATCATAGCTTTCAGTATTCGTACATGTAGTAAAAAAAGGGTGAATTCCAGCATTGTTCTGGCATTCACCCTTTTTAATTTTGTGGATTTTTTTGCATTGCTCCCTGCATGCCGGTATTCATCTGCTGTACGAGGCATACAACACAGTGGTCTGGTAACAGAAATACCTGACTGCTTATTTATTTCGTCTTCTTGCTGATTCAGGTCCTTCCATTACGGTTGCTCCGTTGTAGTTAATCTGCTGATCGCGGTCTGATTCAACTCTTCCGCTTTTTTTGAGCTTTTTTTCTTGTCTATCCTTTCCCATCTGCTTCCCTCCTTTATCAAGTAATATTGTTTAACTTCTGCTGCAGGATGATACAAAACAATTTTGCTGTTTTTGGATTAAGTTACATGTTTTCAATCCATAATGGTAATAATGGGGAGGATGATGTATGGAGGGAATATTATTTTTATGGTTAGCTTGGGGTTATTGGCTGTACTGTACATTCCTTATGCAAAAAAACAAAGCACGGACTTTACAGTCGGCTGCTGTGCTAACAATTATTATATGTAGTTCTCTTTCACTGCAGCTTGGTGCCTTTCACGTTACAGGCGCATTGCTGCTGATTTGGATCATCTCTATGATAAGTGCTTCAGCTGGCGGCTTGCATTATACCTTGACGTTTCCGGCTCTCGTGCTGGCTCTCACACTTGCATCTTCAGGACTTAGGCTGTTTGAGCTTTGTGATCCAGTCTGGTTTGTTGTAAGCGGTGTTCAGCTTGCATCAGCTATTGCTGCAGTATGTTCTAATTATTTCGGGAAATCACTGCAGGAAAAGCTCAGTGTTTATGGCATGTCAATGATTCAAGGCGAGGTTTTATACAGCTTGCTGATTCACCGGCTGAATCCGGAAGGGGTTATAGGATCTCTTGCATTTCTGGATCCTTTTTTTGCAGGTGGAGCTTTTATTGTCTTATGGTCAGCTTTTAACATTTATGTTGTCAATATGGAGAGCTGGCTTGAAAGAACTTGGAAGGAAAGGGAGGGATAGCATGAATGAATTTGTGTATCCGATTTTGTTTGGAGTCATAGTAGGAGTAGCGATTCGCATGTATATGCTGAAAACTGATTACAGGCAATATCCTACCTATTTGCATGGCAAGGTCATACATATTGCTTTAGGATTTATTGCGGCAGGACTGGGAACGATTGCTGTTCCTGCAATTATGGAGGAAGAATTTACTGCCATCACCTTTTTAGCTCTGGCGGCTTCGCAGTTCAGGGATGTTCGGAATATGGAACGAAACACCTTAACAGAACTTGATGATTTAGAGCTTGTGCCTAGAGGCAAAACATATATTGAGGGCATCGCAGTTGCATTTGAAAGCAGAAATTATATCGTCATTTTTTCCTCACTGCTGACCACTTTTGCCTATCTTGTTTTCAATATATTTGCGGCAGCAGTTGCGGCGATTCTTTGTCTGCTTGCAGCAAGAATGCTGATGGCTGGCAAAACACTAAAAGATATTGTGGATATTGAGTATGTAGAACCTCATTTTGAAGGTGCTGGGCTGCTTGTGGACGATATTTATATCATGAATATCGGAATTCCAGAAAAACAGAAAATGATTTTAAAGTATGGAATGGGGTTTGTTCTGGTTCCTAAAAACATGAATGCCAGATCTACTATTGCAAATCTTGGTCAGCGGCAGGCAATCCTGCACGATGTATCCATTGCCCTTGGCATTGTAACCGACTCTGGAGAACCTTCCCTATCGCCTCTTGCCAAGCGGGATCTTGATGACGGCAGAGTTGGCATTTTTGTGCTGCCGCAGTTGAAAGACAGGGAGATGGCTTTACAGGTGATAGGTGATGTCCCAATCCTCGAAAATGCTATCAGGATGCCAACGGAAATGAAAGCCAGCAAAAGGGGTCGATCACAGTGAGCGCTGCACTAGAAAAATACATACTCGCCATTATTACGACCAGCCCTGAAAAAGCTGCAGGCGGAACGGCTATATTTGTCTGCCGAGACAGAGATGAAATGGACTTTTATGCCAGAAATCTCGAAGCAATACTGGATGGTATTGCCCATGGAATCGGGGAAGATATGTACGTGGTTGTAAGACATTAAGTTGTCGAACTTAGGAAAAACTGATAAAATATAAAAGTTAACCCTTCTATGGCAAACTAGAAGGGTTTCTTTTATAAAAGAATGGCCAGGCTCTCTTCTGCTGATACGGCCGGCCACAATCCTGATGTATTGCTGTTACAACTGTTTCTTTTTATAAAAGTATGCTGTTTTTATATTCTTACTTATTTCAAAAATTCTTTCTTATAGCAGATATGAAATGTGTGGATGACTACTCATGAATTGGACTATTTATTATGCTGATAAAGCAGCAGATGCATGGTTATCATTCTTTACCGAGAGGAATTGCATCTCCTTTAGACACCTTTTACAATATGAGAAGGAGAAAATGGAGCTGGTGAACTCAACGCCAGGGAAGCTAAAGCTTCTCAGGCTGCCCGCAACCCGAATTTTCTCACTGGAGAAATACAGGTATTGCAATTGGACAGTTTTGTTACTTGCGTAATACGGATAAAAAAACAACTAAAAAATGATACATAAATGAAAGGTGCGAGCATGTATGCCAAAACCGATAATAGCGATTGTAGGAAGACCTAATGTAGGCAAGTCAACTATTTTTAACAGAATTGTAGGAGAGCGAGTATCAATTGTTGAAGATATTCCCGGAGTAACAAGGGATCGCATCTACAGCTCAGGAGAGTGGCTGACTCATCAGTTTAACATTATTGATACTGGTGGAATTGATATAGGAGATGAACCTTTTCTGGCACAAATTCGCCAGCAGGCAGAAATAGCCATTGATGAAGCTGATGTGATCATATTCTTAACAAATGGACGTGAAGGTGTTACCTCAGCAGATGAAGAGGTAGCGAAAATACTGTATCGTTCCAAAAAGCCTGTCGTTCTTGCTGTAAACAAAATTGATAATTTTGAAATGCGCTCAGCTATCTACGATTTTTATTCACTTGGCTTTGGCGAACCGTTCCCGATCTCTGGATCCCACGGAATTGGACTCGGCGACCTTCTTGACGAAGTTGCCAAGAATTTTAAACATATTGCGGCGGATGAATATGACGATGAAACAATAAAATTTTCTTTAATTGGCCGTCCCAACGTTGGGAAATCCTCTCTGGTGAATGCAATCCTGGGTGAGGAAAGGGTCATTGTGAGCAACATCGCTGGAACAACAAGGGATGCGATTGATACTCCTTATAAAGCAAACGGCCAGGATTTCGTCATTATTGATACGGCTGGTATGCGTAAAAAGGGTAAGGTATATGAAACAACTGAAAAATACAGCGTTCTTCGTGCATTAAAGGCCATCGACCGCTCCGATGTAGTGCTGGTTGTGATTGATGGAGAAGAAGGAATCATTGAACAGGATAAAAAGATTGCAGGCTACGCACATGAAGCCGGCAGAGCAGTCGTAATTGTGGTAAACAAATGGGATGCTGTAGAAAAAGATGAACGCACGATGAAAGAATTTGAACAAAATATCCGGGAACACTTTTTGTTCCTGAGCTATGCGCAGGTTGTATTTCTTTCCGCAAAAACGACAAAGCGTATTCATACCTTGATGCCTGAGATTGTGAAGGCAAGCGAAAACCATGCACTCAGGGTGCAAACGAATATCTTAAATGAAGTAGTCATGGATGCAGTTGCCATGAATCCTACTCCGACAGACAAAGGAAAACGTCTGAAAATATTTTATGCAACACAAGTTGCAGTCAAGCCGCCTGCCTTTGCTGTTTTTGTCAATGAACCTGAACTGATGCATTTTTCGTATGAGCGTTTTCTTGAAAACAGAATTCGGGATGCATTTGGATTTGAAGGCACACCAATTAAAATTTTTCCAAGAGCTAGAAAATAAGCGTATTTCACTCTAAAGAAGTTTTTAAGAAGGGGTGTTTCCATGGAGAAAATAACAGTGCTTGGCGCAGGGAGCTGGGGAACGGCTCTGGCTATGGTGCTTGCCGACAATGGCCATGATGTCAGGCTGTGGGCTCACCGGCATGAGCTGATTGAGGAGATTAACAAAAACAAAAGAAATGAAAGATATCTGCCCGGTATAGAACTTCCCGCAAATATAACTGGATTTTCAGGGATTCATGAAGCGTTAGAGGGAATTCAGTATGTTGTTCTTGCTGTGCCGACAAAAGCAATTCGGGAAGTGCTTCATCAGGCACAAACTTCTTTGCAGCAGTCTGTTACAATCATTCATGTCAGCAAGGGCATTGAGCCTGATAGCTTGTTAAGAATTTCAGAAATTATCAGGGATAGCATGCCAAAAGAAAAGTTGAATGATGTTGTTGTTCTTTCAGGACCAAGCCATGCAGAGGAAGTAAGCCTGAGACAGCCTACAACTCTCACTGCCTCATCAGAGAATATGAATGCAGCAGAAAAGGTGCAGGATTTGTTTATGAATCACCACTTCAGGGTTTATACCAATCCCGATGTCATCGGAGTGGAGATTGGCGGTGCACTCAAAAATATTATCGCGCTGGCAGCTGGCATTACTGACGGTCTTGGATACGGTGATAATGCAAAAGCAGCATTAATTACAAGAGGCCTGACAGAAATTGCAAGACTGGGAAGTGCAATGGGAGCAAATCCGCTGACTTTTTCAGGGCTGACAGGTATCGGTGATTTAATTGTAACCTGTACAAGCGTACATTCAAGAAATTGGCGGGCAGGCAACTTGCTTGGTAAGGGGCATAAGCTTGATGAAGTGCTTGAAAACATGGGTATGGTGGTGGAAGGTGTCAGAACCACAAAGGCAGCCTATCAACTATCGGAAAAATATGAAGTGAAGATGCCGATTACAGCGGCTTTGTATGATGTGCTTTTCCATCAAAAACCACCAAAAGAGGCAGTGGATGTGTTAATGGCAAGAGTTAAAACACATGAAATGGAAGACCTTGTAAATATTATGGATGACAAAAGCTTTTTAAAGTGACAGCGCAATAAGCCGGGGCATATAATGCATGGAGTCAAAAAACAGGTGTATAAGAAGCAAAGTTTTCCAGCTGTTTTGCAGTAACTAGGCCATTAGTGGATGCAAAACCTCCAAAACGTGCATAAAATGCATCGTATTATACGTAGAGGTGTTCTAAGTGTTTGGGGAATATTAGTCAAAACGGGCTGAAGCAGAGCTGCCCCCCTCTGCTTCAGCTTTTTTTGTGGGAGCAGACAAGTTTATGGAGTTTTCCTGAAGACAAGCTGCATCTGTTTTTTCAGTGTAATGAAAATAGTTAAAAAATAATCATGATAACTGTATTTTGATATGATATAATAATTTTCGGAAAAAGGGAGGAAAAAGAATGAGTCCAGCACTAATGAAAATGTGGGTTGCGCTTGCGTCCATGGGCTTTATGTTTATATCAGTCATATCGATTTATTTTAGCCGTTTCAAATTTCGTAACCGCTTTCTGAAAATAATTTTTTCAAGTATCGCCTATATATTTATGATTCTAGCAGGCCTTATCATCTTTTTTGTCGTGTTAAGCGGACCTGTCAATGAATAAGCGTGTAAGATTATCAGGGACTATATTGATTTTAATGTCTGTTCTGCTGTCCGGCTGCCTTTATCCACAGGACAGGCTTCAGCAGAATCAGGCTCCCTACCGTGATCAGATAGCTGCTGTTCAAGAAGCGGTTAACGCATTCAGGGAAGATTCGGGAGGCCTGCTTCCGATTCAGACAAGGGATATGGAAACCCCGATATATCAGAAGTACCCGGTGAATTTCAAGCAGATTGCTCCAAGGTACATAGCAGATCCCCCGGGAACCGCATTTGAAAGCGGCGGAATTTATTTGTATGTTTTAACAGATGTTGAAGAAAATCCAACAGTAAAGCTGATTGATTTAAGAGTAGCTGAGAAAATTCAGGAGTTGAAAATTAGAATTGAAGCCTACAGGCAATCCAAGGGATATCCCCCTTTAAAGGATGTCCTCGGCAAAAATGTTCTCTCTCTTGACTATCAGAAGCTGGGCTATAAAGAACCGCCGCAGGTGAAAAGTCCATTCACAGGCCAGCATCTTCCTTTTGTGATGGACCGTACCGGTGAAATCTATGTTGACTACCGTTTAGATTTGTTTCAGGCGCTTCAAAGGGAAGAGGAATCTTTTTCGGAGGGTGATGATATAAGGGATATCCTTGTAAAAAACTCGCCTTTTGTTCCGGCATTTTCCTTGCCTTACACGATAAATGAAAAAAATGAGCCAATCTTTATGGCCGAATGAGTCATGAACCCTTCTGACTGAGAATAGACTCAGTTAGAAGGGTTTTTATATTTAACTTTCTATCCTTGTCCTGCTTATTTGAAAAAATATATCAGCCCTAGTCATAAATAAATAGGACAACATCATAGATATATACTGTCCTAAACTGAAGCAAGTAAACGGAATTCATACAACCATTAAACATATGACCGGGAGGAGATCACTTGGAAAAGATTGATATTTTCAAGGATATCGCTGAACGTACTGGTGGCGATATATATTTGGGAGTTGTAGGTGCAGTCCGCACCGGAAAATCTACCTTTATTAAAAAGTTTATGGAACTGGTAGTTCTGCCTAATATCAGTAACGAATCAGACAAAGCCCGCGCTCAGGATGAACTTCCTCAAAGCGCTGCAGGTAAAACCATCATGACAACAGAACCTAAATTTGTTCCAAACTCTGCTGTATCTGTTCATGTGGATGAGGGGCTTGATGTGAACATCAGGCTTGTAGACTGTGTAGGATATACTGTTCCAGGTGCAAAGGGATATGAAGATGAAAATGGTCCCCGAATGATTACAACCCCTTGGTATGAAGAGCCAATTCCTTTTCATGAGGCAGCTGAAATCGGAACACGCAAAGTCATTCAGGAGCATTCAACGATCGGGGTCGTCATCACCACTGATGGATCGATTGGGGAGATTCCAAGAAGAGATTATTTGGAAGCGGAAGAAAGAGTCATAAACGAGCTGAAAGAAGTTGGCAAACCTTTCATTATGATTATTAACACAGTTCACCCTTATCATCCGGAGACAGAGACTCTCAAAAATCAATTGAATGAAAAATATGACATTCCTGTTTTGGCAATGAGTGTTGAAAGTTTAAGAGAATCTGATGTTATGAGTGTGCTTCGAGAGGCATTGTATGAGTTCCCGGTTTTAGAAGTGAACGTCAACCTTCCAAGCTGGGTAATGGTTCTTAGAGAGAACCACTGGTTGAGAGAGAGCTATCAGGAGTCTGTAAAGGACACTGTGAAGGATATTAAAAGGCTGAGGGATGTAGACCGCGTTGTAGGACAGTTCAGCGAATACGATTTTATTGAAAGAGCAAGCCTGGCGGGAATTGAAATGGGGCAGGGTATTGCCGAGATTGACCTGTACGCACCGGACGACCTTTATGATTCCATTCTCAAAGAAGTGGTAGGTGTTGAAATTCGAGGGAAAGATCACCTTCTGCAGCTGATGCAGGACTTTGCTTATGCCAAAGCAGAATATGACCAGGTTTCCGATGCCTTGAGAATGGTAAAGCAAACCGGCTATGGAGTAGCGGCACCTGCTTTGGCAGATATGAGCCTGGATGAGCCCGAAATCATCAGACAGGGTGCCAGATTTGGAGTACGCCTAAAAGCGGTTGCTCCTTCCATCCATATGATTAAAGTGGATGTAGAGTCTGAGTTTGCCCCGATTATCGGGACAGAAAAACAAAGTGAAGAATTGGTAAGATACCTGATGCAGGATTTTGAAGACAATCCGCTATCTATCTGGAATTCCGATATATTTGGAAGAAGCTTGAGCTCCATTGTAAGAGAAGGTATTCAGGCTAAGCTTTCACTCATGCCGGAAAATGCCCGCTATAAGCTAAAAGAAACACTGGAACGGATTATTAATGAAGGATCAGGCGGATTAATCGCCATCATCCTATAAGTAAAAGACCTCTGTCAAGCAGAGGTCTTTTACTTTTTACTGTCTGTCAGCTCTCTCTATGAGCATGCAGAATGAGTGAGTGGACATGCTGTATGTACAATAGCAGCTAAAGAGCAGCTCAGTTAAAAAAAAGAAGCAAATTATTCTATAAAAGTTTTATATATGATGAATTGTGGTAATAGTTTTGATGTAAGCCTGTTTTTTTAAATCTTGCAATAATGATTGATTTTGGAACGTTTGTTCTGAAAAATGGCTAAAACCCTTATAAAACAAGTGTTTGAGCTATTAAATCTCTTGATAAGACAAAACAGATATGATAATCTACTAACAGTAATTCATTTTCAGCTGGTCAAAACTTCCTTTATAGGCAATAAACATAGCGAAAAGGATTGAATTATGAATTCCTTTCCGTTATTATAAGCCTGACCACAGTTAAAATAGCTCTTCTATGTATAGAATGGGCACGATCTGTGAAGAAATGAAGATAACAGGCTGTCTGTTAAATGAACGTTTCCTTGGGAGGAGGTGAAAGGCATGAACAAAACAGAATTAATCAATGCTGTAGCGGAAGCTAGCGAACTATCTAAAAAGGATGCTACAAAAGCTGTTGACGCAGTTTTTGATACAATTTTAGATGCGTTGAAAAACGGTGACAAAATTCAATTAATCGGTTTTGGTAACTTCGAAGTACGTGAGCGTGCTGCTCGTAAAGGGCGCAACCCGCAAACTGGAGAAGAGATTGAAATCGCTGCAAGCAAAGTGCCTGCTTTCAAACCTGGTAAAGCACTTAAAGACGCTGTAGCTGGCAAATAATTTATAACAGCTTTAGTGTATGAAATGCTAAACAATTACATACACATTTCTTCACAGAAAAGCCCCTGAAGCAGGGGCTTTTCTTTTTGCAGAGCAATAAAAGCTGAAGGTCTTTCCTGTTATTTTTCTTAAGAGTGTTTACAAGAGTGCCTGCTTTGCTTTTTGCCTTCCTTTTATGCTAGACTTCAACTACATGAGCTTGCAGGAGGATTTTATTATGGAAGAAAAAAACATGGAACAAATTGAACAGGCAGTCAGAATGATTCTCGAGGCCATTGGCGAGGATCCGAACAGGGAAGGGCTGCTGGATACACCAAAACGCGTGGCCAGAATGTATACTGAAGTATTCTCCGGTTTAAATGAAGATCCTTCTGAACATTTTAAAACAGTGTTTGGAGAAGATCATGAAGAACTTGTACTAGTAAAGGACATTCCTTTTTATTCAATGTGTGAACATCATCTTGTTCCTTTCTTTGGAAAAGCACACATTGCCTACATACCGAGAGGCGGAAAGGTGACAGGCCTCAGCAAACTGGCAAGAGCGGTAGAAGCTGTCGCCAAGCGTCCTCAGCTTCAGGAAAGAATTACATCCACAATTGCTGACAGTCTATTGAATTCACTGGAACCTCATGGGGTCATGGTGGTTGTTGAAGCAGAACATATGTGCATGACCATGCGCGGAGTAAAGAAACCTGGTTCCAAAACCGTTACTTCTGCAGTTCGGGGAGTTTTTGTAAACGATGAAGCGGCCAGATCTGAAGTTCTCGCTCTGATAAAATACTAGAGGCAGGTGATTAGCATGAAGGAACAAACTAGTGAGATTGTTGTAATAAAAGCCGCCGAGGACGGAGTGAATGTCATCGGTCTGACGAGGGGATCTGATACGAGATTTCATCATTCTGAAAAGCTTGATAAGGGAGAAGTGATGATTGCGCAGTTCACTGAGCACACTTCAGCCATAAAAGTCCGCGGAAATGCCATCATTCAAACAAATGTGGGCCAAATTGAAAGTGAATCTCGTAAATAAGCAGGTTTTCCTGCTTATTTTTGCATATTGAAGAGCCTGTTGTCTCAAATATACTTCATATGTATGTTATAATAGCTATTATCTAATTACTTTTATGTTATTGCTAGCTATTGAATGATTCGTAAAAAACTAAGCGCATTGATTATGGGAACAAGGGTGATATACTTGCAGGACATCTATGCTAAGATAGCTGATATAAAAGAAGTACTCAATGATAAATTATCTCATCCCTATCTTTTGAAGCATCTTTCTTCTCCTAAGATAGATGAAGATAAGCTTATTTTGTTTATTGCTTTATTCGAAAACATTCCTTTGCAACAAGCTGAAAAGGACAATTACATAATTACAGCGATGCTGGTTCAAACCGCCCTTGATACCCATGAGGATGTCACGACCGCTGACAGGCTGGGCCGAGACCAGTTTGTCCAAAGGCAGCTGACTGTGCTTGCCGGCGATTATTTCAGCGGTTTGTACTATGCTCTCCTGTCCGATATGAAGGACATTGAAATGGTTCGAACGTTAGCAACAGCCATAAAAGAGATAAATGAACATAAAATCCGCTTATATGACTATTCACAGCAGGATTTTTCACGTTTTATCAACAGTCTGATGATTATTGAGACTGCACTGTTTCAGCATATATTAAAGCATTTTAATATGGAGCCATTCACAGAACTGACTGAAAAATACCTGTCATGCAAAAGACTCTATATGGAAAAAAGAAGATTCGAGACAGACGCACCCACCGTGTTTCACGTTCTTGAAAAGAGTTCCAAAAATACCATTGAGCTCGCCGGCACATTTTTTAAAGATATGTGTAATACCTATTTTGAAGAGGCGATATCTCTTTTACATTCAACGCTCGGGATTTCTCCAGGGACAAAAGCTGTCTTAATCAGCAGGCTTCAGTCCTATGGTTTTAAGGATGCGGGCCTATACAATTCGTATGCGGAAGAAGGATTATAACATGCAGCAATCTAAAGAAGAAAGAGTCCACGGAGTTTTTGAAAAAATATATAAAAACTACGATCAGATGAACTCTGTCATCAGCTTTCAGAGGCACAAGGCATGGAGGCGCTATACCATGAAGAGAATGGATGTGCAGCCCGGCGCTTCTGCTCTTGACGTATGCTGTGGGACTGCGGACTGGACGATTGCTTTAGCTGAGAAAGCCGGAGAAAACGGAAAAATATTCGGATTGGATTTCAGTCAGAATATGTTGAAAATTGGTATGGAAAAGGTGAATCAAAAGCAGCTGTCACAAGTGGAGCTGCTGCACGGCAATGCCATGAGCCTGCCTTTTGATGATAACAGCTTTGACTTTGTGACAATTGGTTTTGGACTGAGAAACGTCCCTGACTATATGAATGTATTGAAGGAAATGTCCAGAGTTGTAAAACCTGGAGGAAAAGTTGTCTGCCTTGAAACGTCTCAGCCCACTCTTCCAGTTTTTAAAGGAGTTTATCATATTTATTTCCGCCATGTTATGCCGCTGTTTGGAAAGATTTTTGCTAAAAGCTATAGTGAGTATTCATGGCTGCAGGAGTCTGCAAGAGATTTTCCAGGTATGGAAGAACTGGCAGCAATGTTCAGAGAAGCCGGACTGACTGATGTAGAAGTTAAGGCTTTTACCGGCGGTGTTGCAGCAATGCATCTGGGGCACAAGCCGAAGGAATGAAAATGAAAGTGTTTAGGTGACTGCAATGAAATTTAATTTAATGTATTCATTTCTGAATACTGACCTGGATGTAATTGAAAGAGAACTAGAAAGCACTGTTAAGTCTGATTATCCTCTGTTAAGTGAAGCAGGCCTTCATTTGCTTCAGGCTGGGGGAAAGCGGATTCGTCCGGTTTTTGTTCTCCTTTCAGCAATGTTTGGCAATTATGATATACAGCGCGTGAAAAATGTAGCTGTAGCACTTGAATTAATTCATATGGCTTCTCTCGTGCATGACGACGTAATAGATGACGCCGAGCTGAGAAGAGGAAAACCAACCATTAAAGCAAAGTGGGACAATAAAATTGCCATGTATACCGGTGACTATCTCTTTGCCAGATCGCTTGAATTGATGACGGAGCTGGACAATACGGCTGCACATAGAATATTATCAAAAACCATTGTCGAGGTCTGCCTTGGAGAAATTGAGCAGATCAAAGACAAATATGTTTACTCGCAAAGCATAAGAACTTATTTCAAGAGAATTAAAAGGAAAACAGCTTTGCTGATTGCTGTCAGCTGTCAGCTTGGTGCAGTATCAGCGGGTACAAGCGAAGAACTGCATAGAAAACTATTTTTGTTCGGATATTATGTCGGCATGTCGTTTCAAATTACAGATGATCTATTGGATTTCACTTCGACTGAAAAAGAGCTGGGCAAGCCTGTCGGCAGCGATCTCCTACAGGGAAATATTACCTTGCCGGTCCTGTTTGCCATGAAAGATCAGCAGCTGAAGGAAGAACTGTCCGCTATATCTGCAGACACTACCCCTGAAGAGATTCAGCCTGTCATCCAGAAGATTCTTCAATCCGGAGCAATCGAGGAATCTGCCAAAGTCAGCGACCACTATCTTGATAAAGCTTTTGGGATATTGGAAGAGCTGCCGCGTAATAAAGCAAGAACCACACTTTATAATATTGCTAAGTATATTGGAAAAAGAAAATTTTAGAATATTCTCCACTTTAATTGCTAAATATTTAAAAAAATGGTACTATTTCGTTGGGGATAGAAAACCTTTACATAACGACAATTGGGGTGGAGAATTTCATATGGAAAAGACATTTTTAATGGTCAAACCTGATGGAGTACAAAGGCAGCTAATCGGGGAAATTGTTGCTAGATTCGAAAGTAAGGGCTTTCATTTAGCCGGTGCCAAGCTGATGAGCATCTCTAAAGAGTTAGCAGAGAAGCATTATGGTGAGCATGACGGCAAGCCATTTTTTAAAGATCTTGTAGACTTTATCACTTCAGGACCTGTTTTCGCAATGGTGTGGGAAGGCGAAAATGTGATTGAAATCTCTAGACAGTTGATGGGAAAAACCAATCCAAAAGATGCACTTCCAGGTACAATTCGGGGTGACTATGGAATGTTTGTGGGAAAAAACATCATTCATGGTTCAGATTCTCCGGAAAGTGCAGAAAGAGAAATCAGCCTCTTTTTTAAAGAGGAAGAATTGTTGGAATATACTTCTTCAATAAAAGAATGGATTTACTGAGAAAAGCCGGCCCAGCCGGCTTTTTTTTTATCCAGAAAAATTGGCTGCTATTTTAGAATTCTTAAACGAGATGAAAATTCCTGCATCCAGAATAGGAAAAATACGCTATACTAATGTAAAAAAAGCAGCAGATTTGGAGAAATGATTTCAATGGAAGATTATCAGCAGTTTATTAAAAATATAAAGATAAAAACTGGTATTGATTTATCTCTATATAAAGAGGCGCAAATGAAAAGAAGGCTGACCACTTTATATGAAAAGAAAGGTTTTAAAGGGTTTGGAGATTTTTATAGTAAGCTACAGCAGGATCAATGCCTCCTGCAGGAATTTCTCGACCGAATGACAATCAATGTATCCGAATTTTATCGAAACAGCAAAAGATGGATGGTGCTGGAAGAGAAAATCCTGCCGCAACTATTAAGTAACAGCCCCAGCCCGAAAATCTGGAGTGCTGCCTGTTCAACCGGAGAGGAACCCTACACAATTTCTATGATTCTTTCACGCTACAAGCCTCTTCACTCAATAGAGATCTTAGCGACAGACTTGGACTATAATGCACTTGCTAGGGCTAAAATAGGTTTATATCCTGAAAGATCTCTTCAGGAGGTTCCTCAAGCAATGAAGAGCAAGTACTTTGCAAAAGAAAACACATTATATAAAGTTTCAGATGACATTAAAAACACAGTCACATTCAAACAGCACAACCTGCTGGGAGATTCTTACGGCAGCGGCTTTGACTTGATCGTCTGCCGAAATGTTTTAATTTATTTCACCGAAGAGGCAAAAGAAGAAGTGTACAAAAAGTTCAGCAGTGCTTTGAAGCCGGGAGGCGTTTTATTTGTAGGAAGCACCGAACAGATTTTTCATGCAGAACGATATGGATTGAAATCGGTAGACACTTTTTTTTATCAAAAAACTTAAATAGCACTTTTGGATTTTTATTCAAGCGGACACATCCTCAGTGCGTTCTAATATAACAGCTATCAGCCCGTAACAGGTTCGTACAATTGTGTAACACTGTTTTCAGCGACGGAAACAATGCGGTTTTTTGAATTTTAAATTTACAAGACGCCATCCCATCACAACAAAGAAAAAATAAGCGTAGGAATTCCGGTTAAATCCAGAATAGGTCGTTTTTTAAAGAAAATAAGGGAATGAATTCCTTTTAAGCTACTGAAAACACCTCATTTTAAGGCTACTCAGGTACAAAGACGGAAATCCTCCGTTTAGTTCGATTCATTTTCGTTAGTTTTTCTGAATAGGCGGAATCCCTCTGTTAAATCTAATACATTTACGTTAGTTTTTCTGAATAGGCGAATTTCGCTAACCCTGAAAAAGATTTGTGTCCTTAATGAAAAATTCACCTGATCGTTTCACATAGCCTCTTAAAAAGAACGGTATAACTTTTTGTTTATTTTTTCTGAATGTATGTGTTATAGTTTTACTTAAAAGCGTTAAAGGATTGAAGGGAGAGTGTCGAATGAGATATTTAACAGCAGGAGAATCGCATGGACCTCAGCTAACAGCAATACTAGAAGGCGTTCCTGCGGGTCTGGAGCTTACAGCTGAAATGATCAATGAAGATTTGGCACGCAGGCAAAAGGGACATGGCCGGGGCAGGCGGATGCAGATTGAAAAGGATACTGTACAGATTTTAAGTGGTGTGAGACATGGAAGAACACTCGGAGGCCCGATTGCTTTAGTGGTAGAAAATAAAGACTGGACGCACTGGACGAACATTATGGGAGCTGAGCCAATCAGCAAAGAAGATGCTGCAGAGGTAAAAAGAGTTATTTCCAGGCCCAGACCCGGCCACGCAGATCTGAACGGAGCCATAAAATATGGTCACAGGGACATGAGAAATGTTCTTGAAAGATCTTCGGCAAGGGAAACAACAGTGAGGGTCGCTGCTGGTGCGGTAGCGAAGCAGATTCTCTCTCAGCTGGGCATAGAAATAGTAGGACACGTCATTGAAATTGGCGGCATCGTCAGCAGTCCTCTTCGAGATGCTTCAATCAGCGAATTGAAAAGGGTAACAGAAGAATCATCAGTAAGGTGCTATGATGCTCAGGTGGAAGAGAAAATGAAATCAGCGATTGATGAGGCGAAGAAGAATGGCGATTCTATCGGCGGAGTGGTCGAGGTAAGGGCAGAAGGCGTTCCAGTCGGGCTAGGAAGTTATGTTCACTACGACCGAAAGCTGGATGCTAAAATTGCTGCAGCCGTCATGAGCATCAACGCATTTAAAGGAGTAGAATTTGGTATTGGCTTTGAGGCTGCCAGAAGAAACGGCAGCGAAGTTCATGATGAAATACTCTTTAGTGAAGAACGCGGGTACTACCGCAGGACGAACAATCTTGGAGGTTTTGAAGGCGGCATGACAACAGGGATGCCTATTGTTGTCAGGGGAGTGATGAAACCAATCCCGACATTGTACAAGCCGCTTCAAAGTGTCGATATAGAAACGAAAGAAATTTTCCAGGCAAGTATTGAAAGATCCGACAGCTGTGCTGTCCCGGCTGCTGCAGTTGTGGCAGAATCTGCGGTGGCCTGGGAGTTGGCAAATGCGATCGTGGAACAGTACGGCGTTGATACGATGGAACTCATTTCCAGCAATGTAAGTAGCGCTGCTGAACGTTCAAAGGATTTTTAATGATGAAAACCTTACACGTACAAGCAAGTTCAGCTTCTTATCCTGTATATATAGGAGAGGGCCTTTTAAACAGTGCGGGTAATCTATTGAAGGAGTTAGGCTTAAAACCTTCAAAAATTCTTATTGTCACAGATAAGATTGTAGAAAGATTATACAGTAAGGAGCTTCTTCCGCAGCTTCAGAAGGAATATGACGTTTTTACGTATATTGTAGATAGCAATGAGACAGCGAAATCTTTTGAAAATTATCATGGTATTCTCACATACTGCCTTCAACACAATTTTGACCGCTCCTCCTGCATGATGGCCCTTGGGGGAGGGGTTGTAGGAGATTTGGCCGGCTTTGCAGCATCTACATATATGAGAGGCATTTCTTTTATCCAGCTGCCCACGACTCTATTGGCCCACGACAGTGCGGTAGGGGGAAAAGTCGCAATCAATCATCCACTGGGCAAAAATATGATAGGTTCCTTTTACCATCCTAAAGCAGTCATTTACGATGTGCTTACTTTGGAAACCTTGCCGCCAAAGGAAAGAAGATCAGGTTTTGCCGAAGTGATTAAACATGCATTGATAAAAGACGGAGAAATGCTGAAGTGGCTGCATCAAAATGTCAGCGGTCCTGCAGATATTGGACCGCCGCTGCTTGAAGACATGATTTTTAAGGGAATTCACATTAAAGCGGGCATTGTGGAAAAAGATGAAAAGGAAACGGGAATACGTGCATACCTCAATTTTGGACATACTTTAGGCCATGCTATTGAATCAGAAGCTGGTTATGGGAAAGTGCCGCATGGAGATGCAGTAGCTTCCGGAATGCTGTTTGCGACGTGGCTCAGCAATGAAATATTGCAGTCAGGGCTGGATTACGGCAAAATGTATCAATGGTTTAAAAAACTTGGTTTTCCTGTAGCACTGGAAGAGCATTATCATACAGATTTACTGATCAGCAGAATGACCATAGACAAAAAGGCCTCTGGAGGCAACATCAGGATGGTGCTGCTGCAGGATATCGGGCAGCCTGTACTGCACGACCTCACAGTTGATGAAAGCAGATCCTTTTTGCAGAGATGGAGAAAAGAGGGAGAGTTATGATCCGTGGTATTAGAGGGGCAATAACTGTAAATGAAAACACCGAGTCTAATATCGTAGCTCAAGCGGAAAAGCTTTTAAGAAAAATGATAAGTGATAACTCAGTTGCTGCAGAGACGGTATCATCCATACTCATTTCAGCAACAGCTGACATAGATGCAGCATTTCCGGCAAAAGCTCTCAGAAATATTAGGGAATGGCAGTACGTTCCTGTGATGTGCATGAGAGAAATAGAGGTGCCGGGGGGACTTCCGTTTTGCATCAGAGTCATGATGAATGTAGAGACAGAGAAGGAACAGAGAAGCATAAAGCACGCTTATTTGGAAGGTGCAGAAATTCTCAGACCAGATTTGGCATTGACAGATTAAGACGGAATATAATACCATTGTAGGAAGGGTATGATCGTTCACTTCAGGAAGTAGAGAAAGTGAAGAAATAACCCCGAATGCAGAGCAGAGAGCAAGCAGTAAGTAATAGCAGGATTTATCCAGACAGTTGAGATGAGAATAGCATAGGGTAGCAGAGAATGAGCTGAGCAGAGGGATATGTTAGTTAAAAAACGTCTACCCAAAAACCAGTGTTTTTGGGTTTTTATATTTTCTCTTTGATTTTTAACATCAGAGCGGAAACTCTTTTAAGGATGGAACCATCAGCAGTAGCGCCGGTGCTGTTCCTCCTTACCCCCATCCTCCCCACTCATTCTCCTCCTGATGCACAAGGAGTGAGAAGATATGCAGACAGATTTTAAGATGTTTTCAGAAGCTGCTAAAACCTACAAAACCATTCCAATCGTAAAGAAATACAAAACAGATTTACTTACACCCGTAAAGATTTTTCAATCTTTGGAAGCTGATGCAGTATATCTCCTGGAGAGCAATGAAGCGCAGTCACAATGGTCAAACTTTTCTTTTGTCGGCCTTAAACCTTTTTTAACCCTAGTGGAACAAAACGGAGACATTCTTCTAAAGGATGCAGAAGGGTACGAGGTATACAGATCAGATAAACTTAAGGAAGTCTTTTCGTTTATTCAGGAAAAAATGGCTGTAATGGTTCCAAACCTCGACATCCCCTTTACGGGGGGAGCAGTAGGAGCGCTTAGCTATGAATTTATCAGTCTGACGGAACCTGTTTCCTGTAAGGAGAATCAGAAGGCAAAGTGCATGCTGTATATATGCGAGACCATTGCTGCTTTTAACCACAAGCAAAATGAATTAACCTTCATCCATTATGTTCCATTAAGCGGAGGGGAAAGCATAGAAGAACTTCGCACTCTTTATGATATTGGAGTGCGAAAAGTAGAAAAGTATACAAGGCGGCTATTATCTTCACCGCAATTGGAAAGTTTAATTCTTCCTTCTGTTTCTCGCGGGAAAGTGGATATGAGCCATGTCAGGTCCAACTATCAAAAAGAAGAGTTTGAAAGAGATGTCAGAAATATTCAAGAGTATATTAAAGCGGGAGATATTTTTCAGGCAGTACTGTCACAAAGATTCGAAGTAGACGTTACAGCTGCTGGATTTGATTTATACAGAGTTTTAAGAGCAGTCAATCCATCTCCATACCTGTTTTATATTAAGTTTCAACATGAGGAGCTGATTGGCAGTTCTCCGGAAAGACTGGTGCATGTACATCAGTCCCGCCTGGAAATTCATCCTATTGCAGGGACTAGAAGAAGGGGGCGGGACGATCAAGATGACGAGCTGCTTGGGGAAGAGCTGCTCTCTGATGAAAAAGAAAAGGCGGAGCATTTTATGCTGGTGGACCTGGCCAGAAATGACATTGGTAGAGTCGCGGAATACGGAACCGTTCAAACTCCAGTGCTGAAAGAATTAATCAGATTTTCTCATGTCATGCACCTTGTTTCAAAGGTAACCGGAAGGCTGAGAGAGGATATTCACCCTGTAGAAGCCCTTTTGTCTTCGTTTCCTGCAGGAACAGTATCAGGTGCCCCAAAAATTCGGGCAATGCAGATTTTATCTGAATTGGAAACTCATCCAAGAAACTACTATGCCGGCTGCGTCGCCTATGTTGGTTTTGACGGAAATATTGATTCCTGCATTACGATCCGAACCATACAGCTGAAAGATGGAGTGGCATCTGTGCAGGCAGGCGCAGGAATTGTGGCAGATTCAGTTCCGGAGCTTGAGTGGAAGGAAACGATTAACAAAGCAAGTGCGCTCCTGCATTCAATCAGCATAGCAGAAGAAACGTTCAGCAAAGGGGGAGAAACGGAAAATGAAAGTTTTACTTACTAAGTGCCTGAGCGGCACACCTTTGAGCGGAGAAGAAGCAGAACAGGCGATGGAGCTTATGATAACAGGAGAGGCAACAGAAGCCCAAATATCCAGTTTTCTGACGCTTCTAAAAATGCGCGGAGAGTCTGCGGAAGAGATCGCCGGCTTTGCTGCCGGAATGCGCAGGCATATGGAAAAGCTGAAGGCAGACGGCCCGGTTATTGATACTTGCGGAACTGGAGGGGACGGGTCATCAACATTTAACATTAGTACTGCGGCTGCCATTGTGGCAGCTTCGGGAGGTGTGAAAGTGGCAAAGCATGGAAACAGGGCCATGTCTTCTAAGAGCGGCAGTGCGGATGTTCTTGAGAAACTGTCTATTCCGTTTCAATCACAGCCGGAAGAAGCTGCAAACACCCTGCAGCAAACGAATCTTTGTTTTTTATTCGCTCCCTACTATCATCAGTCCATGAAGCATGTAGCAAAGGTAAGAAAAGATATTGGTTTTAGGACAGTCTTTAATCTATTAGGACCACTGGCAAACCCCGCCGGTGCTTCCAGACAGGTGATTGGCGTTTTTTCAGCAGAATATGCTGAGAAAATGGGAAAAGCGCTTCTGTCACTTGGAACAGAGCATGCTCTCCTTGTAGCAGGCCAAGACGGCCTCGATGAAATAACGATAACGGGATCTACTGACATCATCGAAATAAAAAATGGCAGCTTTTCAAGATATACAGTTACGCCGGAGGAACTGGGGGTTGAGCGTGGGCCACTCCATTCTCTGCAGGCAGCTAGTCCTGCTGAAAGCGCGGAGAAAATACTGGCTGTTTTTGAAAACAAGTCTTCTCTGGCAGAGCGGAATATTGTCGCTTTAAATGCCGGTGCCAGTTTTTATGTCGCAGGAAAAACCAGTACTTTAAGGGAGGGAGTTGCATTGGCACTGGCTGAAATAGAAAAGGGCTCTCCGCTCCGTAAATTGGCCGAGCTGCGATTGGGAAAGGAGGTTAGTGCATGCTGAACAAAATTCTTGAAAGAAAAAAGGAGGAAGCAGCACAGCTGATTCTTCCCCCGGCTGCAGACGTGCACCGATATTCATTTTCAGCTGCTTTAGAAAAGCCGCATCGAACGATGGGATTAATTGCCGAGGTAAAAAAAG
Organism: Metabacillus lacus; assembly: GCF_009674805.1. GTDB lineage: Bacteria > Bacillota > Bacilli > Bacillales > Bacillaceae > Metabacillus_C > Metabacillus_C lacus. The sequence goes on along the minus strand of NZ_WKKI01000002.1, from coordinate 177,568 downwards.
CATCTCCCTCAAAAGGGCTTATTAAAGAGAACTTTCATCCTGTCAACATTGCAGCTTCATATGCTGCCGGAAAGGCAGACTGTTTATCCGTTCTCACTGACCGGGATTTTTTCCAGGGCAGTCCTGACTATATTGAAGCAATAAAACAAGAAACTGAACTGCCGATATTGCGCAAGGATTTTATTATCAGCCATATCCAAGTGGAAGAATCATTCAGAATTGGTGCAGATGCGCTGCTTCTCATAGCGGAGGCGCTCGACCCTTTGCTGCTGCAGGAACTTTACGTTCACGCTCAGGAGCTGGGTATGGATGTACTGGTGGAAGTCCATTCGCCTCAAGCCCTGGAAAGTGTCCTTACAAAGATAACTCCTTCTTTACTGGGAGTGAACAATAGAAATTTATCTACATTTCAAACGAATGTACATCAGCTAAAAGAAATGCGAGGAATGGTTCCCAAGCAGTCTTTGCTGATCAGCGAAAGTGGAATCTCTTCTTATGAAGATGTTGAACTAGTTAAAAGCTATGGCGCTAAGGCAATTTTGGCAGGTGAATCTCTGATGAGGCAGGAAAATCAGACGGATGCGATATTACAGCTATTTGGTGAAAATCTATGACCCGGCTCAAACTATGCGGCAATAAATCTCTTGAAGATTTGCGGGTAAGCAGCGGATCAAGCAAAGCAACCGATCTCGGCTTTATTTTTACACAGCACAGCAAAAGAACAGTTTCACCAGGAGACGCAGCAAAATGGCTGAAAGAGATACCTGTTAAAGATAAACGACTTGCAGGAGTATTTGTAAATGAAGAGATTGAAGAAATACTGAAGGTGCTGACTCTTGTTCCGCTGCATGTGATTCAGTGCCATGGAACTGAAAGTGCAGAACAGCTTGCAGCAATAAAAAATGCAACAGGGCTTGAAATCTGGAAAGCACTGCCTCATGAAGAGAAAACCCTTGAAAAAATGCAAAAATATAAAGAGTGTGCGGATGCCTTCTTAATTGATTGCGCAGTAAAAGGGAAATGGGGAGGAACAGGTGTATCGTTTGATTGGAGCTATGTTCCTTCCTATATGAAAGCTGCGGAGCAATGGGGCAGAACCTGCATGATTGCAGGGGGAGTTAATCCTGACAATGTGAGTAAACTCGTTGCTATGCGCCCTCATGGCATTGATTTGGCGAGCGGAATAGAAGTAAATGGAAGCAAAGACAAAGAACTGATACTAAAACTAGAGGAGTGTTTATAATATGAAGCTTCAATATCCGGATGAGAGGGGCAGGTATGGGGATTTTGGAGGTAAATTTGTCCCGGAAACCCTGATGCAGCCTCTCAAAGAAATAGAAGATGCATTTAGAGCCAGCAGGGAAGATCCTGCTTTTCAGATAGAATATCTTAACATGCTGAAGGAATACTCTGGAAGGCCGACAGCATTAACAGCTGCGGATAATCTGTCTAAAAAGCTTGGCGGAGCAAGGATCATACTAAAGCGGGAGGATTTAAATCATACAGGTGCGCATAAAATCAACAATGCAATCGGACAGGCGCTACTAGCAAAAAGAATGGGTAAGACGCAGATTATCGCTGAAACAGGTGCAGGTCAGCATGGAGTTGCAGCAGCAACGGTTGCTGCTAAGTTCGGGATGAAGTGCAAAGTATTTATGGGCGAAGAAGATATTGCGAGGCAGCAGCTCAATGTTTTCAGAATGGAGCTTCTTGGAGCCGAAGTGGTTCCGGTATCCAGCGGGAGCCGGACACTGAAGGATGCAACCAATGAAGCCATCAGATACTGGGTGCAGCATTGCAGTGATCATTTTTACATGATTGGCTCTGTGGTCGGTCCTCACCCATATCCTTATATTGTGAAAGAGTTTCAGAGAATTATTGGTGATGAGGCAAGAGAGCAGTTCTTAAAAATCTATGATTCTCTCCCTGACAGGATTGTAGCTTGTGTGGGCGGAGGCAGCAACGCAATAGGGATGTTTACTGCCTTTTTGGAAGATGATTCAGAAATTTTCGGGGTGGAAGCAGGAGGCCTTGGCGTTGAAACGGATAAGCACGCGGCCACGATTACAAAAGGAACCAAAGGAGTGATACACGGTTCTTTAACTTATCTTCTTCAAGATGAATACGGCCAGATTATTGAACCTTACTCTATTTCAGCCGGACTGGATTACCCGGGGGTAGGTCCGGAGCACGCATATCTTTCCAGCATTAACAGAGTGCAGTATGTGAGCGTTACGGATGACGAAGCTTTGGCGGCGCTCAGGCTTTTGGCGGAGACAGAAGGAATACTGGCCGCAATAGAATCAGCACACGCTCTTGCTAAAGCATTTCAGCTGTCTCAGCAGATGGATTCTTCTCAAACAGTGCTTGTTTGTTTATCGGGAAGAGGAGACAAAGATGTTCATACTTTAATGAACGCAGAGAGGGGGATGTAAATGGAATCACTACAAAAATTGCAGCAATCAGGCGAGAAATTATTTATCCCTTTTATCACTGCAGGCGACCCTTCTCTGCAAGCTTCAGCAGATCTGGCTCTCGCCCTTCAAGAAGCGGGCGCCTCTGCAATTGAACTTGGAGTCCCTTATTCAGATCCGCTGGCAGACGGACCTGTTATCCAGCGGGCTTCCGTTAGGGCATTAAGCAGCGGTGTTACAATTAAAAAGGTGATGGAAATGGTTCCTGAGCTAAGAAAAAAAGGGGTTACAATCCCAATAATTCTCTTTACCTATTATAATCCTGTGTTACAATTAGGTGAAGAATACTTTTTCGCTTTAATGCGAAAAAATACCATAAACGGGCTTTTAATTCCTGACCTTCCTTATGAAGAAAACCGATACTTGAAAAAGCAGTGCAAAGAAAATGGGATCTCACTGATCTCACTTGTTGCACCTACTTCCTCTGATAGAATCAAAAAGATTACGGAGGAAGCAGAAGGCTTTCTTTATTGTATATCCTCGCTTGGCATTACTGGCGAAAGGCAGGGTTTTGAAGAGGAAGCCTATACATTCATTAAAGAGGTTAAACACATGAGCCCTGTCCCTGTAGCTGTTGGCTTTGGCATATCGTCAAGGCAGCAGGCTGAGGAAATGAACAAAGTCAGCGACGGAATTATTGTAGGAAGTGCTTTGGTCAGAAAGATTGAAAGCCTTCGTGAACAACTTCAAAATCCTGAGACTTATGACAGAGCTCTTGCTGAATTCAAAATGTTTGCCAGCGAATTCAAAACAACATAATGCTTACTTTGCACCTTTTTTCTCATAGCGTTATGATGGGAAAAAGGTGTTTTTCAGAAAGAGGTGTTCATGAAATATGGAAATTAAAAATCAGCTGCTGAATTTAAAGCCCTATCAGCCGGGCAAACCGATTGAAGAAGTTAAAAAAGAATATGGCTTGTCAAAAATAGTCAAGCTTGCTTCAAATGAAAACCCGTTTGGTACTTCTCAAAAAGCAAGAGAAGCGGTTCAAAGAGAATTGACACAGCTTGGTATTTATCCTGATGGATACAGTGCCGTGCTGCGTAATGCCCTCGCTGCTCATCTTGGAAGAAAAGGGGAGGAAATTATCCTCGGTAACGGATCTGATGAAGTTGTGCAAATCATCTGCCGTGCCCTGCTGAAACCCGGCACCAATACGGTGATGGCCGTTCCTACTTTTCCGCAATATAAGCATAATGCAGTAATAGAAGGTGCAGAAATCAAAGAAGTTCCGCTTGTTGATGGGAAACACGATTTGGATGCCATGCTAAAAGAGATGAACAGTGAAACAAAAGTGGTGTGGGTCTGCAGTCCTAATAATCCGACAGGCACACATGTCAGCAAGCTTGCACTTGAGCAGTTTCTTTCTAAAGTTCCCAATCATGTCCTGGTTGTTCTCGATGAAGCTTATTTTGAATACGCAGTCGCGGAAGATTATCCTGATACACTTTCCTATTTGGATACATACAGCAATGTGATGGTTTTGAGAACTTTTTCCAAAGCATATGGCCTGGCCGCCCTGCGCATCGGTTACGGGGTAGCAGGCAGAGAGTTTATTGCTTCAATCGAGCCTGCAAGAGAACCTTTTAATACAAACAGAGTCGCACAGGCTGCAGCAGCTGCGGCATTGGAAGATCAGGATTTCATCCGCTATTGCAAGGAAGAAAATAGAAAAGGCCTGCAGCAATTTTATGATTTTTGTGATGAAACTGGCTTAAGTTATTATCCTTCAGAAGGAAATTTCATTTTAATTCATTTTGGCCGCAATGCAGATGAGCTGTTTCAAGCACTGCTTGAAAAAGGATATATCGTTCGTGCGGGCACTGCTCTTGGATTTCCGGAAAGCCTGCGGATTACAATTGGTACGAGGGAGCAAAATGCAGACATCATTGAGGTGCTCGGCAAATTGGTGAATAGAGAATAGGTCCATGGGGCTGAAGCCGTCTGCTGTGCTTTGAAAAAAGCGGGTTCATGGCCTGCCGCCATGAAAAGTGGTCATGGGCTTTTAATAGGAGATGGCATGTATGCAAAAAAGTGTATTGATTCTGGGCCTCGGACTGATTGGCGGTTCAATCGCCCTTTCTATAAAACAGGAATACCCGCAAGTCTCAATTATTGGCTATGATCGGGATGAGAATACATTGAAAGCTGCAAAAAAGCTTGGTGTGATTGATGACAAGGCAGAATCAATCGTTGCTGCGGAAGAAGCTGATTACATTATCTTTTCAACTCCGGTTATCCAGACGCTTGAACTGATGAATCAGATTAGTACTCTTTCATTAAAGCGGGATGTAATTATTACTGATGTTGGCAGTACAAAGGGGAGCATTGCTGCAGAAGGTGAAAGGCTTTTTACCGGGAGTAACGGTGTTTTTGTCGGCGGGCACCCAATGGCAGGCTCTCATAAATCGGGCGTAACAGCTGCAAGAGCAAGATTATTTGAAAATGCCTTTTATATCCTAACGCCCACTTCAAAAGAGAGTGCTGAAGCCGCAGAAAAGCTTAAAGTACTCCTAAAAGGTACAAATGCTCACTTTATTGACCTGGATCCACAGCAGCATGATTCCCTCACAGGAGTCATCAGCCATTTTCCTCATGTGATTGCGGCAGGCCTTGTACGCCAGGCAGAAATACTTCAGGAGAGCCAGCCCCTGACAAGCAGGCTGGCAGCCGGCGGTTTTCGTGATATCACAAGAATTGCTTCCAGCAATCCGGCAATGTGGAGGGATATACTTCTCCAAAATAAAGAAGAGCTTCTAAAGCTGTTCCAGCAGTGGCAAGGTGAAATGGATTACGTTAGAACAATGATTGAAGAAGAAGATGCTGCAAAAATATATACATATTTTTTGGAAGCAAAACAGTTTCGGGATGGCCTTCCTGTGAAAACAAAAGGAGCTATCCCGGCATTTTATGATCTATATGTGGACGTTCCTGACTATCCGGGTATTATCTCTGAGATAACCGGATACCTCGCTGAGGAAGAAATCAGTATCACCAACATCCGCATTATTGAAACACGCGAGGAGATTTACGGCGTTCTGCGTCTTAGTTTTCAGTCAGAGGCTGATAGAATGAGAGCGCAAAGATGTATTGAAACAAAAGCAAAATATGACACTTTTTTTATGGAATGAGGTAGAAGAATGAAACTGAAAAAAGCAGCCTCACTAAAAGGTATAATCAGAATTCCCGGTGATAAATCGATTTCCCACAGAGCGGTGATGTTCGGCTCTATTGCGGAAGGTATAACCAGCATCACTAACTTTCTTCCTGGCGCCGACTGTTTAAGCACCATTTCCTGTTTTCAAAAGCTTGGAGTTGAAATAGAAAGAAAAGGCACAAATGTGACTGTCAAAGGTATAGGGCTGAAGGGTCTTGCACCTGCTGAAGAAACTCTGGATGTCGGCAATTCCGGCACTACGATTCGGCTGATTATGGGCATCCTTGCAGGCACTTCTTTTGAATCAAATTTAGCGGGAGACGAGTCTATCAGCAAAAGGCCGATGTCTCGTGTAACGAAGCCCTTAACAGAAATGGGAGCAAGCATTGTTGGGAGAGAAAATGGAAATTATACCCCTCTGACAATTTCAGGCGGTCATCTCAAAGGAATTGAGTACAAGTCTGAGGTTGCAAGCGCTCAGGTGAAATCTGCGATTCTTTTGGCAGGATTAAGCGGAGAAGGAATGACAACAGTGGAAGAACCACACAAGTCCAGGGATCATACAGAAAGAATGCTGAGAGCTTTTGGAGTTGAAGTTGAAGAGGAGAAAACCACAGCATCAATTAGAGGCGGACAAACGTTAACAGCAGCAGACATAAACGTTCCCGGCGACATTTCTTCTGCGGCTTTCTTTCTAGCAGCAGGTGCCATTGTGCCAGACAGCAGCATTACTCTGCAAAATGTTGGTGTGAATCCAACCAGGACGGGTGTGCTGGATGTTTTAAAAGCTATGGGAGCAGAAATCAGCATGGGGAATATGAGCAGTTCGGCAGAACCGGCTGCAGACATCTCAATAAAAACGTCCAATTTAAAAGGGACCACGATCTCCGGAGAACTTATTCCCCGCTTAATTGATGAAATTCCGATACTGGCCCTTCTTGCAACACAGGCAGAAGGTACAACCATCATTAAAGATGCGGAAGAACTAAAGGTGAAAGAGACGAACAGAATTACAACCGTTGTAGAGGAACTCAGCAAGCTGGGGGCTGATATAAAAGCGACAGCTGACGGAATGATCATAGCAGGCAGAACTCCGTTAAAAGGGGGTTGCAAGGTCTCTTCACATGGCGACCATCGCATCGGCATGATGCTTGCAGTAGCAGGACTTATGACAGAAGAAGAACTGGAGCTGGAAGGCAGCGACGCCATTTCTGTATCTTATCCAAGTTTCTTTGATCATCTTGCAGAGCTTTCAGCAAGTTCCGAATTATAATAGTTAGCAGTCCGGCCAGTTATATTACTGCCGGACTTTTTTTTGATGCTTAGAATAACATCTCCTCTGTCAGCATAGCTTGTCTATAGAAAGGCAGGAGATGGAATGAAGTACATCGTATATGGCGCCTCCCTTTTCTCCAATGGCTGCCTGACACAGCAATCTTTACTGATTAGCGATAACAAAGTCTGCTATAAAAAAGACACCATGGATAACTATAGTTTCATGAAGCTGGATGCAAAAGGCTTTCTTCTTACACCAGGCTATCTGTGTTTTGTTCAGCAGGAGAAAGAAGCTGGATCTTTTACAGCATTGAAAAAGGAATGTAAACGTTTGATTGCAAAGGGAGTTACGTCTTTCATTACGGTTGTTGAGGCTAAAAGCCAGCATGAGCTCCTGCCTTCTATTAAGCTTTGCCGCCAGCAGCTTTTGAACTCGCCGATTGACTATTACTTAGCAGTGAAAATTCCTTTAAAAGTGTTAACTCCCGGGCTGATACAAATTTGCAAAAAAGCAGGAATTACTATGCTGATTCTGGACTACTCCACACCAGAGGAACTGCAAAGCATTGCCTGGAGCTGGATCAGGGGGGTTCTTCATAACCAGCCTCTCACGCTGATTTCTGCACCTAAGGGCCAAAGCGGCTTTTCCTTCTTCAAAAAAAGGGACAAATTTGCCGAACTAATGAAAAGATATGGTTTCAGCCACTTTTCTCAGCCCTTTTCTCCGGGAGTTCCGCTAACAAGAGAAGATCTGGGCATACTCGGGATCTACCCCCATAAAGGAGACATCAGGGTAGGAGGCTCTGTAGATTATAATTTATACCTCATGGACAAGTTAAGCTATACTGTTGATGAAAACCCTGTTCTCGATTATGATAGTTACATTCCCGATTGTGTCATTCATAAGGGGAAAGTCTTAAAAGCCGGGAATGTGTACTATATTCATCCCGGGTTTGGGGAAGAATGCAAGATGGCTTTAAGCGGAAGCTTTCTTCCATATCCTGTATAGATGCAAGAGAAGGGGCGAGAACGTTGAAAGAAGAACTGAATTACGCAATAGACCTGGTAGAAAAAGGACAAGTAGAACAAGGACTGAATTTACTTTTATCTATAGAAAGTAATCTGCATGATGAAGAAAAGTATTACCTTGCTGAAAAATACTTCGAATGGGGTAATACAGAAAGAGCACTATCAATCGTTGAAGATCTGCACGAATTGTATCCTGATGAGACAGATATCTCACTGTTTCTGGCTGATTTATTTATCGATAGTGATAAAGAGGACGAAGCGATTACAGTACTGAACAGTATATCGCCCACTGAACAAGGTTATCCTCAAGCTTTGCTGTTACTGGCGGATCTATACCAGATGCAGGGATTAAATGAAGTCAGCGAGAGAAAACTTCAGGAAGCAAAGAAACTTCTTCCAAACGAGCCTATCATTGATTTTGCTTTAGGGGAATTTTATTTTCACAAAGCAGATTACAAAAAAGCTTACGGTTATTATGAAGAGGTATTAAAAGAAGCGTCAGTGCTTGCCGGCATCAGTATTCACCAGAGGCTTGCAGAATCATTAAGCCTGACAGGCAGCTTTGAGGAAGCTCTTCCTTTTTACGAAAAAGCTGCTGAGGAACAGCCGGATCTTCAGACGCTGTTTGGATATGGATTTACCGCCATGCAGGGGGGGTTTTACGGAACGGCGATCAGCCAGTTTCAAGCATTAAAGGAGATGGATCCCCAATATACCTCACTTTATCTGCATCTTGCGAAAGCCTATGAGCATGAAGGAATGCTCAAGGAAAGCCTCCAAACAGTGAAAGAAGGCCTTTCAGAGGATGAATTTAATAAAGAGCTTTATCTCTACGGGGGAAAAATAGCCTTAAAAGCTCAGCGCCCTGAAGAGGCAGAAGCTTTGCTGAGAGAAGCCGTAGCTCTTGATCCGGGACATGTGGAAGCAATCATTACACTGACTAACATTCTGCTTGTGGAAGAAAAATTTGAAGATGTAGCTGATGTACTGAATGAGACGGCGAAATATGGCGAAGAGGACCCTCAATTCGATTGGAACATGGCTAAGGCGCAATATCATCTGGAAAATTATTCTGATGCACTAAATCTTTATCAAACGGCATATAATTCTTTCAAAGACAATCAGGCATTTCTGATTGAGTATGCATTCCTGCTGATGGAAGAAGGCGACAGGAAAGAAGCGAAGAAGTTATTTGATAAAGTTTTGGCTGAAGATCCTGCAAATGTCGAAATTCAAGAGATTGTGATGCAATTAGAAGATGAATTTTCGTTAGAATAAGGAGGATTTCCTTTTTCTTTTGTTGAAATTCTCTATTAAGAAAAGTCACGAAACAGAGGAGGGAACAGAATGGAAGCCCCTGTATCTGTCAATGAAAAAAAGGACTTTGTTCGCTGGTTTCTCAACCACTATCAGCTAAAGCGGAGAGAGTGCGTCTGGATCCTGAATTACTTGATGAGCCATGATACCTTAATGGAAAGGGTTCACTTTGTAGAGCAAGCACAGTACTGTCCCCGCGGCATCATAATGTCGACTCATTGTGTTGAGGAAGTGCCGTTCAGATTCTATAAAGAGAATATCATGACTACAGACGCTGAAAAATCCTTTCATGATATTAGGCTTAATAAAGAAGAAGAGCTTTATATTCAGTTGAATTTCCGTTCTTCCTATCAGTCTCCGCATTATGCTGCGGTACTTGAGAGCAATCCATTTATGCCGAAGCACTTTGCAGCTAACGAAAAAGACCGGCTGATTGCAGAGAGACTTCTGGAAAATTCGCTTAAGAGCTATCAGAAAGAACTGCTCCTGAAGCAGATTGATGATGCTCTTGACAGCAATGACCGGGAAACATTTGTCAAGCTCAGTGAACAATTAAGAAGATATGTGAAATAGGACCTGGGGACAGGTTCTTTTTTTTGTTAAAAAAACCAAATGACAGAGAATGATGATGCTTTCAACTTGCGGGAGTCCCTATTATAGGGCTTTTTCTATTTACAACAAAGGCTGATGAGGAGTAAGCTAAAGGATAGCTTGATTATCAGGGAGGAAATAACATGAAGTGGACAACGAAAGATGCAGAACTCTACAGCCATTCCAAAGAATATGTAGACACAGCAATAATGCCAATACTTTTCGCAGGCGGCAATCCAAGTGATAAGGCAGCGGCAGGAGAGGCCGAATTCGTACAAGTGCTTTCACATGAGCTGGAACGGCAGCTAAAAGGAAGGTTGTACTTGTATCCTTCTCTGCCTGTCAAAGATGCAGGAGAGGAAGCGTTTCAAGCTGCTGAAATGTGGCACAGGGAACTATCGGTTCAATTTAAACATGTTGTATTTTTAACTTGCAGGCGCGAGTGGAAAGAGGAAGAATCTTCTCTTCGTGACCATGTCATTTATATACCCCCGGTTCCTCTGGAGCACATGGATCAGCAGCTGAGAGATTCTGTTATAAGAGACCAAATACAGCAAATTTTGAACATTTTATTACAAAAATGGAATATGGCATAAAAACCCTTTCATTTTATTTTTTCCAAAAAAGGATTATATTGACCTTCCTTACAGATTGCAGTATCATGAGAATGTCCTAGTTTTATATATTTATAGCCTTGTCCGTACGGACTTCAGCATAAGAGATAGAGGGGGGAAATTTATGAGCGAGAAAAAACACCGGGTTTCAAGGCGCCAGTTTCTTAATTATACGCTTACTGGTGTAGGCGGTTTCATGGCTGCAGGCATGCTGATGCCAATGGTTCGCTTTGCACTCGACCCTGTGTTAAGACCAATTTCAACTCAGGATCTGGTTCAGGTGAAAAAAGTAGACGAATTAACTGAAGAGCCGCAGCGTGTTGACTTTAAAATTCAGCAGGTTGATGCATGGTATGAATCTGAGGAAGCAAGGTCGGCATGGGTCTACAAAGAAGGCGAGACAATAGTAGCCCTATCTCCGGTATGCAAGCACTTGGGGTGTACTGTAAACTGGAACAGCGACCCAGGCAATCCTGAGAAATTTTTCTGTCCTTGCCATTACGGACTGTATGACAAAGACGGAACAAACGTACCGGGAACACCGCCGCTGGCACCGCTGGATCATTATCAATATCAAGTGAAGGACGGCTGGCTGTATCTTGGCGGAGCTAGACCAAAGGAGGCGTAATCGTTGTTAAATAAAATTTATGATTGGGTTGACGAACGGTTGGATATCACGCCTTTGTGGCGGGATATAGCTGACCATGAAGTTCCGGAACACGTGAACCCGGCTCACCATTTTTCAGCTTTTGTTTATTGTTTTGGAGGTCTTACATTCTTTGTAACCGTGATTCAGGTTCTATCGGGAATGTTTCTGACAATGTATTATGTACCGGATATTAAAAATGCTTGGGAATCTGTTTACTATCTGCAAAATGAAGTCGCGTTCGGACAGATTGTCCGCGGGATGCATCATTGGGGAGCGAGTCTTGTTATTGTCATGATGTTCCTACATACTCTTCGGGTGTTCTTCCAGGGTGCATACAAAAAGCCTCGTGAGCTTAACTGGGTTGTAGGTGTTCTTATTTTCTTTGTTATGCTTGGTTTAGGTTTTACAGGCTATTTGCTGCCTTGGGATATGAAAGCGCTGTTTGCTACTAAGGTTGGTCTGGAAATTGCTGCGGCAACCCCTTTAATCGGTGAACAAGTGAAAACGCTTTTAGCAGGACATCCGGAAATAGTCGGGGCACAAACTTTAACCCGGTTCTTTGCAATTCATGTATTCTTCCTGCCGGCAGCGCTGTTTGGATTAATGGCTGCCCACTTTATCATGATCCGCAAACAGGGTATTTCTGGTCCATTGTAAAATAGCAATTATATATTATAGAAATGTTATTGATTACCACCTTATAAAGGAGGGGAAAGCATGCATCGCGGTAAGGGTATGAAATTTGTAGGCGATTCGCGTGTTCCTGCGGAAAGAAAACCAAATATTCCAAAAGATTATTCGGAATTCCCGGGAAAAACAGAAGCGTTTTGGCCGAATTTCCTTTTAAAAGAATGGTTGGTAGGTGCCGTGTTTCTGATCGGCTACCTCTGTTTAACAATTGCGCATCAGTCTCCTCTTGAACGTGTGGCGGATCCGACTGATACGGGATATATACCACTTCCAGACTGGTACTTCCTGTTTTTATATCAATTGCTGAAATACGAGTTTGCAGCAGGGCCATATACAGTTTTGGGCGCATTTATTATGCCGGGTCTTGCTTTCGGTGCACTTCTTCTTGCACCGTTTATTGACCGCGGGCCTGAGAGAAAGCCGTCAAAACGTCCGATTGCAACTGGTATGATGCTTCTCGGTGTAGCTTCCATTTTTTATCTAACCTGGGAATCAGTCGTATCCCACAACTGGGAAGCTGCTGCAGAGCAAGGAAAGATACAGGAAGAGATTGCAATAGACACAGAATCTGATGCTTATGCAATTTATCAGGAACAGGGTTGTGTTTCCTGTCATGGAGATACTCTTCAAGGCGGAGCTGCAGGGAAATCTCTTGTTGATACTGGATTATCTCCTGAAGAGATTGCGAAGATCGCTGTTGAGGGACAGGGTGAAATGCCGGCTGGGATTTTTAAGGGTACAGATGAAGAGCTTCAGACTCTTTCAGAGTTTATTTCAGAAGTTACTTCAGACTAAAGCTGACAATTGTCAGCTTTTTCATTTTTCTGTCCTGTTCAGACAAAATGAACCAGTTAAGAACGTGTTGATTTTTCTGGAATGTGGTGCCCATGCTATAATGGGAGCTAGTGAAAGAAAGATAAAATGGTTAGGACTGTGATGTTTTTGAAAAATCTGCTTAATTTCTTGAGTTTCAGGCCTTTTTTATGGCTCATATTCTGGGTTAACCTGCTTGGTACGATTTACGGTTACATATGGTATATACCGCAGCTAGTCATTACTCCGGCAAAGTTTTTAGTGTTTGTGCCGGATAGTCCCACTGCGAGTTTATTTTTTACGATTGCAATAGCAGGTTTTCTGTTCAAGAAAAACCTCCCTTTCATTGAGGCGCTTGCGATTGTAACACTGTTTAAATATGGCATATGGGCAGTAGTTATGAATTTGCTCGTTTTAGCAGAAACAGGAAGTATGGCATGGCAGGCCTATATGCTGATCTTCTCTCATCTGGGAATGGCTGTTCAAGGACTGCTTTACAGCCCCTACTACAGATTTAAAAGTTACCACTTAGCAGCAGCAGCAGTGTGGACTCTGCATAACGATGTGATAGATTATGTATTTGGCATGATGCCCAGATATGGTTCCCTCATGATTTATCTTCCGCAAATCGGTTATTTTACATTTTGGCTCAGCATGTTATCCATCTTCCTGGGCTATTATTTAGTGGTGAGGAAAAAAGCATACAAACTTTCCTTATCATTCGCGCAGTAATGTTTACTGCGTTTTTTGGTCTATCCTTGTCCCTTTCCTCATAAATTTTAATAGATGTTTTAGGAGGGACAAGGATGAAAAAAATAATAGCCGGTATGATGGTGTTCTTTTTTCTTGCTGCGCCTGTTATTGTTCAGGCAGTTGAAACACATGACTGGGGCACATTAAATAAGCTTTCAGATACAGCCTATCAGCTGGCGAAGCAAAATAAGTTTACAGAGTCAGCTGAAATACTAAAATACTTTGAGCAGGAGATTCAAAAAATGCCTGAGCTTGGAGAATCTATGCCAAAGGAGCATTTCAGGACCATATCTATTTCTCAGCAGCATGCACTCGAAGCGATGAGCTCAGGGGGAGCAAGAGAAGATGAGAAGGTAAGGGCAGTAACCCAATTCAGGCTGCTAGTTGATGCATTAGGCTCTCAATACGATCCTTTGTGGAGTTCCTTTGAGGAGCCGGTTATGACTGTTTTACAAGATCTGAAGCGGTGTGCCGAGAGAGGGGATACCCTATCCTTTCAATACAGCTGGAGCAAATTCGCAGGCATTTATAATATGATCTACCCTAGTGTAGTGGTGGACGTTCATCCCCAGGAGATTAAGAGAATGGATGCGCACATTTCAGTAGTAGAGGATTCTCTGTTTTTTTCCCTTCCGGCTACTGCCCGAACCAAGCAGCTGCTGGTAATGGAAGAGGACTTAAAAACTATCTTTGAGAGGGCCCATAAAGATGAAGCAGATCCATCGCTGCTTTGGGTCATCATTTCAACAGGGAGCATTATTATTTCCACTTTAACCTATGTTGGATGGAGGAAATACAGAGCGGAAACTGAAAGAAGAAATCAGCGGGATACAGATCAACAAAAATAGGAAGCCGGCAGGCTTCCTATTTTTTAGTGAAGGTAAGGGCGTTGAAGTCGCTCCTTTATGAACCATTAAAGTTAACGGATAAGGGGTGCCTTATTTTCATCAAGCGTAAATCCTTCTCCGAGAACATCATGCACATCACTGACTGCAACAAAAGCATGAGGATCAATGGACGTAATGACTGATTTCAATTTTACAATTTCGTTCTTTCCGACAACACAATACAGGACATTTAAATCCTGCTTTGAAAATGATCCCTGACCTTTTAAAACCGTCACTCCCCGGTCCATTTCCTTCAAAATCTTGGCTGAAATCTCCTCGTTTTTACTGGAGATAATGGTTGCGCCTTTTGCAGCATACGCACCTTCCTGCATAAAATCAATTACCTTTGCTCCAACGAATACTGCCACCAATGTATACATTGCTTCCCGATAGGAAAGATAGACTGCCAAGGAAACAGCGATCACAGCCGCATCGAATAAAAACATTGTTTTTCCCATGCTCCAGCCGATATATTTATGAGCAAGTCTCGCTATAATATCGACTCCGCCGGTAGTTCCGCCGTACTTAAAGATAATTCCAAGTCCAACACCGATAAATACGCCTGCAAAAAGTGCGGCCAGTGCCAAATCCTCATAAAGCGGCATATGAATCTGATAGCGCTGAAACAGCCACAAAAACACTGATAAGCTGACTGTTCCCAACACAGTGTAAATAAAAGTGATCCTTCCAAGAAGCTTCCAGCCTATGAAAAATATCGGGATATTCAGCAAGAGGTTGGATATGGAAGGATCTATGCCAAAACTAAAATAAAGGAGAAGGGTGATACCTGTAAATCCTCCTTCTGCAAGCTTGTTCTGCATGTTAAAATGGACAAGGCCAAAAGCAAAAATAGCTGAGCCGGCAAGAATAAAAATAATATTGCGGATTCTAATCTCAGAGAACAAAATATTCAGCTCCTGTTCACTCTTTCTGTAGCGAATCTATTATAGTAGAAGATGAATGGAGTGGCAAATTTATTTTATATACTCGAAATATTTGTCAAAGCTTCAAGGATTAGCTAACATGGAAGAGAATAAAATTGAGGTGAAGGATAATGGACCGAAAAAGCATCCATGAAATGCAAGCAGAGGTAGATACATACATAGGACAGTTTAAAGAAGGCTATTTCAGCCCGCTTGCTATGGTGGCAAGGCTAACTGAAGAGCTGGGAGAGCTGGCAAGAGAGGTAAATCATCAGTTCGGTGAAAAACCAAAAAAAGATACTGAAAAAGAAAAAGCAATTGAAGAGGAACTTGGCGATTTGTTGTTCGTTGTGATTTGTTTAGCGAACTCTCTTCAAATTGATCTGCAAGAAGCTCATGACATGGTCATGAATAAATTTCAAACCAGAGATAAAGACCGCTGGACGAAAAAGGAACTATAGGGGGATTCACTCGATGGAAAAGACAATCAAGGTTGTTATTGCAGGACCAAGAGGAAGAATGGGCAGAGAAGCAGTTAAGCTAGCTGAAGAAACAGCCCATTTTGAGCTTGTGGGCGTGGTTGATCATAAATTCGGCGGCATGCAGCTGAGTGATCTGGAAGGCTTTACATCTAACGCTGCTATTTATGAAAGCATGACTGAGTGCTTTACAGAAACAAATCCCGATGTCCTGATTGACTTGACAACTCCGGAAATCGGAAAGAAACATACGAGGCTTGCACTAGAATACGGAGTAAGGCCTGTTGTTGGAACGACAGGATTTTCGGAATCGGATTTGAAAGAGCTTGAAGGGTTGACAGAACAGAAGGGAATAGGTGCCATTATTGCTCCCAACTTTGCAATCGGAGCCATATTAATGATGAAGTTTTCTAAGATGGCTGCAAAATACTTTGAGGATGTAGAGATTCTTGAAATGCATCATGACCAAAAGCTTGATGCGCCTTCTGGAACTGGAATGAAAACTGCAGAACTGATAGCATCTGTTCGCGAAAGCAAACAGCAGGGCCACCCAGATGAAACAGAATTGCTGCCTGGAGCCAGAGGAGCAGAATTTGACGGTATCAGGCTTCACAGTATCCGTCTGCCCGGACTTATTGCACATCAGGAGGTTATATTCGGAGGAAACGGACAGTCATTGAAAATCCGCCATGATTCATACAATCGCGAGTCTTTTATGTCAGGGGTAAAATTTGCAGTGGAACAAGCGATGAAAATTGATGTGTTGGTGTACGGTCTCGAAAATTTGATGGAATAGGAGGCGAAACGATGAAAATTGCATTGATCGCACATGATAAGAAAAAAAACGATTTGGTTCAGTTCTCTCTTGCTTATCAACAGGTATTAGCATCTCATCAATTATTTGCGACAGGTACTACCGGCCTAAGAATTAATGAGGCAACGGGGCTGCCCATCCACCGTTTTCAGTCCGGCCCGATGGGAGGAGATCAGGAAATCGGGGCGATGATTGCCAAGAATGAAATGGATATGATTATCTTCTTCAGGGATCCCCTCACAGCTCAGCCGCATGAACCGGATGTATCCGCATTGATTCGTCTATGCGATGTTTACTCTGTTCCTCTCGCTACAAATATGGGGACAGCAGAGATTTTGATTAAAGGACTCCAAAGAGGAGACCTGACCTGGAGAACTGTTATTCAGGAAGAGGGAGAAACTCCTCTGTCAGAAGAATAAAAAGGAACAAAAAAGCGGAGGTATGATTTGCTGGATAGGAGCAGTGTATGCTCTGGCCATGCCTGCAAACAGAGGCTGAACTTTAAAAGCAACTTTCACCTACATAATAAGTGTAAGAACTTATGCTTTTGATAATTTTATCAGCTTTTCGGCTACAATGAAAATGGATGGCAGGGAAGCTTGTGAACACTTGCTGCTGTTGGTTCATTAAGAAGGAAACAAGCACGGCAGCCTTTTCACACGCCATGCTACAGGCTGCTTTAGATGGAAAAAAAATATTGCCTGCAGGGCAAGAAGGTAGGGCAGAGAGGGTATCTTGAGCTGAGAGACGCTGCTGCATCAGGCTTTCTCTGCTTTTATCTAAAGATTTGTTAGGGGAATAGAAGATGAAAAAGCTTAAAATTGGAATCACATGCTATCCTTATGTTGGAGGATCTGGAGTAGTTGCTACCGAGCTTGGCAAGCTTCTTGCTGAGAAGGGCCATGAAATACACTTTATAACATCAAGTCTCCCTTTCAGGCTCAATAAACTGATGACAAACATTTATTTTCATGAAGTGGAAGTGAATCAATATTCTGTTTTTAAATATCCACCGTATGACCTGGCGCTTGCAAGCAAAATGGCGGAGGTTGCTAATCGGGAAAAATTGGATATTCTTCATGTTCATTATGCCATTCCCCATGCTGTTTGTGCATTTTTAGCAAAGCAGATGGTAGGTGATCATTTGAAAATTGTGACAACTCTCCACGGAACCGATATCACTGTTCTAGGGCATGATCAGTCAATGTCTGAGCTGATTAAGTTTGGAATTGAATCTTCGGATACAGTCACTGCAGTATCAAATGCGCTTGTTCAAGAAACATATGACTTGCTGCGCCCCAGCAAAAAAATAGAAACAGTTTATAATTTTATAGATGAAAGAGTGTATTACAAAAGAGAAGACTCTGGCTTAAAAAAAGAACTTGGAATTGCAGATCATGAAAAAGTATTGATTCATGTATCAAACTTCCGCCAGGTTAAGAGAGTAAGTGATGTGGTCAATTGCTTTCACCTCATACAAAAAAACGTGGATTCTAAGCTCATATTGGTTGGGGACGGCCCTGAAATGACTGCGGTCTGCAAGCTTGTTAGTGACCTTCAGCTGAAAGAAGCTGTGCTGTTTCTAGGAAAACAGGAAAATTTGGCGGAGCTGTATTCTATAAGTGATCTGATGCTTCTTCTTTCTCAAAAAGAAAGCTTCGGGCTTGTTCTTTTAGAGGCAATGGCCTGCGGCGTACCTTGCATCGGAACTGATATAGGCGGAATACCTGAAGTCATTAAAGATGGTGTAACAGGATACATTTGTGAAGTTGGCAGCATCGAGGAGATTGTCTCTAAATCACTTTCGCTGCTCGAAAACCCTGAAAAGCATGAAACTTTTTCTGAGCGTGCAATCTCTGAAGGAACTGCAAGGTTTCATTCTTCAGAAATTGTAAAGCAGTACGAAGATATTTACAGGAGCGTTTTAAAGAAGGGGGAGTAACCTTGCAGTCCGAATTTCAATCAGCTCTTCCGATTCTGCAAAAGCTTCAAGATGCCGGATATGAGGCGTATTTTGTCGGGGGCTCTGTCAGGGATTCTCTTTTGAAAAGAAGCATCGGAGATATTGATATTGCTACATCTGCCAAGCCCAGGGACATACAAAACTTATTTAAAAAAACGATAGATGTTGGAGCAGAACATGGGACAATCATTGTTCTGGAACATGGGGAGCCTTATGAAGTCACTACCTACAGGCAGGAAAGTGAGTACATCGGCCACAGGCGCCCCGCCGGCGTAGTGTTTATTGCTTCACTAAAGGAAGATTTGAAAAGAAGAGATTTTACTATCAATGCGATGGCAATGGATGCAGACGGGGAAGTCATTGATTACTTTGAAGGCAGGAAAGACTTGCAGCAAAGAATTCTCAGAACGGTTGGAAAAGCAGCAGACCGGTTTTCGGAAGATGCTCTAAGAATGATGAGAGCAGTGCGCTTCGTAAGTCAGCTGGATTTTAAACTCTGCCCCTTTACACTCGCTGCGATCAGCACTCATGGTTCTTTGCTTCAGCATATTTCTGCAGAAAGAAAGACTGCTGAATTTCAAAAGCTGCTGAGGGGTCCGGGTGTCGGGGAAGGTGTCAGGCTTTTGGTGGAAACAGACTTGTACAAGCACCTGCCGGGACTGAACGAAAAGGCAGCACAGCTGATGTCATTGGGGGCACTTCCTCTTCACAGGCTTCAGAGTGCGGATGAATTATGGACTGCAGCTGTATGGTCCCTGAATCCGGCATCACTACAGATTTTTCTTCGGGACTGGAAGCTGCCGGTTAAGCTTATAAAAACGGTTGAAAGCTATTGCACCATAACAGAGAAGGTCATGGTATCCGGCTGGACTCTGGAACTGCTGTATTCAACAGGGTCAGAGCAGGCTGCATGTGCAGTAGAAAGATTAAGAAGCTGCTTTACTTTCTCGGAGGAAGCTTCGGAAAAGATAGCCGCGAAATATCGCCAGCTGCCAATCCAATCTAGAAGTGATTTACAAATAGATGGCAGGCAGCTTGCCCAGTTTTACAGGCAGACGCCTGGGCCATGGATAGCGGAGATATTAGGCAGTGCTGAAAGAGAAATATTAAACAAAAGGCTGTGCAATACAGAAAGTGCTATAAGGGAGTGGCTGGAAAAATGCAATCTCTAATAAGAAAACAGCTGCTGGAGGCTTTTTCGGAAGCGGAAGGGAATTTTGTTTCGGGACAAATCATAAGTGATTTGCTGGGCTGTTCAAGAACAGCCGTCTGGAAGCATATCGAAGACCTGCGGAAAGAAGGCTACGAGTTGGAAGCTGTCCGCCGCAAAGGCTACAGAATCCTTTCCAAACCTGACAGTATCAGCGGCGATGCGGTAGCCATCGGACTAAAAACAAGATATATGGGCCGGCAGATCGTGCATGAGCAATCAGCAGGATCCACTCAGAAAATCGCTCACAGCTTTGCAGCAGAAGGTGCTCCCGAAGGCACTGTTGTTTTTGCAGAGGAACAAACAGAAGGAAGGGGAAGGATGTCGAGAAGCTGGCATTCTCCAAAAGGCACCGGGATATGGATGAGCATGATTTTACGGCCGTCTATTCCAGTAAATAAAACACCGCAGCTTACCTTGCTTACAGCGGTGGCAATTGTTCAGGCGATAGAGGAAGTGACGGGACTGCACCCTGTAATCAAATGGCCGAACGACATCATGATGAATGGAAAGAAACTTGTCGGCATACTAACAGAACTGCAAGCAGAAGCAGATGGAGTCCATTCCGTCATTATTGGGTGCGGAATCAATGTGAATCAGCAGATAAATGATTTTCCTGAAGAGCTGCGGAACATTGCAACCTCTGTAATGATTGAAAAAAAGGAATCTATAAACAGGGCTTTGCTTATTCAGCATATTCTGTTTCGTTTTGAAGAGCTGTATGAACAATATCTTCAGCACGGATTCAGCCCTGTAAAGCTTCTTTGGGAAGCATATGCCATCAGCCTGAACAGGCAGATCATTGCAAGAACACTTCATGGATCTGTGAAAGGCAAAGCTGTAGGAATTGATGATGATGGTGTTCTGCTGGTGCATACATATGATGGCAGGATTGAAAAGATTTATTCGGCAGATATCGAAATTGATTGTTAATATTGGATAATGTCTTTTATTTTGGTATACTTTTTCTGGGTAGTATCCCCTGTGGAGCTGCACCTTAAGAAAGTTTTGTAACCGAAAAATAGTTCTGCCTTGATCCTTTTGGGGACTGGGACAGAGGGATGCAAACTGATGCTGTCATGATACGATCCTTCTTCCTTGTGAAGAAGGTTTTTTTCATGTATTCAGTAATTGGGTTCCTCAAGTGTGAGGAGGGAAACAATTTGAAAACAGTCAAAGATTTTTTGAAGATGAAAAAGGAAAAAGAGCCGATAGCGATGATTACCGCCTATGATTATCCATCTGCAAAGAGAGCTGAGGAAGCTGAAATCGATATGATCCTTGTAGGAGATTCGCTTGGAATGGTTGTTCTCGGCTATGAGTCAACAGTGAAGGTTACGCTAAGCGATATGATTCATCATTCAAAAGCTGTGAGAAATGGGGCGCCTGACACATTTATTGTGACTGATATGCCATTTATGTCCTACCATATTTCCAGGGAAGAAACATTGAGAAATGCTGCTAAAATCATTCAAGAAGGCTTGGCTGATGCTGTAAAGCTTGAGGGGGCTGGTGAAGTTGTTGAGATGATTTCATCCCTCACTAGGAGCGGAATTGCAGTTGTAGCACATTTAGGCCTTACGCCTCAATCAGTGGGGGTATTGGGGGGCTATAAGGTGCAGGGAAAAGACGCTGATTCTGCCCGAAAGCTGATAGAGGATGCTAAAAAGTGCGAAGAAGCCGGGGCTTGTGCTCTTGTACTGGAATGTGTTCCAAGGCAGATTGCTGAGGAGATAAGCAGCGTGCTCAGTATTCCAACAATCGGAATTGGAGCAGGCAGCGCCGCAGACGGACAGGTTTTAGTGTATCATGACTTAATCGGCTATGGAGTTGACAGGCTTCCCAAATTCGTTAAGCAGTATAGTCATATAGATCAGCAAATTCATCAAGCACTGAAATCATATAAAGAAGAAGTGAAGCTGCGTGCTTTTCCAGAGCTTCAACATACATTTACAATGAAAGAGGAAGAGCTGGAGGCCCTTTACGGAGGTAAAAAATGAAAACTGTTGAGACAATTGCGGAATTAAAGAATAAAATATCCCAATACCGTCAGGAAGGCAGATCAATTGGATTTGTGCCTACAATGGGTTACTTGCATGAAGGCCATTTGAAGTTAATCAGCAGTGCGAAAAGTGAAAATGACAGAGTGATTGTCAGCATTTTTGTAAATCCCCTTCAGTTCGGCCCAAATGAAGACTTTGATGCTTATCCAAGAAATCTGGACAGAGACAGGGAGCTTGCCGCAGAGCAGGGCGCAGACTTGATTTTTGCTCCTTCTGTGAAAGAAATGTACCGTGGGGAGCCTTTTGCAACGGTGAACGTGCATAAGAGGACGAACGCTCTCTGCGGGAAGTCAAGGGAAGGGCATTTTGACGGAGTGGCTACGGTACTGACTAAGCTATTCCATATAGTTGCGCCTGACACCTCTTATTTTGGAATGAAAGATGCACAGCAGGTTGCCATTGTAGAAGGATTAATTGAAGATCTTTATTTTTCCACCGAACTAAGGGCAATTGAAACTGTGCGTGAAGAAGACGGTCTTGCAAAAAGCTCGAGAAATGTGAATCTTACCGAAAATGAAAGAAAAGAAGCGCCTTCGATTTATAGAGCGCTCTCTTTAGGGAAACAACTAATAGATGAAGGTGAAAAAGATCCTGATGAAGTTGTCAAAGCTGTAACTGCCTATTTACAAACGCATACTTCAGCTAGCATCGACTATATATCACTTTTGTCGTATCCGAGCTTGGAACCTGTCGACAGAATAAACGGAAAACTCATTTTGGCTGCTGCAGTTAAGTTTACAAAAGCGCGGCTTATTGATAATATTACTTTGAATCATCAATAAAATCCTTAATTTTATACAAAGTGGGGAAAAACATGTTTCGAACAATGATGAATGGCAAAATACACCGTGCAAGAGTTACAGAAGCCAACCTTAATTATGTTGGCAGTATCACTATAGATGAAAACATTCTTGATGCAGTTGGAATGGTGCCTAACGAAAAAGTTCAGATTGTAAATAACAATAATGGAGCCAGGTTTGAGACCTATATCATTCCCGGACAAAGAGGCTCTGGGGTTATTTGTATTAATGGAGCAGCAGCCCGGCTTGTTCAAGAAGGCGATGTGGTAATTATTATTTCCTATGCTTTCATTCCAGAAGAACGGGTGCCTGCCCACCAGCCGAAAGTGGCAATCATGAATGAATCTAATGATATTGTTGAAATTATCGGCCAGGAGCCTGCTTCCACAATATTATAAATAAGTATTCCCCCTTTTACAGGGGGTTTTTCATTATCAAACAGAGAACATACATAACATAAGCGTAAGTAACAGGATTGAAAATTTAGAGGTGCTGAACATGAAAAAGCAGCGTTTTGTCGTTGTAGATGTAGAAACAACTGGTAATTCTCCAAAAAAGGGAGACCGGATTATTCAAATTGCCGCAGTTGTAGTGGAAAATCAGAAAATAGTGGATACTTTTTCGAGCTTTATCAACCCATATACTGAAATCCCGCTGTTCATTGAACAATTGACAGGAATCACACAGCAAATGGTTGAAGATGCCCCTCCATTTAAAGAAGTTGCGAAAACAATATCAGAAATGCTGGAAGACGCATATTTTGTTGCCCACAATGTTTATTTTGATCTTGCTTTTATTCAGGAAGAACTTCAGCAATCAGGTATGCCCCGGTTTCAAGGCGGGCTTATTGATACTGTTGAGCTCGCCAGAATTGCCTATCCGCAGTCATCAAGCTATAAGCTGACAGAACTCTCAGAAGAACTTGGCATCAAACATGATCATCCTCATAGAGCTGATAGTGATGCTGAAGTGACTGCAGAAATATTGTTAAAGATTCTTGCTAAATTTCAGGAGCTCCCGGTTGTATCGCTTCAAAGCCTTCAGAAACTTTCTGCTTCTTTTATCAGTGATATTGATGAAATTCTTGAAGAGCTGGTCTCACTTAATCTGCTTCGTCTCGATAAGAAAAAAGACGGGCGTTTTGAGATGGCAGGGTCGCTGGCTTTGAGAAAATTTGATTCCCCTGATATACATCCGGAGGAGAAGGACAAGCAGTTCTCTTTCCAGGATTACATGGATAACACGCTGAATACTCTAAAAGAAAAGTTTGGTTATGACATAAGAAACAGCCAAATTCAATATATGAATGATGTTTATACTTCTTTTTCAGACAATCAGCATTCATTGCTTGAGGCGGGAACGGGTAATGGAAAGACATTGGGTTATCTTCTTCCCTCGATTTACTATTCCCTGCGGAAATCTGTACCAGTCGTTGTCAGCACGTATACAACACAGCTTCAGCAGCAAATTATGGAAGGGGAAGTTGCTCTTCTTAAAACTTCGTCACCGCTGGCATTCAGAGCCGCTCTGCTCAAGGGAAGAAAACACTATGTATCTTTAAGGAAATTTCAGGCCGCACTTCATGATCAAGATGATAATTATGATGTTTTGCTGATGAAAGCTCAAATACTGATCTGGCTGACTGAAACCTTGACCGGCGACATTGATGAATTGAATTTTCCTTCAGGCGGAGCCTTCCTGTGGGAAAGAATCCACCATGAAGCAAGCGAAGAGAAAATTCAGGATGAATGGGAATTCCATTGTTTCTATAACAGAGCGAGGAACCTGGCAGATTCGGCAAACATCATCGTAACAAATCATGCCCTCCTTCTCAGTGATATAGCGGAGAATTCCAATGCACTTCCATCATATTCATCCATGATCATTGATGAAGCACATCAATTTGAACGGGCGGCCAGCCGCTTTTTCGGTGAACGGCTTTCTTATAATGACTTTGTATTTCAAGCGAACAGACTTGAAAACGAAGGGCTTCTGAAGAATATGCAAAAAGAGGCTGTGCAAAACGGGTTAACAATTCAGCATTATGAAAAAGTAAAAAGCATTCTTCCATTGCTGATAGAAGATGCGAATGTCTTTTTTTCTGCACTTCATTCTTACGGTGCAAAAAAAGCAGGGCAGGGACAGTCCAACAAAGTGAACTACCGGTATCAGCTTCTTAAAGAAAAAAACAGGCATTGGCAGGGAATCATAGAGGCCGGAAGCAGAGTGAAATTTTTATTGCTGGATCTCGTTAACCTCTTGAAAAAAGACATGCATGCCTTGTATCCAGAGGCAAAAGATATGAACGGTATCACTAAGGGTGAGCACAAGTCCTATTTTCAATTTATCTATATATTTAAAGAGTTGTATGAGAAAATAGACGCTTTGTTTTTCCAGGCCTCTTCAGATGAAGTTACCTGGATTGAGGCACAGGCAAGAGGGGCTAAAAACGCAGTGTCTGTTTATTCTCAGCCTGTTGACATTTCCAATATTCTTGCAGATCGCTTTTTCTCTGCAAGAAAAAGTGTTGTGCTGACTTCAGCAACACTGAGTGTGAGGGGATCATTCGACTACATCATTCAGTCTCTCGGGCTGAATCATTTTTACCCTAGGACAGCATTATACGAATCGCCCTTTTCTTACAAGGAGCAGGCCAAAATTTTTGTGCCGACTGATATGCCTAATATTAATCAAGTTCCACAGGATATTTTTATTTCTGCAATTGCCACCCATATTTCTTCAGCAGCACAGGCAGTCGGAGGGAGAATGCTGATTTTATTCAATTCCTTCGATATGCTGAAGAAGACCAATTCTTTGCTGAAAGAAGATGATTCTCTTTCTGAATTTGTCCTTCTTGCACAGGGCACGGGAAGTGGAAGCCGTTCTAAAATAACGAAAAACTTCAAACAATTTCCTAAAGCGATCCTGCTGGGTACAGCAAGCTTTTGGGAAGGGGTTAACTTTCCCGGTGAAGAATTGTCATCCCTGATGATTGTCAGGCTGCCTTTTCAGCCCCCTGATGAGCCGATTGCTGCAGCCAGATCTGAAAAAATTGAAAAGCAGGGCGGCAATGCCTTTTACCAATATTCTCTTCCAGAAGCCATTCTCCGCTTCAGACAGGGATTTGGAAGGCTTATTAGAACAAAGGATGATAAAGGTGTGCTATTCATTCTCGATAGAAGGATCAGTACGACAAGGTATGGTAAGCACTTTATCCAGTCGCTTCCTCAAGCTGATTATTATGAAAGGCCAATGGGGGAGCTCGAGGAAATTGCCAAAAGGTGGCTGGCAGATCATTGATCAAAGCTGCAGGTCAGTCCAGGAGCGAAGGGTAAACACATTTAAAAAAAGCCTGTGTCAGACACAGGCTCAATAAGGTGTGGGGTTGGAGAAATTTATTTTCACGATTCGTCAAATTTCTTGTTATAATGGGTTCATGTAAAACAGCTGCTGCTGTGTAAGCTTATTATCTCCCGCAGCTGAAGACATATAAGTAACAATATTTGTTGGTAGTAGGAGGAATTGCTATGGAAAGCAGGATTGAAATTCTTTCAACAGTCACGATAGAAAATTCTGATGATCTTTACAAAATAGTGGATACTTTAAACAGAACTTTAAAAAAGGAAAATCTGATGTTTGGACTGGCTCTTGACCAGGAAGACAAATCAAAAGCAGTATTTTCAATATACAGGACATAGAAATTACGATGAGAAATAAAATACTTATCGTGCTGGGCATCCTGTTAGTTTTTGGAGCTGCTGCAGGCATTTATGCCAATTCCATTTATCAGACAGCAATGAAGCAGAAAACATCAGGCCACAGTGCAGCAGCTGAAACCGCCGCTGCGAACGGCAATGTAGCAGGCATAAGTTCGGTAAACAGCTTTTACGGCCAGGAGCATTATTATGTGATCAGCGGAACCGCTGAGGACGGTACAGAGGTGTATGCCTGGGTAAAGGATGAAAGCGAACCTGAGGTGATTGTGAAAGAAAAAGCTTCAGGAATTTCAAAAGAAAATGCCCAGAGCATTATTCAGCAGTACAATCCAAAGCGCATCACGGGCATACAGCTTGGAATGGAAAAAAATATCCCGCTTTGGGAGGTAAAGTATATCGACGAACATGATCGTTATACTTATGATTATATAGACTTTACGACTGGAGACATTATTAAACATTCTGCGATTAAATAGGGGGAATCACAATGGAGCTGGCGAAAAGAGTAGCAGCATTAACACCTTCAACTACGCTTGCCATTACTGCAAAAGCAGCAGAACTGAAAGCGGAGGGGCATAACGTCATCGGTTTGGGTGCAGGGGAACCTGACTTTAACACGCCGACGCATATTATTGAGGCAGCGGAGGAAGCAATGAAGGAAGGTTTTACAAAGTATACACCTTCCGGGGGAACGAACGGACTGAAAGATGCCATTATAAACAAATTTAAGCTGGATCAAGGCCTGAATTATTCCCGTAATGAAATTATTGTCTGCTCAGGGGCTAAGCATGCACTTTATACTCTTTTTCAAGTCATTTTAAACGAAGGAGACGAAGTGGTTATCCCAACTCCTTACTGGGTAAGCTATCCGGAACAAGTAAAGCTTGCCGGAGGCAGTCCGGTGTATGTGGAAGGCCTTGAAGAAAATCAGTTTAAAATTACGCTGCAGCAGCTTCAGGAAACTGTAACAGATAAAACAAAAGCTGTTATCATCAATTCACCAAGCAACCCGACTGGTATGCTGTACAATGAACAAGAATTAAAAGAGCTTGGAGAGTATTGTGCTGAAAAAGGCATATTGATTGTATCAGATGAAATATACGAAAAGCTGGTGTACGGGGAAAATCAGCATGTGTCAGTAGCACAGCTTTCAGAAAATATTAAAAAACATACCATTATTATTAACGGCGTCAGCAAATCACATTCCATGACAGGATGGAGAATCGGCTATGCAGCTGGAGACAAAGACATCATAAAAGCGATGACCAACCTGGCGAGCCACAGTACATCCAATCCTACGAGCATTGCACAATATGCGTCTGTTGCTGCCTACGAAGGGCCTCAAGAAGCCGTTGAAGAAATGAGAGCAGCATTTGAGCAGCGATTGAACACGGTGCACGAAAAGCTCAACAGCATCCCGGGTTTCAGCTGCCTGAAGCCTCAGGGAGCGTTCTACTTGTTCCCGAATGTGAAAAGAGCTGCTGAAATGGCGGGCTGCAAAGATGTGGATGAATTTTCCGCACAGCTTCTTGAAAAAGAAAAAGTAGCGGTTGTTCCTGGATCAGGTTTTGGTGCACCTGACTATATCAGGCTTTCTTATGCTACTTCACTGGAGACTTTTGAAGAGGCGTTATCCCGTATTCAGCGCTATATGAGCCAATTTCAATCTTAAAGCGGCAAGTAGCCGCTTTTCATGCAGTGATGGAAGATGACAATTTTTCTTGTGTTGACCTTAGCTTTCGCAAGCTAGTATAATAATCTCTACGTACATAGATTAAATTGCAGTGCTATTTTGGAGGGAACTTGAAATTGAAAACAACAATAGCTGAAGTATATAAATATGTTGAACAGGAAGTCACGATTGGAGCCTGGCTTGCCAACAAACGCTCAAGCGGCAAAATTGCTTTTTTGCAGCTGCGCGACGGAACAGGCTTTATTCAGGGTGTTGTTGTAAAAGCTGAAGTAGAAGAAGAGATTTTTCAGCTTGCTAAATCAATTACACAGGAAACGTCAGTATATGTTAAGGGTACAGTGAAAAAGGACGAGCGGTCTCCATTTGGGTATGAGCTATCAGTATCAGGGCTTTCAGTCATCCATTCTGCAGTCGATTATCCTATCACTCCTAAAGAGCATGGAACAGAATTCTTAATGGACCACCGTCACTTATGGCTGCGTTCAAAGAGGCAGCATGCTGTAATGAAAATTAGAAACGAAGTAATTCGGGCTACATATGAGTTCTTTAATAAAGAAGGATTTGTAAAGGTTGACCCGCCAATTCTGACAGGAAGCGCTCCTGAAGGGACAACTGAGCTTTTCGCTACTAAATATTTTGATGAGGATGCTTACTTATCACAGAGCGGGCAGCTGTATATGGAAGCTGCAGCAATGGCTCTTGGAAAAGTATTTTCATTTGGCCCTACATTCAGAGCCGAGAAATCAAAAACAAGACGCCATCTTATTGAATTCTGGATGATTGAGCCTGAAATGGCTTTCTATGAATTCGAAGACAACCTGGTGGTGCAGGAAAATTATGTGTCATTCATCGTGCAAAGTGTTCTTGACAACTGCGGGCTGGAGCTTTCGGTCCTGGGAAGAGATCTTGAAAAGCTTCAAAGAATAAAGGCTCCGTTCCCGCGTGTTACGTATGATGAAGCCATTGTTTTTCTTCATGAAAAAGGCTTCACAGATATTCAATGGGGAGATGATTTTGGAGCTCCGCATGAAACTGCAATTGCTGAAGCCCATGAAATGCCTGTGTTTATCACCCACTGGCCGACAAGCTTAAAACCATTTTATATGCAGCCTGACCCGAACCGGGAAGATCTTGTGCTATGTGCAGATTTAATCGCTCCGGAAGGCTACGGAGAAATCATCGGCGGTTCCGAAAGAGTTCATGATTACGAACTCCTTAAAAAGCGAGTTGAAGAGCACAAGCTGGAGTCTGATGCTTATAAATGGTATCTTGAACTTCGCCAATATGGTTCTGTGCCGCATTCAGGTTTCGGACTTGGGCTTGAACGGACAGTCGCATGGCTCAGCGGAGTGGAACACGTGAGGGAAACAATTCCATTCCCGCGTCTTTTAAACCGCCTATATCCTTAATATCAGGCTGTATTCGCTTTGAGTTAGAGACGTTGAGACTTTAAAAACCAACGTCCGGCTGCATAGATATTTTTTCAGCGAAGAGCTTAACTGATGTGAACAGCTTTTTGATAACGCAGCAATACTGCATCATAAAAAGAAAGTCTCCTTTCATAATTTTCGGAGAGGAGGCTTTTTTGTTCAATGATTGCCATATATGAATTTTTGTCAGCATGCTATACTTGATGATGAGGTGTTTTCAATGAATAAGGAACAATTTATTGCTTTCCAGGAAAGCGGCCATTTTACGATTCCAGCGCTGCTGATAGAGAAATACGCAAACCTGGGATTGAACGAAGCAGAATTTATCATGATACTGAAAGTTCAATACTATATTCAAAGGGGAATCTTCTTTCCTACTCCGGAACAGCTGTCTGAACAGATGTCCATCTCCACTACATCATGTACCTCTATGCTTCGCAGCCTTATGCAGCGAGGTTTCCTTCACATAGAAGAATTTCAGCAGGATACAATTATGTATGAAAAGTACTCCCTAAAACCATTATGGGAAAGGCTGTATGACAGTCTTCAGCATGAACAGGCTGCTGAGCATAAATTGTTGGAGAAAGAATTAGAAAACAGCCTTTACACAGTGTTTGAGCAGGAATTCGGCAGACCGCTCTCTCCGTTTGAATGTGAGACGTTCTCCATCTGGCTGGACCAGGATTATCACGATCCCATAATTATTAAGGCAGCTCTGCGTGAAGCGGTGATATCAGGGAAATTAAATTTTCGGTATATAGATCGAATTCTGTTTGAATGGAAGAAAAACGGGATAAAAACCATTGAGCAGGCACGGAATCATGGAAAGAAATTCAGGCAGCATCAACAAAAAGACCGAAGCGCCGAAAACGATTCTCATAAAGATTATGTTCGAAAAGTTCCTTTTTACAACTGGCTTGAAAGTTAAGAGATGCTATAAAGGAGAGACTTTTCTCCTTATTTTTTTTGAAGAAGCAAGGAATGGGTGAATGGCCTGGAGTTGTCACTTGGAAGATTTATCTTCAGAAGAGTATATCATTCAGTATAAAACATAAGGTGATTCAGGAGCCTGCAGGAATGTGTTAGTGTCCTGCTGAGCTAATTAGTTAGATCATAAAGCTTTTTGAAAAGGAAGAAAGGAAGACAGCTTATGGCAACGAAAGCACAAATGCGTGAAATTCTTGATACTATGAGCAACATGTTTCCTGAGGCACACTGTGAATTGGTTCATTCCAATCCTTTTGAGCTTGTGGTGGCTGTTTCATTGTCAGCACAATGCACTGACGCACTCGTTAATAAAGTAACAGCATCACTGTTTCAGAAGTATAAAAAACCTGAAGATTATCTTGCGGTGTCTTTGGAAGAACTGCAAAATGATATTCGTTCAATCGGCCTTTTCCGCAATAAAGCCAAAAATATTCGAAATATGTGTCAGTTGCTGCTGGAACAATATCAAGGAGAGGTGCCAAGAGACAGAGATGAGCTGACGAAGCTTCCCGGAGTTGGAAGGAAAACTGCAAATGTTGTTGTATCAGTAGCTTTTGATATACCGGCAATCGCAGTAGACACTCATGTAGAAAGGGTCAGCAAAAGGCTTGGAATTTGCAGGTGGAAAGATTCAGTCCTTGAAGTGGAAAGAACCTTAATGAGAAAAATACCTGAAGATGAATGGTCGGATACACATCATAATATGATTTTCTTCGGAAGATATCATTGTAAAGCTCAAACGCCTCAATGTGAAATATGTCCGCTGCTGCATCTTTGCAGAGAAGGAAAGAAGAGAATGAAAAACAAGGAACCGGTAAATGGCTGAGATTGTGATTCCTGCTGAATTCAGAATCCCCCCTTTTTATGACGAAGACTATATAGCTGTGTCTTTGGAAGGGAAGAGCATCCAGGAGGTGCTTTTGCAGTATCCTTTCATATTTGATATTTTGAATAAAAATGGACAAGCCTGGCACACTCCTTGGAATACACCGGAACAAACTCTGCCTCTTCTTCTGGAGGCATGGAAAGTTTCTGAAAAGAGTATGTTAACCAGTCTTCAAAAAAAACAGCTGAATGGGAAACAAACAGCCATTTCAGCAGCACTGCTGATTAACTGTATTTGCTGGAGTGCTTCACTCCCGGTAGAAGAGGCAGTGAGCCTGATTCAGCTTCAACAAAGCAGCAATGCACCTGTGAACTGCAGAGAGCGATTGCAGTTTGTACTATCAAGGCCAGAACAGTATCATTCATTCATTCAGCTTCAGCAACTATTTGAAGAATTCAAAAAAATATATGCTGTACAGCAGGCGATTAAAAAACGGCACTTCTAAATAAATTGCTGCGTTCATGCCGGTACGTACATAGCAAATCCTTCAGCAGTCTCATAGACTGCTTGTTTTTATTGGCGGAGTTATCTCCTTCTTCTACCCGGCAAGAGGGCAGGGGAAGGGTAAAGCAAGCTTTCCTGATACATAGACATAAGGTTTCCTCTTAACGGGGTACCGAATAATACGTTTTCTGGAAGTAAAAAGACGATTTTCCCTACTCTAAGGTGAAATCGTCTTTTTACTTATTTAAATAACC
Source organism: Metabacillus lacus (assembly GCF_009674805.1). Classification (GTDB taxonomy): domain Bacteria; phylum Bacillota; class Bacilli; order Bacillales; family Bacillaceae; genus Metabacillus_C; species Metabacillus_C lacus. The sequence continues at coordinate 145,657 of NZ_WKKI01000002.1, read as the reverse complement.
TCACCTAGAGAAGAAATTTAAACTTTTCTTTAATATCTATTAGAAATAATTTGTTCGTTCATTTTGAAAAACAAAGCCTCCTTCATAGAATGGTATCCCTTTTTGATTTCCTTTGGCTACTGATACCCATTGTTTTGATGCTCCATTTCTACTTGGACCAGTGTTAGAGTGTTTAATAAAAGAGTACCAATTCCTAATTCTCCTCCTGGTTTCTTACACCTCAACTTTATAGTCATTATTTTATCAATTCATTTTTCCTGCTTATAACACTGATGTTGCTATAAAAAGCAGCAATATAAATAACGAAAGAAATCCTCTTATTATCGTAACCTTTATATGAGGTGATTTATATGGATCTAAAAGTATTAAGGAACAGAAATATTGTCTTTTATATAGCCGGCGCAGGAGCTTCTAGTTTAGGTGATGTTGTTTCAGGTTTAGCTTTCCTCTTCCTGGCTTATGAGTTAACAGGATCAGGTCTCCATACAACAGGTATAGCCATTTCACAAGCTCTACCTTATCTTTTGTTTGGACTGATCGGGGGAGTGTATGCGGATTGGGTAAATAAAAAATCTTTAATGATACTCATTGATCTTATTCGAGTCCCTATCATTTTTTCCTTAGTTATAATTAATCATTTTGGAATGCTGAACTATTGGTACTTAATCGTGCTAAGCTTTGTTATTCAGACCTTAGGTTGTTTCTTTAACCCGTCACATCGTGCTATATTACCAATAATCACAAAAGCGGAAGAAAGAACAACCACCAATAGCTTGTTAGATACAGTAACCAGAGGTGTTCAAGTATTATCTCCTCTCATTGTTGTTGGATTTATACATACCATTGGAGAAATCCATTTATTTACATTAGATGCGGTTACCTATCTTATTAGTGCTTTTTTTATAGGTAAAATTCAAGTGAATGAAGATAGATCTCCCCTTACTAAACGTAATAAAACATATCACATATTTTACTCTATTAAAGAATTTGGTATATGGCTAAAATCAGATATTACACTTAAAAAGTTGTTTTTAGTCACCTTCATCATGGTTTTTTGTAATACCTGGGTTTGGCAGGTAGGCTTATTGTTACAAATTGTAGAAACAGTTCCTAATGGTGAACAATGGTACAGCATTCTCTTGGGATGGTATGGTGCTGCTGTTGTGATCACAAATATACTGATTCCATTTATTTGGAAGGAGCTAACGATTAAAATTTATTATTTAGGTACCATCATTTGGAGTGTGGGAATCGTTATTTTGGGTGTTTCATACCAGCTGCCTATATACTTTCTTGGCGTTTTTATAACTGCCGTAGGGTTACCTATAGCAAGTCTTTCAAGAGTATATATACTACAAAAGCTCCTCCCTAATGATAAATTAGGACGTGGATTCAGCTTTAACTCGGTACTTTTATATTTTTCTAATGTCGTATCTCTAGGCTTATTTGGATATTTATCTTCCTTCGTGTCTACACATGTACTATTCAAAGTTTGTGGTGGATTAATGCTCTTATTTACTTTGGTTTACCTTGTTAGTTTTTTACGAAAAGTACCGGGAGTACCTCCATACAGGCGTTTAAATAGCTGATTATAAACGGAAACAGATGAAAAACCGCAATCTAGTGCAATATCTAATATGCTTTTACCCGTATTTTTTAAATATTCTTGGCTACGTATTATGCGATATAATTGTAGCCAGGAATATGGTGACAAACCCGTAATTTCTTTAAATAAGTGAGCAAATTGATATTTACTAAGATTTGAGATGTTTGCCATCTCATGTAAAGTCCATTGATGCTTATAATCTTCCATTATCGCTTCCATCGTTTTATATATCAAGGGACTAATGGTTTTAAAACTGTTTACATTCCATGTTTGAGTATGAATTCCAACTGTGTTTTTGATCAATAGGATGGCTAATTGGGCCAAGCTGTGGTCCAAAAAAAGAGCCACTGAATTATCTATTTTTTCATCGTACATAGATGCATGTTCATTTACAAAATGAGCCCACTGGGTGATCTGAGGATTTTTTTGAATAGAATTTGCGAATTGAATATCGTAATTATTAAAGTTAAATGAATTTGCTATTTCATTTAAGAACAAAGGATCTAGTTCAATAAGAAATTTGTGGTTTTCTATTGCAAGCTGCTTATGTTCATCGTATGGATTAACAATAATGAATTGTTCCTTTGAAAGAGTAAAATCATTTCTTTTCATTTGATAATTCATAGATCCGTTTATTGAAAAGATCATTTTATAACAATTATCATAGCGCCAAATGCTCTCTTTCTTTTTATCATTGGTAGACAATAGTGCTCCTGTTGGACGTTCAATAAGTATCTTTTTATTAGTCACATGATCACCATGTTCATTTAGATTTTCCTATATCTTATCATAAAGGGAAATACCATCAGAAGAATAACAACTTCCCTATAACGAACGTTTTAGGATAACCGAATACCCTCCTGTGAATTACGCTGAAATAAGCCTTAAAATGAAGTTGCAGAGTGATCTCCGGTAATTTTCGCTGGTAACTCTGGTGAGCATGAAAGTGAGATTTACGGAAGCATCGCTGGTACTTACTTTACAGGATGAATTTGATCGAAATAAAAAAAGCGTGAATTCCAATGAATTCACGCTTTTTCTCCTTATTGTGTTCCTTCGCCATTCCCGTTTCCGTTTCCATTGCCATTGCCGTTTCCATTGCCCTGTGGGGGAACGGCAGCAGGAGGGGCCTCCTGGTTGTCATCTTGTCCATCACCATTATTCTGGTCTTCTTCAGGTACTTCAGGTGTTTCAGGTGTTTCTTCCGGCTGTTCTGGTGTTTCCGGTTCAACAGGAACTTCCTCTGCAGGTGGCGGTTCTTCTTCAGGTACTTCTATTTCAGGAATTTCTATCTCCTCCTCAGGAGCTCCCGGAACCTCGATAGCAGCTGAGGCAGCATCGCTTCGATTAGAACCGCTGTCGCTTATTGCTATTACCTGGAAGCGGTAAACGCCGCCAATCACAGCATTCGGAACACTGAAGGAAGTTTCCTTTCCTGAATAAACAACCTGATAGTCACCATTATTCAGAGACTGACTGACTTGGAATGTAACATTTTGACTGTTATCGTAATTCCAATTTAAGGAAATTGTGTTGTTTTCCTGATTGTATGAAACGCCTAATCCTGATGGTTTTGCAAGGCGTTCAAACCTTTGCGAAACTTGTTTAGGCTCCGTACCTTTAACAAAATACTCAATGGATACTTGTGATCTTGGTGTATATTCGCTTGCTTTTCTAGGAGGTTTCGAACCTTTTTCAATTCTAATTTCAGATACGCTGTTAGGCTTGCTGAAATCAGTTGAATCTCCTTTTGATACCTCTGTCATAATGTCCTTAAAGATTCGTTTTGCATATTGCTGATCTTCTTGATTCAAGTAAATTTTTTCATCATTCTTTTCATATCCGGTCCATACTGCAGCTGTGTACTTTGGAGAGTAGCCCACAAACCAGGCGTCCTTCGCAGTGCCGGAAGGAATGTTTCCACTCTGTCTTTCCTTCTCAGAAAAGTTGGTTGTCCCTGTTTTACCGGCAATCTGAACGCCGCTGACAGCAGCTGCTCTTCCTGTTCCATCAGTAACAACGGATTTCATCATATCCGTCATCATAAATGCAGTATAATCACTCATGGCAGCCTTTGGTTCAGGTGCCAGTTTCATTTTGGTGCCATCCGGGAATTCAATTTCTTTCACAGCATGGGGCTCAGTATAGATACCGTTATTACCAAAGGCACTATATGCCCCGGCCATTTGCAGAGGTGAAACGCCGGTGCTGAATCCGCCAATTGCATAAGGCTCATAAATTGTTTCTTCCAGTGGAATGCCAAGCCCTACTGCAAAATCTCTGGCTTTTTCAAGACCGACTTCCTGCAGTGCTTTCAGGGCGGGAATATTTCTGGAATCTGCAAGTGCTTCTCTAATTGACATGATGCCTTTATGTTTTCTGTCATAGTTGTTAATCGGAGTACCGTCTGAGTAAGTGTACGGCTCATCAGCAACCTGCTCATACGTAGACCATTTTTCATGCTCAATGACCGGACCGTAGTCAAGGATAGGTTTAATAGTAGAGCCAGGCTGCCTTCTCGTGTCGGTGGCATAGTTAAATCCGCCAACTGCCTGATTGCGTCCTCCGCCGATTGCTCTAATTTCACCTGTTTCTGTATCAAGCAGCGTTACACCTGCCTGCAGATGTTCGCTTGGAAAAGAGATATTGCCTTCGCCGTTTAAAAGACTTTCCACATGTGTTTGAGCTTCAGGGTCAATGGTTGTATAAATCTTTAATCCTGCTGATGATGCATCAATATCCGTTTTATCTTTGATTTCTTCTACAACTTCTTCAATAAATGCATGATAAGGGTTAGATTTCTCTTTTGGCTCAACAAGAGTAGACTGAACAGGAACTTGTTTTGCTTCATCCGCTTCCTGCTGAGAGATAAATCCGTGCCTTGCCATTAGATTTAGAACAATATTTCTTCTCTTTTCAGCTTTTTCAGGGAAGTTTCTTGGGTTGTAATTAGTCGGACTTTGAGGCATACCTGCAAGCATAGCCGCCTCATGCAGCTCTAGCTGGTCGATGCTTTTGCCGTAAAAAACTTCGGCAGCCTTTCCAACTCCGTAGCTGCTTGGTGAAAAATAAATCTTATTCAAATACATTTCCAGGATTTCCTGTTTGCTGTATTTTCTTTCGAGCTGAAAAGAGAGCCACAATTCCTGGGCTTTTCTTTTAATGGTTTTTTCATGAGAAAGCAAGGAGTTTTTCACAACCTGCTGGGTTATTGTGCTTCCTCCCTCAGCGCCGAAGCCCTCTTGTACGTTTGCAACAAAGGCACCGCCGACACGAATGACATCCACACCATTATGATTGTAAAACCGGGCATCCTCTGTTGCTAGGAATGCCTGTTCAAGTGTTTCGGGTATCTGGTCATAGGGCACGTAAGTTCTTTTTTCACTTCCGACCTCAGTTATTTCATCACCGTTCATATCAAAAATCTTTGAGGAGAAGGAGTCTTTTAATTTGCTATCATCAATTTTAGGAGCGTCGCTTATTAATACTGCGAAGGTTGCTCCTCCTGCGACAATTCCCAGGATGCCAAGAACCAGCATACTGATGAAAACTTTTTTCCAGAGAGAGCTTCCGCCTTTACCGGCCTTTTTGCTGCTTCTCGGTCTTCGTTTGCTCTGCTCCCTGGCTTTCCTCATTTCTTCACGGCTTTTATATTGATCAGACATATCAATCTCAACCTTTCATTTCTAAAGCGAAAATTTAACGTAAACAATAAATACCATAACCTTTATATTATAAACGATTGCCGTTCTTTTGCGAAGGAATTAAAAGTACAGCTTATCCAATATCTTCAAATAATCAATTCTCGCCTGATAGCCGAGTTGAATGCTGTGTGCTGCATCTTCAAGTTCCTCTTTTTTAATCGATTTTCTTCCGCCGTCGGCCATGCGCTCCCAAAAAACAAACAGGTGCTGAGCCTGTAATAAATAAATTTGCTGAAAAGCTGAAATAATAACAAAGCATATTCCATCCTGGCGGCAGACATTTTGCATATGGTCAATTTGATGCTGATGAAAATTCTGCAGCGGGAAGGATGTACTGTTTCTTGTTTCTTTTGCTTCAAAATCAATATATTTTCCCTTGTACACACCGTTGTAGTCAGTTGTAGAAGACTGCTTGAAATATGCTTCTTTTATAACAGCAGCACTTCTTTTTGGGTAATCAACATTAACAATTTGTACCGGAGTCGGTTTTTTATGAATAACGGCAAGACCTTGGTGAAGGTAATACTCATTGGTTGCATTTAAATCTTCTTCAAGGGTCATGCCCCGGTTGCCATAGCTGCTCTTTGAACTTTCAGTTTTACCAGCTTGCTGAACAGGGCGGTATATTTTGCCGTTTGGGTAATTAACAGCCATTTTTCTCCTCCTAAGTAAAACTATAAACATCATAACAGAAAACAGGGAAGGATATTGGAGAATATATTACCCTTGTTTCTTTCGCTTTTCAAGATATTTCTGCCTCATATTCCGGGCAGGGGAGGTCATCAGCACATATGACAGAACAATCTGCAGCGGCTCAGGAAGACAGGGAAATTGTCCGCTATATACAATATTCGACGAAAAAAAGAAATTATGACAATATATCCAGAACGGAAAGCTACAGGACCTACTATAACAGAAATAAAGATATTCAATGGTCCTTTTTGGCCAGTATGGTTTCCAGAAATGCTGGCTGGTGCATGACTGATTTAAAAGGAACATGGTACCGCAAATTTCTTTCTGCAGAAGAAAGAGAGTCTATTTTTTATGCATACGAGGCTGCTAATTTTCTGATCTTTTCCGATGCCTACCCTCAGCTTCTTTTATATGAATACTCTTTAAAAGCAGGCAAGCCATTTTTTTACTTGCTGTCCCATTTCAATGTTTCCATGTTTATGGTGAATGAGTGGAATTTTTATTGGAAGCACCAGGATAAAGCCAGGCTGATGACTTCTTTAATTATTAACGAACAGCATGTAATCCAAAAACCTGTGCTGGAAGGACTCTATTTTAAGAAACATGTTTTTTCAACCAGTAAATTTTTATTTCAGGATACTTTTCATTTTAGTACTGTTATTTTCCCTGTACTTCATAAAAAACTGTATGGAATAACTGTGAATGAATTCAAAAACCCTAAAAAAAGGATTTCTCTGGGTAAGAAGCTGGCATGGCTGTTGTTCCATCCACTTTATTATAGTCAATTTAAAGAGTTTTCAGATACAGTGGTTCATACTGGCTCCCGATTTGATTATGAAAGAGTGCTGAAATCCACTCACAGAAGGACCACTCCCATGCTTAGAACGGCATATGGAGCGGTCTCAACAAATATAGACGATTATAAAGCAGATTGGTTTCACGGACAAAATGTAGCGAAATTCAGAAGAGCTGAAGCTGCTCCCAAAAAATTTGAAATCACAGACTGGTATCATCAAAAACAAAATCAGCTTCATATTCTTGCACTATGTGATGAGTATTGGAAGTATGTCAGCCATCGGGACAAGAAGAAAGATTGATGATCAGGTACTGCATATTTTTAGATCTTGATGAAGGTTTCTTGTCATTCATCTGACTAAAGGTTTGACCAATCAATTTATATAGTAAAGAAAAATGAGCTTAGCATTTTCGATTGATGCAGTGATGAATAGAAGAAAAGCTATTCCGGTTGTGCTGATGAAAAATCTCCTTCTCAGTTATCTAAATAATGAAATGCCATGGCTATTTACATAAGCGGAAATGTTATGCCTGCTTATCAAAATATATGCTTAACCAGATTGTTCAGCATGTTTTATGGTACATAAAACAATGGCAGGAGTTACAGGGACTCAACAGAAAAAAGCAAGAACAATTCTGTCCTTGCCATTTTTTAGCTCTATCTCACTCTGAAGGACGATTAGGTCCTTCTAATTTTTTGTCTCCATAACCAGCTGCTTTTTCCTGTCCTGCTTTTTGCTGTTTTTTATTTGATTTCTTTGACATATTGTTACACCTCCCGCTCTTATTGTCTGCATTCAAAAATTTTTCATACTTTATGTAATCTGCATGGATGTCGAAAACTGAGAAAAAGCTATTCATTTCTTCTTTCTTTGGCGAATGGCTTCTAGTTTTGTCAAGCGGGAAGGAACAGCACTCTTTTTCAAGAATTCTTAGGTTATGAAAGGAGAGGTGATTTCATGGAAAAGCTGATCCCCAGACAAGAACTTGAAACAATGCTGAATGAGGTTTTGGATGAACTGAACGAGTTGGAGGACAAGGTCACTGACAGTATGGCAAATTATATATATATGAAGGAACTGGAATTGCAGTCAGCAGCAAGGGATGTTGAACTGCAGCTGCATGAATTGGAAGGCCATATGCTTGAAATTCAACACCAAAAGCCTCAGTATGAGGAAAATTCAGCGCTGACTGTTTTTAAAATCAGTACGAGCTTTGAGAAGAGTATTTGTGAGACCTCTGCTTGTCTGTTAACATAAGACAGAGGTGAAAATAGTGAAAGATGATGTAAGAATATTAACAGAAAAACTGCTGCAGCAAGCTCAAATAAGCATGGATAACTTTCAGGAAACATTACTAAAAGACGGGGAAAATGACTTTTTTTCCGTCGTAAAGCCGGCAGTAGAGGAAGCAGATTCCTTGATAGATGAGTGGAAAAAAAAGACGGCACAATGGATCAAGGAAGCAGCTCCAAAATATATTCACATATCACAGGTTGAGGCAGCTGCAGAAAACCTGGAACAGCTCGTTCTTCAGTCTTACTATAAAGATTCCAAGCAGAAACGCTTTAAAAATCAAAAAGAGTCTATAGATTATTTTTTGCAATCTATTTTGGATGAGCTCAGCTAACTTCTACATTTTTTATGAAGAATGAGTTTTCTTCACAGTAAACTCTACAGACTGCTTATATCTGTCCTTCATCATTTTGATGAAGGACATTTTTGTCGCTGTACCGCTGGGTTTTGTCCTTCATCGCCCGCGGGCATGAGGCAATCCGCAAGAAAAATCAATCATCCGATACTAGTTCCAAACTAAAAAAGGACTGTAAACAAGCCCAATTTCCATCGAGTTTGTTTACAGTCTGAGAGACACTTTGTACAGTGTCACCCTTTATCTCTGACAATTTCAACCGGAGACCTGTCAGCAGAACCTGCAGGCTGAATAGAATATTCAACAATTTCGTTGTTCTTGGGGTGCACCTCTCTGCCATAGGCTGGCGGCTGCGATTGATGGCCTTGCTTCTTGTGCCCAAAATGTTTTCCTCTGCTCATGCATGATAGCCCCCTTTTGTATTGCCTCATTATTATCTGTTTAAAAGGTTTTCGCTATGTGCATTGGATGGCTAACAGGGCCGTTAAATTACGCCAATAAGAAGCAGTTGTGATTGTGAAGTTAAAAAAAGGCAGCCGTAGATTTACGGCATGCCCGATTATCATTTACATGGTTTCAGGAAGTGTAGCCCCGTTTGACTCTAACTGCTTCAAAGCTTGTCTATATTCCGAAAGGTTCAGTTTTCCTTTAAGGTAAAGCAGGCGAGTAAAATCCATCAATTGATCAAGGTTTTCATAGCGGTATGCTTTTACCTTAAAAAATGTCTCTTCTAATTCAAAAAGTTTCATTTTAACATCCCCTTTTTTTGCTTTTTTACATGTTATCACAATTATGAGTTATCTTCTTTTTTTGAAAAATTTAAACTTCCGACAATTTTAGACAAAGTTCGAAACGTTTCTATAACACCAAAGTATCTCTTTTCCCATATGTATGTATTAGCCCAATGTATAAAGCAGGGAGTGAGAGAAGTTGCATTATTTTAGTGATTCCCAAGCAAGAAGAAGTAAAAGAGAAGAGAGAAATATGAACATGCAGCAATTTTATCAGCCCTATCATGAAGGAGTTCCCTACAGCCCGTTTTACCAAGTTCCTATGAACCCTTATCCCCAAAATCCGCAGCAGCAGAATATTTTTGCGCCTCCTGGTCAATTTCCTTTTTTTCAGCAGAATATTGATTACATCCAAAATGGAGGAGCACCTAATCAGCATGCTTTTCAAAGTGGAGGAGCACCCGGTCAGCAAGGCTTTCAAATTGGAGGATTTCCCCAGCAGCCGGGAATCTTCGGGCAGCAGCCGGGAGTCTACAATCAACAGCCCGCTGCATACAATCAGCAGGCGGGAGCATTCAATCAGGCAGGATATTTCCCAAATCCGTATCCAAAACCTATGCCGTTCATGAAGCCGCAGTCTCCCGGCTTTCAATCCATTATGTCGCAGTTTAAAAATAAAAATGGCCAGTATGATATGAACAAAATGATGGATACAGCAGGACAGATGATGAGTGCGGTGAACCAAATGGGATCTCTAATGAAAGGTGTCACATCTATCTTTAAGGTATAAAAAAACAAGCATGCAGCCATGCTTGTTTTTTAGTGATACTGTTTTTCCACGCTTTGTGCTATTAATCGCCAGGGAATTTTCCATGCAGTGAAATTCACCTTGCTGATACATCTTCAGCTATTGAATTAGTACATCTCTGACATCCTCCAGCTGGCAGCCATTTCTCCCTTTTTCAATAGCACCTTCTTGAAATACTATAGAAATATACCTGTTCATGTTTTCTTTATTCATTTTCAGTCCCATTAATACAGTTGTTCAAAGACTTCATTCAGCTCATGCACACGCTGATAATCTTTTTCATCCATCGCATAACGAATTTCATCTGGAAGGACGGAGTTAAGAAAGCTGATCTCCTCGTCTGAGAGTACATCTACAAAATACCTTTCAGACTGATAGGAGCCATTTTGAAGTTTATAATCAATACTGATACTTTGTTCGTTTCTGTCTGTATAGTTAGATATAGCTTCTCTTAAGTATCCCAGTGATTTATTCATGGTTGTTTTCACCAAAATAGTCTTGAAGCTTGTTTTGTTCGGCTTCACTTGATGCATAAGGATTTTGATCCAACTCGTCCTGAGGATCTAGGTTTGTTTTTATCACAAGAGAAGGAGAGTTAGTTGGTTCAGCATAAATTCTTGAAGTGTTTGTTGAAGAATGGCCTGTTTTTTTCATGTTGCACCTCCTGCAGTTATTTTTCTCTTTACGCGGAAAATTACCGTGTAAATAATTCCCTTTCAAAAAGAAAAAAAGTGAAGAGCTGCTAGTAGCTGCAGCGCCAACACAAAAAGCAGATGAATTGGTATCATCTGCTAAGCTTCTATGGAAGAAATACAGCTTAGGTAAGCACGCTGTAACTTTATTTAGGAATTTTAATCAATAAAGTATCATCACGGTGAAGAGTGATCATGTCCTTCTGCTTTACTTCCGCTGGGAGAAGGACAGAACGGGAAATGCTGTTTGCCGTTACAGATTTACGGAAATAGTGTGTGTTACTGTTTTCTTCAGTGATTTCTTCTCTTTGTTGTATTGAAATTGTCACATATCTGCCCTCGGCGACAACCTTTACTTGCTGCGGATTCACATTTGGCAATACAGCTTCAATTAAATAGTGCTCTTCGGTTTCAGTTGTTGAAATATCTAAATAGGGAAATTGCAGGTTTTCAGATGCAAATTCTCCAATCTCTTTAATAAATTCCTGGATTGGGTGTGACGATAATACTTGCTGAATTAAATCCCCAAAGTTGAGATTCTCCGGCAACTGTGAAATCACCTTGTCTTCAATATTTTTATTCACTTTTTTCAATTATAGCCCTCCTCCGTTTACCTGTGTTCCAGATAAAATATGCTGCAGCCTAGAGAGATGTTAAGATTGTAATTGAGAAAGTGTAAAATTTATGTTTTAATGAAGTTGTATATACATATGCCAAGGCGTGATGATAAAGGGGAAACCCCAGTGATAATCATGTCTTTTTAGGTTTTAAAATAACTTGGCGTGGTAATGAGAATAATAAGAGCATGCTCGGAAGGAGACGTGTCCATATGTTTAAAAAGCTATTTGGAAAAAAAGAAGAGGTTATAACTGAAGAAGCTGTTTTCGCTCCTTTAACAGGAAGAATGATGAATCTTGAAGAAGTTCCGGATCCGGTATTTTCACAAAAAATGATGGGTGACGGGGTAGCGATAGAGCCTTCTGAGGGAACGATTGTGTCTCCTGTAGACGGTGAAATTATCCAGCTGTTCCACACGAAGCATGCAATCGGGATTAAGTCTCAAACAGGTATGGAACTGTTGATTCATATCGGTCTTGAGACGGTTACGATGAATGGAGAAGGATTTGAGGCGCATGTGAAAGAAGGAGACAAAGTGAAAGTTGGGGATACCCTTATCACTTGTGATTTAGATTTGATTAAAGAAAAAGCATCCAGTACCATCACACCGATTGTAGTAACGAATGGAGATATTCTTGAAAGTCTTGACATTCAGGCAACCGGCGAAGTCACCAAAGCAACGAGCGAAGTATTTAAAGTTAAAGCTAAGTAAAAATGCAGGCCTTAAGGGCTTGTTTTTTTTGTATTTTGGGCTGCCATACACTGGCACGCCTGCCTTTACAGCTGGCAGATCAAGCGCCAAGGTTTGAACAGCTTTTCTATAGCGAAAATTTTTCTTTATCATCGAACGTTCATTCGCTAAAATAAAGCTATAAGGAGTGAATGAAATGTTCAAGAAAAAATCCTTAGGGGATATTATTCATTTTTTACAAAATGATCAACTAACGAAAAAACAAATAGTCCATTGGCATACCATAGATGAAAAACCTGCCATTTCAAATCCTTTTCCGAATTACGTTGATGAGAGGCTGAGGAGTGCCCTTGAAAGAAGAGGGATTACCGAACTGTATACACATCAAGAGGCATCTTTGCAGGCTGCAGAGGAAGGGAAAAGCTTTGTGGCAGTTACACCTACAGCATCAGGGAAGACGCTTTGCTATAACCTTCCCGTACTTCAAAAGGTGATTGAAGAGGAAAACAGCAGGGCCCTCTATATTTTTCCCACCAAGGCACTTGCTCAGGATCAGAAGAGCGAGCTGAACGAAATCATAGCTGAAATGGGGATGGGAATTAATTCCTATACCTATGATGGAGATACCTCTCCCGCGATCAGGCAAAGAGTAAGAAAAGCAGGCCACATTGTCATTACGAATCCAGATATGCTTCATTCAGCTATTCTGCCTCATCATACAAAATGGGTTTCTCTTTTTGAAAATCTAAAATATATAGTCATCGATGAGCTTCATATATACAGAGGCGTGTTTGGAAGCCATGTAGCTAACGTACTTAGAAGGTTATTAAGAATATGCAAGTTTTATGGCAGCAGCCCTCAGTTCATTTGTACGTCCGCCACCATTGCCAATCCTCTCCAGCTTGCTGAGGAGCTTACAGGAAAGGAAATGACCCTTATTAATAATAATGGCGCCCCATCCGGCAGGAAGCACTTCCTGTTTTATAACCCGCCTGTAGTGAATGAGCCGCTTAATATCAGAAAAAGTGCTACGCTTGAAGTCAGGGATCTTGCAGGCAGGTTTTTAAGCAACAATATACAGACGATTGTTTTTGCCAGAAGCAGGGTCAGAGTGGAAATTATTCTAACTTACCTGCAGGAGCTGATTAAAAAGAAGCTTGGTCCTAAATCAATTCGTGGCTATCGGGGAGGTTATCTGCCCAACCAAAGGAGAGAAATAGAAAAGGGTTTGAGGTCTGGAGAAATCATGGGAGTGGTCAGTACAAATGCTCTTGAACTAGGTGTGGATATTGGACAGCTTCAGGTTTGTATTATGACGGGTTACCCCGGTACGATTGCAAGCGCCTGGCAGCAGGCTGGAAGAGCAGGAAGAAGACAGGGAGAGTCTCTGGTTGTTATGGTGGCAAGCTCAAGCCCGCTTGATCAGTTTATTATTCAGCACCCGCAGTACTTTTTTAATCAAAATCCGGAAACAGCTGTCTTAAATCCCGATAATTTGATTGTATTAATAGATCATATTAAATGTGCTGCTTTCGAACTCCCATTTTCCAGAAGCGAGAGCTTTGGAGGAGTTGAACTCCAAGAGGTGCTTGAATTTTTAGCAGATGAAAGGGTTCTTCATGAAAATAACGGAAAATTTTACTGGATGAATGATGCTTTTCCCGCACACAATGTCAGCCTTCGTTCAGCTTCACAGGAAAATGTGGTGATTATCGATTATGGAAATGTAGCAAACGTAAGAGTAATTGGAGAAATGGATACATTCAGCGCAATGACGCTTCTTCATGAAGAAGCTATATACCTTCATCAAGGTGTGCAGTATCAAGTGGAGAAGCTCGATTGGGAAGAAAAGAAAGCATTTGTCAGGGAAGTGGATGTAGACTATTTTACAGATGCCAATTTAGCTGTACAGCTGAAAGTGCTTGAAGTGGATAAAGAAAGAGCAGAAAAGAGCATAGCTTTTGGCTATGGAGATGTGACCGTACAGGCAATGGCCACCATCTTCAAAAAGATAAAATTCGATACTCATGAAAATATCGGTTCAGGTCCTATTTCCCTTCCTGAAGCAGAGCTTCATACCAATGCAGCCTGGCTGAGCGTTGGAGAGGAATTGAAGGCAGAATGGAAGGAGAACCGCCTTGAAGATGCGCTGCTGGGTGCCGCTTCCCTGCTTCACCGGATTGCACCCTTAAAAGTAATGTGCGATCCTTCAGATTTGCATGTGATATCACAAATCAAAGCATCACACAACAATCTGCCGACAATTTTCCTTTATGACCGATATCCGGGAGGAGTCGGGCTGGCAAGCAAGGTTTACGAATCTTTTGACAGCATTATAGCTGATGCTCTCCAAGCAGTGCAAAATTGTCCTTGTGAAGCAGGCTGTCCTTCCTGTACAGGACTTGAGGGAGGAAGTCAGAATCATAAAACTGACTCTCTGTATTTACTGGAGAAAATTAGAGGAGACAAAAAATAAAATGTCACTTAAAGGAAAACTCAGCAGATATAAAAGTCAGATGAAACTTCCGCAGGAATCACCACATCCTGCAGATGCTGCAATCGGGAATACAACGAACATTCAATACCTAAAAGAGTGGGGTCACCACGATGTGAAATCAGTATTTCATGGGGAAGAATACTCGCTTATTAGAGAGATTTCTTATCCCTTGACCTATGAGCATGGACTGTATTGCCTGGGGGAATTTGTGAATGTGGTAAATGAGTGGAACAAAAGCAGTTCTACACATCCTTTATCAGCAAAAGGCCATACTGCAGGGGAATTATTTTTCTTTGATACAGAAACAACAGGGCTTGGAGGGGGAACCGGCAATGCAATATTTTTGCTGGGCCAGGCCAGGGTGCAGAAAAATGAAGTGGTGGTGAGGCAGTATCTACTACCTGCTCCAGGTAACGAGACAGCGCTCTACCACCATTTTCTGAGTGGAATTAATTTAAAAACGCTTGTCACCTATAATGGGAAAGCCTTTGACTGGCCGCAGGTAAAGACAAGACATACCTTGGTAAGAGATGCAGTTCCTGCCCTCCCTGAATTCGGCCATTTTGATTTGTTCCATGCTGCCCGCAGGATGTGGAAGAACAATATGGACTCGGTAAAATTGGCTAATGTAGAAAAAGACATTCTTAACATTCACAGAGATGCTGATATACCTGGTTACCTTGCTCCGATGATGTACTTTCAATTCCTACAATCACAGCATCCAGAGAATATTGCAGGTGTACTGAAACATAATGAAATCGATGTACTGTCATTGATTACACTGTATATTCATCTATCTAAAAAAATTCTCCTTGCTGAAGAAGTTGAAGATCAGCAGGAGCAATATGAATTGGCCAGGTGGTTTCAAACAGCCGGAGACACCCCCACGGCCTTGAAAATATATGAATCAGCAGCGGAGAAAGATGGTAGTAACCAGTATCGGGCTAAAATGGAGGCGGCAATGATATTAAAGAAATCCAATGAGTGGGAAAGAGCGGAGCCAATGTTTAACGAGGTTTTTCAACACTCCAGCGGGACTTCGAAAATCAGAGCAGCAATCGAAATGGCGAAGCATTTGGAACACAAGAAGAAGATGGCTGCAGAGGCACTTGAAACGGCGAGTCTGGCATATGCGCACCTGAAAGAGATTGAACAGTTTGCAAAACTGCATCCAAGCCTAAAAGAAGATCTTCAAAAAAGGATAAAGAGACTGCAACTTAAAGTAAATAAATGAAAGTATTCCCCGGGCAAGCGCAAAATCCTTGCTTTTTAGATAAATTATGACGAAATTATGACTTTTTGTAAAACGATTCCAAAGACATTGTAGAAACAACTCGGAAAATGTAAAATAAACGATATAAGTGATCTTTTTTGGGGAGAGTTTAATAATGTATAAAGGAATATTGTATTTGTTTTTTATTGTGCTTGTCCTGACAGCATTTATTTTTTCGAATTTCAAAGAAAGCTTTTATGCTTTTCTCTAAAAAATAGGTTTTTGTAATAGTACATGTTTACCCCTTTCATCATAGGCTATTAAGGAAAATAATAAACAACCTTAGCGTTGAAAGGAGAATAAACACATGCATTGCAGACCAAAAATGTTGGCTCCCATTGTTCATCCGACAAAATGTTGTGTGAATAATACTTTTTCAAACACGGTAGTACCTCACGTTCATCCTTCACACACTACTAATGTGAACCACGAGATGTTCCAGCATGTTCACTATTTCCCGCATTCTGAGTCTTTCGTAAACGAAGTGGCTCATCAGCATTTTAATGCTGCCGGGCCAGCCCCTTTTGGAGGACCTGGCGTTGGCGGATTTCCCGGACCAGGTGTAGGCGGATTTCCTGGACCAGGTGTAGGTGGATTTCCTGGACCTGGAAAAATGTATCCAGGCCGCTAAAAGATACGGAAAATGGAGCTGAGTTTCAGCTCCTTTTTTCTTGTATAGATGTTAATATGCTCTTTTTCATTGTATGAAGAAAAACAAAAACAGGGCACAATTCCTCTGCAGGAATCATTTCGGGAATTCTATAGTTGAAAAGCAAATAACGTGGCACCAAACTGTACATACAGTCATTTCTGCAGGGGAACCAGAATATATACTATCGGCTTACATTTTTGAAGCACCTATTCTCCTTTTTCAGGACTATGTAACAAAATCCCTTCTGTTAAATATAATATGAATGGAGCATATGAGTTGAATGGAGAGGGATGAGAAAGTGGCTAAACTGAATTGGCATGAAGATTTTATTACCAATCTTGCAAGTGCTGTTCGTCCAAGTATGTATGTGGAGCTCGGACTGTTTAAATGCGAGCTGTTTAACAAAATGGCTGAGTTTACAGATCAATTAATTGGAGTAGATATAAATGCTGAAGCTGGAAAATTAATGTTGAATTCTCCTAAAGCCCAGTTTTTCCACGGATCTACTCAGGATTTTGCCGAAAGTTTAAAAGCGAACCCAATAAAGATAAATATGCTATTTATTGATGCAGATCATTCAAAAGAGGCAGTGTTGCAAGACTTTAGAAATTTTTTTCCGTTTGTTGTACCGCATGGTCTGATTTTATTTCATGATTCACATCCTGAAAATGAGTGGATGATTCAGCCGGCTTTATGCGGGACAGCCTATCAAGCAATTGATGAATTGTCTAAAGAAAGGGACTTATTTGAAATGGTGACACTTCCTGTTTCTCCTGGGTTAACCATTTGCAGAAAACGGCAGAAACAACTATCCTGGCATGAAAATGATGACAATTTCCTTTGAGCAAGTATGCTGCTTTACCGGTATCATTCACATTTGTTAGATGGAAAATCTAATTATATGCTGTTTAAACAGCACAGATTTTTAGGTAATTGCAGAGGAAGACAGCCTTAAAATGGTACAATGAACATATGGCTGTAAAGAGCAAAATTTTGCTCATGATAAGGAGCTGAAACTCAGCTCCTTTCCTCTAAAATATCCATTAAATAAGCCTAAGCTGCATGTGTGCTTACTGTAATTTAAAGGAGGTGCATAATGGCTAGAATATTGACTGTAACGGGCTACAAGCCCCATGAACTGGGTATCTTCAGTTCTTCACATGAAGCCGTAGATTATATTAAAAAAGCTTTTTTAAAGGAGTTACATAATCTTGCAGAAGATGGATTGGAATGGGTAATCGTGAGCGGCCAGCTTGGCGCCGAGCTTTGGGCAGCAGAGTCTGTTTTTGAACTTCAGGAAGCTTTTCCAGATGTGCAGCTTGCTGTTATAACGCCATTTTTGAATCAGGAAGAAAATTGGAACGAACATAACAAGGAATTATATGAGATGGTGGTTTCGCAAGCGGATTTTGTAGACAGCATTACAAAAAGGAATTATGAAAGCCCGCAGCAATTTCGTTTAAAAAATGATTTTTTAGTTGCCAAAAGTGATGCTGTTCTTTTATTATATGATGAAGAAAAAGAAGGGTCGCCAAAGTTCTTTCTGGAAGCCGCAAAAAAAGCGCAGCAAAATAAAGACCTTAAAATAACCCAGATCACTTTTCATGATTTGCAGGTAATTGTAGAAGAAGAACAGCTGAAAGATTGGTAAATATAAAAATATTGGCAAAACAGCAATAATTCGGCAGGTATATGAAAAGATGAATTGACAACGAGGCCATAATCTGAAAAAATAAAATGTGAGGATTTCACAATAAGAGGTGAAGTAGATGCTTGCGGACAAAGTTAATTTAACTGCAAAAGAAATCTTGGAAAAAGAATTTAAAACTTCTGTCAGAGGCTACAAACAGGAAGAAGTCGATAAGTATCTTGACAGCATTATTAAAGACTATGAAACGTTTCATCAGGAAATTGAAGAGCTTCAGCAGGAAAACATGAGACTGAAAAAGCAGCTTGAGGATTCATACAAAAAACAGCCTGCACAAACGAATACAACTAACTTTGACATCCTGAAGAGATTGTCAAATCTTGAGAAACACGTATTCGGAAGCAAGCTTTACGATTGACGAACTGGTTATTGTTAACATTTGCGATTTTACTTTAATTACTGTATAATCAAATTTACTGGTTAGATAATAATATCATTCGGGTAATCGCTGCAGTCTTCAGGGCTGCAGAGGAAAGTCCATGCTCGCACGGTGCTGAGATGCCCGTAGTGTTCGTGCCTAGCGAATAAATAAGCTAGGGCAGTCTGGTTTGCCAGGCTGACGGCGGGGAAAGAGCCTAAGTCTTTAGATATGGCTTCAATACCCTGAAAAGTGCCACAGTGACGGAGTCCTGAAAGAAATTTCAGGAGTGGAACGAGGTAAACCCCTCGAGCGAGAAACCCAAATATTGGTAGGGGCATCTTCTCTAAGGAACTCAACAAGGAGAAGGACAGAGCGATCTGTAGATAGATGATTACCACCTGAGTACGAGGCTTTGCCGTTTGCAGTACAAAGGAACAAAACATGGCTTACAGAATGTTATTATGACCGGTTACTTACATCATATATTGTAGGCTCTCCTTTATATAGGGGAGCTTTTTTACATAAGCTATAGATATTGGTTACAGATATTGAAAAAATGCAGCAAAGGACGGGTGAATGATGTCGCACCTTACAATTATAGCAACTGCAGCGATGGGACTTGAATCTCTCGTGGCTAATGAAGTCAAACAACTGGGGTATGAACCCAAAACAGAAAATGGAAGGGTAACATTTCAAGGTGATGAACTAGCGGTCGCAAGGGCAAATTTATGGCTGAGAACGGCTGACAGAATTAAACTGCAAATTGCCCAATTCAATGCATATTCCTTTGACGAACTTTTTGAGAAAACCAAAGCTCTTGATTGGGCACAATATATTTCCGAGGATTCTGAGTTTCCTGTCATCGGGAAATCGGTGAAATCAAAACTCGCATCAGTACCAGACTGTCAGAGAATTGTTAAAAAAGCGATAGTGGATAAACTTCAGGCACAGTATAAAAGAAGCTCATGGTTCGAGGAGAAAGGTGCGCTGACCCGCATTGAAATCTCCATGCTGAAGGATGTTGCGACACTGACAATTGATGCAAGCGGAAGCGGGCTCCATAAAAGAGGTTTCAGGACAGGCCAGGGTGAAGCGCCAATAAAAGAAACACTTGCAGCAGCTCTTGTCACATTAACTAATTGGAATCCTGATAAGCCTTTTGTAGATCCTTTTTGCGGGTCTGGAACAATTCCAATTGAAGCGGCTCTGATCGGGCAGAATATTGCACCCGGGTTTAACCGTGATTTTGTTTCTGAACAATGGGACTGGATGGAGAAAAAAGCTTGGAATGAGGCAAGAATGGAAGTCGAAGATCTTGCCAAGTATGACTTGCCCCTGGATATAAGCGGACATGACATTGACCATAGAATGATTGAGATTGCCAAGGTAAATGCAGAAGAAGCAGGCTTAAGCGATATCTTATCATTCAAGCAGATGCAGGTTAGGGATTTTACCACTGAAAAACAGTATGGAGTGATCGTTGGAAATCCTCCTTATGGAGAACGTCTTGGTGAAAAAGAAGCGGTAGAAAAAATGTACCGGGAAATGGGAGAGGCTTTTAAGCCTCTTGATACTTGGAGCATCTATATGCTTACTTCTCATGAAGGGTTCCAAGAGCTATACGGAAAGCCGGCAACGAAAAAAAGAAAGCTCTTTAACGGATTTATTAAGACTGATTATTATCAATACTGGGGCAAGAGACCTCCCAGAAATGAATAGGAATAAAAATGCTTCTTTATGAGTAAACTGATATTACCCCTTATGTTCGTTACTCGTAAAGGAGTGGTATTGTTTGTTGACTAATGAAGATTTCCTGCTCATTTCCCGTGCTTTGCAGTCCTCTTATGAGTCATTGGAAAACAGTGAGGAAAGCAGGCCCGTCAGAAATATACTAGATGAAGCACGAACAGAGCTTTTCAATGCTGCAGCCCACGCAGCTGCACTGGACAGGAAATACATTGTTCATACGATGCTGCATCGGTAAGAGAGCCGGACACGGCTCTCTTTTTATTGTCATTAAGGGTATGTATTTGTGATTTTTCTTATTCAGTGATATGATAACTAGTCTGAATAAAATTTATTGGAAAGGTGGACACTGGATGTCTGCGTCGCGTTTACCTTTTTCCTTAACAAAGGAAGAAACATTTTACCAGGGTTTGAACAACTGGATTGGAGATGTATTTTACGATATATTGCCTGATAAAGGCTTTGATTTACGGGATGAACAAATTTTTATGGCATTCCAAATGGAACGTGCCTTTAGAGAAAAAAATATCATGTTCGCAGAAGCAGGTGTTGGCACTGGAAAGACAATTGTTTATCTCCTCTATGCAATCATCTATGCTAGATACACTGGAAAGCCGGCAATTATAGCCTGCGCGGATGAAACTTTAATAGAACAGCTCGTCAAAGATGAAGGAGATATTCAAAAGATTGCAAAACACCTGAACATGGATGTAGATGTGCGGTTAAGCAAATCACAATCTCAATATTTATGTTTAAATAAATTGGACAGTGTTTTGCAAAGGAAAGAAGGAGATATCTTTCTTGATTTGTATGAATCTCTTCCTTCTTTTGTTCATGAACAAGCCGGTATGCAGTCGTTCCATCATTATGGAGATCGGAAAGAATTCTCATCACTGCCGGACAGTGATTGGGAAAGGGTTTCTTGGGATTCATTTCAAGACTGTGTATCCTGTCCGCAGCGAAACAGGTGCGGCCTGACCCTGTCAAGGGATCATTACCGAAAAGCAGCGGATATTATTGTTTGCTCCCATGATTTTTACATGGAGCATATCTGGACTTCAGATTCCAGAAAAAGAGAAGGTCAACTGCCACTGCTTCCTGAACACAGCAGTGTTGTGTTTGATGAGGGGCATTTATTGGAGTATGCAGCCCAGAAAGCCCTCACGTACAGAGTGAAAAAAAGCACGCTTGAGCTTCTTTTGGAACGATTGCTGCAAAATGATGTGAGAGAAGACTTTGCTCATCTTGTAGAAGAAGCAATCACTATTAATGATGAGTTTTACGAGGCGCTGGAGAGTTCTGCTTCCATCGTGCAAGGATCACACCGGATGAAAATCAGTATGTCTGCCCACGTAAAACATCATGGAGGGCTTCTTCTGCAAAAGTTATCTGAAATTAGTGAGGCGCTCGTTTTTGAAGGGGAACTGTATACAATTGATCCGTACGAGCTGAAAATTGTGGAAGAGTACTTGGACCAAATGGAATATTCAATGGCGCTTTTCGTAAAAAATGATAGTGCTATCAGCTGGATGGAGATGCAGGCAGAGGATGTTTCTCTTGTCATTATGCCAAGAACAGTTGAAGAAGTTCTAAGGGAAAAAGTGTTTTCCAGAAAAATCCCTTACATTTTCTCTTCTGCAACTCTCTCAAATGGAGGAGATTTTTCTTATATGGCCGACAGCCTTGGCATAAGAGATTACATGTCCATGAGTGTTGAGTCGCCATTTGACTACGAGGAGCAAATGGAGCTGCACATTCAGACTGCAGGCAAATCCCATACAGAAGAAAAATTTAAGATCTCAATGAAAAGCATTGAAGCGGCAGGTGGAAAAACGCTTGTACTTTTCTCGAATACTGAGGAATTAGCTGCTTTCAAGGAACTGCTGCAACATACAGAAACACCGTACCCTTTTTTATTTGAAGGAGACGAAGAAATGAGTTCAGCTGTTTCAAAGTTTCAAAATAACCCGTCGTCTGTACTCTGTGCTGTTCACCTTTGGGAAGGACTGGACATCCCCGGCGAATCATTATCAAATGTAATCATTTGGTCGCTGCCGTTTCCACCTCATGATCCAGTATTTGAGGCAAAAAGGAATATAGCTCAAGATGCATTTGCTGACGTAGATCTGCCTTATATGCTGTTAAGGCTGAGACAGGGAATCGGCCGTCTTATTCGATCAAGCAGTGATCAGGGGAGCGTACACATCTTTATTGAAAACGAAGAAAAACAAACTGTCAGGGATGCGGTACAAAAGGTACTGCCTGTCAGCATCACTGTGTAAGCAGGAGGTTTATCCTCCTGCTTTTTGTTTTTTTTGTTTTTCTTGCTGCGTACTTACAGCCAAATGCTCTTTAGTCATGCAAGATAGCAGACGCAAAAACTCCTTTAAAAACTGACTGCATTTTTTATTGACTTCCATACCCTTCTGGGATAGTCTACATATGCAATTAATTATTTCCAGATGGAGCAGCACAGCAGAAAACCTAACACTTACTTGGCAATCCCAAAAATGAAGCAGGAGAGAGAGGGCTCCTGTAATCCGTGTGGAGATGCATGCAAAACTATAGTAAAGTAAGTGGAACTGAATAGAAAATGTAAAAAGTAAGTGAAAACAGCCTGAAAATAAGGGAGTGGTAAACAATGGAAGGTTCTGAGAAAAAGTTTTATGACTATTTAGCAACGATTCAGGGATATAATGAAGCAATTAATTTAATGTATTGGGATTTACGGACAGGTGCACCCAAGAAGGGAGTGGAGTCGCGCTCACAGGCTATCGGCACACTGTCTGCAGCGGTGTTCGATTTGAAGACTTCCGACGAAATGAAACATCTTCTGGACGAATTGTCTGCTGATTCAGCTGATTTGTCACAAGTTACAGTGAAAGCTGTTGAAGAAGCCAGAAAGGATTATGATCAGTTTAAGAAAATACCTGCTGCTCAGTATAAAGAGTATGTAATTCTTCAGTCTCAAGCTGAATCAATCTGGGAAGAGGCAAAGGAAGCATCAGATTTTTCTTTATTTGCTCCATATTTAAAAAAGCTTGTTACATTCAACAAAGAATTCCTTGAATACTGGGGATATGAGGGAAATAAATATAATACACTTCTGGACTTTTATGAGCCGGGCATGACAGTTGAGGTTCTAGATAGAGTATTTGGCGAGTTAAGGGAAAGCATTGTACCGCTTGTAGCCAGTATTGGGTCCTCTTCCAATCAGCCTGAAACTGATTTTCTGTTCCGCCATTTTCCAAAGGAAAAACAAGCTGCCTTTAATACATACATACTGGAAAATCTCGGGTATGACTTCAGTGCCGGCAGACTTGATGAAACGGTTCATCCTTTTGCCATTTCCTTGAACAGTGGAGATGTCAGGATTACAACAAAATATGATGAGCAGGATTTTAGAACAGCAGTTTTTGGTACGATTCATGAATGCGGACATGCTGTATATGAGCAGAATATTTCAAAGAAATTGACTGGTACGAATCTGTGCGATGGCACCTCAATGGGGATACATGAGTCACAATCATTGTTTTTTGAAAATTTTATTGCAAGAAATAAAGGATTCTGGAAGAAAAATTACAGTAAGCTGCAGGAGATCTCTCCTGAACAATTTAGGGATATAGAGCTTGATGATTACTATTTTGCCATTAATGAATCTAAACCATCATTGATTCGGATAGAAGCGGATGAGCTTACGTATCCACTGCACATTATGATTCGATATGAAATTGAAAAAGGACTTTTTAACGATGAAATAGAAGTTGAAGATCTTCCTGAAATTTGGAATAAAAAATATGAAGAGTATTTGGGAATCACACCTCCTAATGATGCGAAGGGTGTGTTGCAGGATGTACATTGGTCAGGCGGCAGCTTCGGCTATTTTCCTTCCTATGCACTTGGATATATGTATGCTGCTCAGTTGAAGCAAGCTATGTTGAAAGATCTGCAAAACTTCGATGAGCTGATTGAACAAGGAAACATCAGTCCGGTTAAAGAGTGGCTGACGGAAAAAGTTCATACTTACGGCAAGCTGAAAAAACCATTGGACATTATTAAGGATGCTACAGGTGAGGAACTTAAAGCTTCCTATTTAATTGACTACCTGAACGAAAAATACAGCAGACTTTATAAACTTTAAAAATGTAATCAACAGGTTAAGCATTGTACCATGTTTAGGTCGATGAAGGACAAAACTAGGTGGAAAAGCTGTTTAAAAGTCCTTCATGACGCCGATGAAGAACAAAACAAGGTGAAAAAGCCGTAGAAATGTCCTTCATAACGCCGATGAAGGACAAAACTAGGTGAAAAAGCTGTTTAAATGTCCTTCATAAGGGTGGCCTGGGGCTCTTAAGTCCATAACAAGTCTTAAAATAATGAACAATGACAATGCGGTAGTTTATTCATTGCCTCACTAGAGGAACCCTGCGTACCCCACCGTGGAATAGATCCTCTATTTAGATCATATATAGAAGTGATTTGCATTTTCATTTTAGATTAATGCTTAAATTTTCATTCATCCTTTGCCAAGTTCTGAACATACTAGGCCTAAGAACTAGCATAGGGTGTGAAACTGGATGAGTGCTGTTTTTCAAGAAGTGAAAAGGTATACTGCAAAAAACGGAGAACCGGTCATACTGAGACCTGTTCAACTGAAAGATGCTGCAGATGTCATTCAGTCAGCGAGGGACATTATTACATCTGGAAAATATATTCAAAAAGAACGTCCAAGAACCCTTCAAGAGGAAGAGAATTTTATCCGGCAGGCCCGGCAGTTTGATCATATGTATACAGGTGTTGAAATAAATGGTGCTGTTGCCGGAATTGCCAGGGTTCTTAGAGGAGATCTGAAAATGAAACAGCATACAGGCATGTTCAGGACCTGGCTTGATCAGCCTGCACAGGGTAAAGGAATAGGAAAAGAACTGATGTATTATACGCTTGACTGGTGCAGAACACATGGACTGCATAAGCTGTCATTAACAGTATTCGCAAGCAATGAAATTGCGTACCAGCTTTATAAAAAAACAGGTTTTATTGAAGAAGGCATATTTAAGAATCAGGTAAAGATAGACGGCAATTTTGATGATGAAATATACATGTCGTATTTTTTTAAGTCAAACCAAAAAAAACCAGATGGAAATCTCAGCTGATTATTGTATAATGAAAGTGCACAGCAACAACTCCTTTAAAGCGTCAGCCTTTCCTCGGAAAGGCTTTTTTTTTGCTGTTTTCGCATAGACAGCGTTTCAAGAAAGTTGCTGCTTTCTTTCAATCAGCTGCTTGCTTTGCTAAGAATGAAGTAAAGCCGGCACCTCTTCTTTATAAAATACACGCATTCCACTGAGACAAAGAGCATGTGTTTGTTTGATAGAGAGCACCCAAGGGTAATGAAACATTGTTCTTAAGGGAGAATATTCCTAGAGCTATTGGAAAAAGTAACGATAATGTATACAGCAAAGGTGTTGGGAAAATGGGATATATACTGTCTGTCGGCAAGGGAATACCAGAACATGAATATCAGCAGGACGTAATCATGAGCTTTGCACGTGAGAAATTTAAAGATACTTTTAAGGATATTGACAGGCTTCTTAAAGCTTTTAAAAATGGAGAAATCAAAAAGAGGCAGTTTGTTGAAACGTTATCATGGTATCAGGAAGATCACAGTTTTAAGGAGAAAAACAATACATATATTGAACATGCTGTAAGGCTCTCTGTTTCTGCGATAAAAAATTGTCTTACTAACCAAAAGCTTTTGAAAAAGGAAATTCAATGTGAAGAAATAGATGCTATCTTTTTTGTATCAAGTACAGGAATCAGTACACCCAGCATAGACGCAAAAATTATTAATAACCTGCCATTTAAAGAAACCATTAAAAGAATGCCTATTTGGGGTTTAGGGTGTGCTGGCGGTGCATCAGGCCTCTCAAGAGCTTTTGATTACTGTGAAGCTTATCCTGAAGCTAAAGTGCTGGTTGTGTGTGTTGAGCTTTGCAGCTTAACCTTTCAGCATGATGATCACTCAAAAAGCAACTTTATTGGAACTTCTCTTTTCGCAGATGGAACAGCCTGTACCTTAATTGCGGGAAAGAAAGTAAACCTTTCAGCTAATTCTTCAAAAGAAAGTCTTCCTGAAATACTTGCCACAAGATCCGTATTTATGAAGTCTTCTGAAGAAGTAATGGGATGGGACATCAAAGACAATGGATTTTATGTGATTTTTTCAAGAGATATTCCAAGCATCATTAGCAAGTGGCTGAAACCGGCTGTGGAGGAGTTTCTGAGTACCAGAGAAATTGAGTTGCACTCTATCAATCATTTTTTAGCGCATCCCGGCGGTAAAAAAGTACTCGACGCTTATAAAGACAGTTTGGGATTTGATGAGAGTGCGCTGACTGTATCACAAAAAGTCCTTGAAAACCATGGAAATATGTCTGCGGTTACCGTTATGTACGTGATTGCCGATTATCTAGAGCAAGATTTGGCTAAAACAGGAGAAAAAGGGCTGATAGGAGCATTAGGTCCAGGATTTTGCGGAGAATTACTGGCAGTTCAATGGGAGGCCGTAACATGACACTTTTTTATATAGTGATCAGCCTCCTTATTATTCAACGGATAACGGAGCTCATCATTGCCAAGAGAAATGAAAAATGGGTTCTAAGCAGAGGAGGTGTAGAGCATGGAAGAGAACACTATTACTTAATCGTTACTCTTCATGTTTCCTTTCTGCTTGCCCTGGTTCTTGAAACAACCTATTTTTCTTCCGGGATATCCCCCTTATGGCCAGTGCTGCTGCCGCTGATCATACTAACCCAGATCATCAGATATTGGGCAATCGCTTCACTTGGATATTACTGGAACACAAGGATTATTATTATACCAGATCATGAAGTGGTATCAAAGGGTCCCTATCAATTCATGAGGCATCCAAATTATGTAGTGGTGGCTGCGGAAATACTGTTCCTGCCTCTTCTGTTTTCAGCATATGCTACTGCAATTCTGTTCAGTATATTAAATGCTTTCATGATGCTGATCAGAATTCCAGCAGAAGAAAAAGCACTCAGACAGCATACAAATTATCAAAAAGCATTCACAAATAAACGTCGTTTTCTCCCAAAATAAAACTGATTTAAAAAAGATGAAGCGAGTTTTCATCAACAAAGCTGAAAAACCCTATTGAAAATGATTATCAATCATGGTATTCTGTGATTAAGGAATGAAAATCATTTTCAGTTAGGTTGGTGAAAAGCTATGACAATGGTTCTTGTTGCAGGTACAGTTTTCACTTACAGCTTATTGATCGGCTACATATTAAAAAAAATTGAAGCTCAATATATGAGAAAAGCATAAAATGAACTGCGCTTGCAGTTCTTTTTTTTATGGTTTTTTGAAGCATTCCTGTCGGTTCTCGCCAGTCAAACAAGTTGCGATAAGGAGTGTTTTACACTTAGGGATGCTGTCTCGAATATTTTCTATAGGAAAAAGACGATAGTTTTTGTAGAATAAGATTAAGAACCAACAAAGGGGATACTAAATGATTTCAACAAACAAATTAGAGGGCCTTATGCCCAGGATGCTTGCCATTAAGAACGAGATCAGCCAGACGGGGGATAGTATCAACACTTTCCGCCTGGAAGAATTAATTCAAAAATTGAATTCAGAAAGTATATACCTTGCATTTGCAGGTCATTTTTCTGCGGGAAAATCTCTCATGATTAATAAGCTGCTGAATACGGAACTACTGCCGTCCAGTCCAATTCCGACTAGTGCGAATGTAGTGCTGGTAGGGAACGGTGATCCGGAAATACTGCTGCAGGATAACAATGCAAACATATATAAATTAACAGAAGAAATGCCTATAGAGGAATTAAAGAAACATTTTAAAAATGGTGATGACATTCAAAAAGTGTTGATAAATGGAAGATACGGAATACCTTCAAAAGCAGTTTTGATTGATACACCTGGAATTGATTCTACAGATGCTGCCCATAAATTAGCTGCAGAATCTGTCCTGCATCTAGCGGATATCCTTTTTTATGTGACTGACTACAACCATGTCCAATCTCAAGAAAATTACGGGTTTGTCCGGGAAATGGTCAAAAGGGGCAAGCAGGTCATTTTGATTGTGAATCAAATTGATAAACATCGTGAAGAAGAGCTGAAATTCATTGATTTTCAAAGGCATATAGAAACTTCCTTCAGCGGAGAAGATTTTACGAATCTTAACATTTTCTATACTTCACTGCTTAATGAGGCACACCCGCACAATGAATATTACGCTTTAAAAAGCTATATCCATCAGGTGATTGAATCAAAAGACGAAGTTGTATACAAGCAGTCAATGAATAGTTTGAAAGCTCTTGTGAAAAATCATTTGGAAAAACAGGAAGAAAGCAATGAAATCAGTTTACAGCAAATAGAGCAGTATATCCTTGAAGAAGATACGGCAGCCAAAGAGCTGTATGCGATTGACTCAGAGATTGCAGAGCTGGAGGGGACAGCAGAAAAAAAGGTTGCTCATTTAAAAGAAGATCTGAAAAACATTTTAAAAAATGCCAATATTATACCTTACCAAACAAGAGAAGCCGCCCGAAGATATCTTGAAGCAAGCGATTCTTCTTTTAAAGTGGGTTTTTTATTCTCAAGGAAAAAAACAGAAGAAGAGCTTGAGAACAGGAAAAATCAGCTACTAACGGAATTAAAAGAGCATACGTCAGCCATGATTGACTGGCACTTCAGGGAAGCACTTACCTCATTCGTTAAAGAGGTACGGCTGGCAGGTTACTCAGAGCAGACGTCTTCTTTCCAAACAGACATTCCCGGCGGCCTCCCGAACAGCTGTTTAAAAAAGGGAGCTTCCTATACTGATGCTTATCTTATGAACTATTGCAGAGATCTCTCAGAAGCTGTAAAGAAACAGTCGCTCATGACTGCTGTCAGTCTGCTGGAACTCTTACAAAGCAGCTTGAAGGATTCTGGCGGACAAGAAGAGAAAGCTTTAAGAAATGAAGCCGAAAATTTGAGAATGAAACTTTATAAGATTACACAAACAGTGCAGGCAGCGCAGTATGTTAAGAACCATTCAGACAAACTGAACAGTTTTTGTAAAGGGAAGAGTCTTCCTGATCTGAATATAAAAGCGGAGCTCTCTAATCTGCTGAAGCCTGCAATTCCACTTAACATCGAGAATTTTTCTTCTTTAAGAAACAGTACAGAAAATGCAGCGAAGGATGTTCCAGTTACCCAAGACCGCACATTTAGCGGATTGAACAGCAGCCGGGCAGCTTCTGCAGCAAGGGAGCTCAGGAAAATTCCTTCTTTAAAAGGACTTGCTGATGATGTTGAAAAAAAGCTGGAGAGACTGAATAGGCAGCAATATACGGTTGCCCTTTTTGGAGCATTCAGTGCAGGAAAGTCCTCTTTTGCAAATGCAATCATTGGAGAAAGAGTTCTGCCTTCTTCTCCTGCACCGACTACAGCATCAATTAATAAAATAGCGCCTGTCACTAGTGAAAAACATCATGGGACTGTAGACTTGATATTTAAAACAGCTGATGAAGTGACCGCTGAACTTAATGAACTGCTTCAGCCGCTGCAGCTGAATATATCTCATCTTCATGAGTTTGGAGAGGTATACAAAGCTGCTATAAGGAGAAAAAGCGCCACTGACGCACTAAAGCATTCTTTAAAGGTTTTTCATGAGGCCCTTGAAAAAAACAGCAGGTTACTTTCAGAAGGAGTAGGGACAGCTGATATTCACAGTTTTCAGTCCTACGCTGCTGAAGAAATAAAAGCCTGCTTAGTCAGGGAAATCATTATTTACTTTGATTGTCCTTTAACAAGAACTGGCATTACCCTTGTGGATACACCTGGAGCAGACTCATTAAATGCACGGCATACTGCTGTTGCATTTGACTATATCAAAAATGCAGATGCTATTTTGTTTGTCACCTATTATAATCATCCTTTTTCAAAGGGAGACAGAGCATTCCTAAAACAGCTTGGGCGTGTTAAGGATACATTCGCACTGGATAAAATGTTTTTCCTTGTCAATGCGGTGGATCTTGCAGCAGACGAAAAAGAAGCACTGCTTGTGAAAAATTATATCAAGGAACAGCTCTCGGTCATGGATATCCGCAACCCGAGGATATATGGCATCTCAAGTCTGAATATCCTGAAAAATCTCGGCCAGTCCTATGATTATTCTTCATTTCAAGAAGATTTTGAAGAATTTGTTAAGAGGGGTTTAAGCAGCGGAGTAATTTCCTCTATACAAAATGATATCAGGCGGGCAGCAGCACAGATTGAAGCCTGGATTGAGGCATCTGCTAAGAGTCAGGAAAAGAGGCTGGAAGACATTGCTGTGCTGCAGGGGACTAGCGAAAAGGTTTTAAAAACAGTGGATGAGGTCCTCCTGCCGGCTCCAAGTTCGATCATCTCACAGGAATTGACAGAGCAGATTTATTACATGGAACAGCGAATCTCCTTTCAATTCAGCGATTATTTTAAAGAGGCATTTCATCCTGGCCTTTTCACCCGGTATGACAAAAAAACAGCGTTGATGATCGCACTGCAGGAGCTGCTTGAGTCTGTAAACTTGCAAGCAGTGCAGGAATTGCAGGCCCTCTCTCTTAG
Organism: Metabacillus lacus; assembly: GCF_009674805.1. GTDB lineage: Bacteria > Bacillota > Bacilli > Bacillales > Bacillaceae > Metabacillus_C > Metabacillus_C lacus. The sequence continues at coordinate 114,797 of NZ_WKKI01000002.1, read as the reverse complement.
AATGGAAAGATTTCTTATGAACGCACTTAGTGAACAGCTGCAGAACCTGCAAAATGAAATGAAAGTGCTGGAACAGGGGTGTATCTTTTCAGCATACAACAAGGAAGATATCAGCACGCCTCCTATAAAAGTTGAGCTAAAAGCACATCCCTATGAGGACTTCCAACAAGAACTCAGTTTATTTAAAAATACGAAAGCCTTTTTTGAAAAAAATGAAAAAAAGCTGATGAGCGAAGCGCTGCAGGAGAGAGTGGGAAGACTGGCTGCAGCTGAATTATCAAAAGCTAAAGAGAACTTTACGGACTTTTATGAAGAAGTTTATGAGAATGTAAAAAAGGATGCAGCTCATATTTGCAAGAAAGAAGCGGAACAATATTACTCAAACCTTATGTCTGTTTATGAAAAGCCTTTGGATACCTCGGTGCTTCAGCAGCTAATGACTGAAATGAATAAAGTGCTGCATGAACAGGAGCTGGAAAATGGAAAAAATTAATTATCAGGTGTGTGCAGCTTGTATTCATTTCCGCTCCTTAAAAGGTGATGGAAGAAGAGCTTATTACTGTGATAGACTTGGTTATGAAACAATGCCGCACTATTCCTTTTCGTGCTGGACACCAAAGAAATCAGTTTTGAAAATTATGAAAAAAAGAGGAGACAATGATGCAAGAAGTTCATAAAGCAATTAGTGCCCATTCCAAAAAACAAAACGCTCAAGTTGCAGCATTTCTGGAATTGGATGAAAAACGAGAAATGTATATAGAAGAAGCAGTTCAGCGCTGCAAAAAAGGAGAACCCTTTACTGCAGGCTATATCAACAAAGTTACAGCGGAAATCAATGAAATGGCTGCAAAAGGAATTGCTCCGCAACGGTCACTTGTAACAGAAAAAATGATTATAGATTTTGCTCGGAAAAACGGTTGATTTTTCTCCCCCTGAGATACACTAATGGTGAAAAGGGGGTAGAAAAATGGGAAGAACAAAGCTCGGAAATGCAAATGCGCAGAGAAATAACAATAAGAAACATAAAAATGGGTACAATGAAGGCCCTGAATCCTATATGCAGGCTCAGGCTTTAAAGCTTAGTGGAGACAAGAAGGAATCTTAAAACACCATATATTCAGGTAGCCGGGCTCCCAGCCCGGCTATTTGTCATTATTTACGCACCTCCTGAGTCCTTAAATTATGGTAAAATGATAAGATCAGCAAAAAAAGGGGACTACGATTTATGAAGCAGAATCATATACTATTGGTGGACGGAATGGCCTTATTATTTCGTGCCTTTTTTGCCACATCTGTACACGGCAATTTTATGTATAACAGCAAGGGACTTCCTACAAATGGAGTCAGCGGACTATTAAAGCATTTAACATTGGCGATTAATTCATTTCAGCCATCACACGTCATTTGCTGCTGGGATATGGGCAGCTCCACATTCAGAAACGAAAGCTTTCAGAACTACAAAGCAAACCGCTCAGAGCCGCCTGTGGAGCTTCTGCCTCAGTTTGACATGGCTAAAGAGGCTGTTAGCGCACTTGAGATACCAAACATCGGTATCAGGGGCTATGAAGCAGATGATTGCATTGGGACTCTGGCCCTTTCTTATCATGGAGATATGAAGGTAACTATTTTAACTGGAGATCGCGATCTGCTTCAGCTGTTAACAGACAATATAGAGGTCGCTCTGCTTCAAAAAGGGATGGGCAACTATAAAATTTACAGTGAACAAACCTTTACAGAAGAAACAGGCATTCACCCTCTGGGACTAATTGATGTAAAAGGGCTTATGGGAGATGCGAGTGACAATTACCCGGGCGTGAAGGGTATTGGAGAAAAAACAGCTTATAAACTGATTGCACAGTATAAAAGTATAGAGGTCCTTTTAGATAGTCTTGCCGAATTAACAAAAGGGCAGAGGACAAAAATTGAAAATGATTTGGAAATGCTGACACTATCCAGATCACTGGCAAGAATAAATTGTGAGGTTCCTCTTGAATGTGTTCTGGAAGATGCTGAACTGTCTTTTGATCCCCATCATACAATGAACAGACTGGGAGAACTTGATATCAAAGGCTTTAGAAAGCTTCCTGAACACTCTAATAGTGAAGCTATGTGAAAATGAAAAAGGGCAGCAATGTGGCTGTCCTTTTTCTAGTTCACATATTTAGCTTCCTGCACCTTGCTGAGAGGACGGGCAGCCAGCTTCATTGATTATTGATATGGTTCTTGAAGCAGGCAGAAAAACTGTCACCTTCCACTTTCGGAGCAGTTATCTTTTAGTATTGCTTTTTTTTGCTGCGTTCTCAAGCTTGCTTTTTGGCTGGTGAGCCAGTTCATCTTCTGCATATCCCTGAGGATTAACTGCCGGAGCTGCCTGACCGCGGTTTTGTTTTTTGCTCATCCTTCATCACCTCCGATTTTATTTTCTCCTATTTTTGATGAAAGAATAGTTTTTCTTGTAAAAATTCGCTATGATATGGAAAGAAATAAAAATATGATAGGATGGAAGAAAATGTCGCAATCATTGCATGAATTTCTTGCATTTCTTCATACAAAGGGATTTAAATTAGGGGAAGATGCAAAAGGATTTATCTTGTTCGGACAGCATTACACTGGAGCGGATGACAGTCTTGCCATCGCCGCATTGGAAGTCACCTTAAAAGCTCAAAAGCAATTTGACGGTTCTTTTTTTATCTCTTTTCTTGAGGTATTGGTGAAAGAAGGGGCATATACAAAAAAGGCTGCTATTGAGAAAGCGAAAGCTCTGCAGATACTTTAACTTTAGAAGCTGCGAAAGCAAACGGGAATTCCGTTTGCTTTTTTAAATGTAGCCGGAAACTCCCCCGGTTACATAGTTTTTTTAGGACTGTTCATTTTTGAAAATTGCTTTTCTAGCCAGCTCATCTGCAACTTTATTTTGCTTGCTTGGAATCCATTTAATAAAAAATAAGTCGAACTGTTCCGACATGCGGATACATTCTTCATGAAGCGGCAGGTATTTCTCATTTTTTACATAATTTTTCTCAAAGGCACGATCAATCAGCTGAGAATCCGTTCGAAACGAAACAACAGTATATGAGCGGGAAAGACAGATTTCCATTCCTTTTTTTAAAGCATGATATTCCGCTTCGTGATTGGACATTTCCCCCAATGGAAAAGAAAAAGTTTCTGCTTTTCCGTGTCCCTTTATAAAGATTCCTGCTCCAGACATGCCCGGGTCACCTGCGCTTGCTCCATCAACATACACTTCAATCATTACTTTCTCTCCCCATTCAATGAATTACTTACCTTCATTCTTTTGGCAATATAGGCAAAAGGTGTATCAAGGGCTGCGACCAGTGATTTAATAAGATAAGTGGTAATAAAGATTTGAATCCAGACATCAAAGGGATACACTCCCCAAAAGGCAATGGTAGTAAAAACTGCAGTGTCCAGAAGCTGACTCAAAAAAGTGCTTCCGTTATTGCGGATCCACAGTTGTTTTGGAAACCTGGTTTTTAAATATTGATAAATGGAAACATCAAGATGCTGGCTGATTAAATAGGCGGCAAGACTTCCAATTGCGATTCTTGGCAGCAGGCCGAAAATGGTTTGAAGGGATTCATGGGCAAAATCAATTTCATGAGGCTGAAACAGTAAAGTAGCCTGCATAATAAATGTCATTGTGATTAAGGTTGCAAAGCCAAGCCAAACTGCTTTTTTTGCCTCTTCCTTACCATACTTTTCGTTGATAATATCTGTAACAAAAAATGCACTTCCGTACATAATATTACCGAGAGTTGCAGTAAGGCCGAACAGCTCAACAGTTTTTACAACCTGTATGTTGGCTATAACAGTAGAAATACCCAGCCAGACAAATAAACCGGTTTTCCCAAATTGTTTATAAAAAAGCAGAACAATGCTAAAATTAAGCAATACACAGACTAACCAAAGTAATTCATTGAACATGTGTAACTTCCTTTCTGATGAAAAACGTTCTGATTTGGACCGTAATCCATTATATAATATTGTATGTCTCAATAGAAGCACAACAAATCATGCCATGGATACGCTGAGGAGTGAAGAAATATGAAAGTGATTGTGGAGTGGACCTATACTACCCCGAAAAAGCTGGAAACTGTTTTTCGTTCTGATGCACTTCCGCTGGGAGACGCTCTGATTCTTTCTGATGATTTAGAGCGCACGGGGCGAACCAAACATCTTCAATTTTTAGATGATACAGGCACCACATGGAACCTGAAGGAATTGAGAAAGCTGGAAAAGGATATAGAGTATGAGCCGCAGGATATCTTGTGTTATTTTGACGGCAGCTATGATGCGCAATCCGGAGAGGGCGGACTTGGTGCAGTTATTTACTATAAGCTTGGGAAAGAAGATTACAGAATAAGGGTCAATCAAAAAATTGATGAGATGGATTCCAATAATGAGGCAGAGTATGCTGCTTTTTGGTTTCTTGTCAGGGAGCTGGAAGAACTTGGTGTCAAAAGGCAAAGGGTGCTGTTTAAAGGAGATTCACAAGTCGTGTTAAATCAGCTGTCCGGGGAGTGGCCATGCTATGAAGAAACGTTTGCCAAATGGCTGGACCGAATTGAGGAGAAGCTGAAGCATATGGGTGTGGTTCCCGAGTATGAGGCTGTATCACGCAAGGCAAATACAGAGGCTGATCATCTGGCAGGGCAGGGCCTTCAGGGAATTGCTATCAGAAGCAGCATAAAATTAAACAGTTAATGGAGCATGAATAGAATGGAAAAAAGGATATCCTTCTAAAGATTACTTGCATGATGGATACGTATTGTGAAGATTGTTTTTTGAAGAAACATTTTAGGAAAGAAAAAGGCAAGAATTTTGCCCACTCTTTTTGTATTAATCAATGTACAGTCGGACAGGAAATCAGGGATACAGGTAAACAGCTGAATGTTGAAAACCCGCAATCATAAAATGATTGCGGGTTTTTTTATATGGTGTGTCACTGCAGCGCTTCTTTGATCTGGTGTTCACACTGATGCAGAAGTTTCAGCTGCTGTTGGAAAAAAGCTGCATCTGTATCTGGGCTTTCTTGTATAGCTCTGCTGTAAATCTCTCTTGCATCTGCTATAGATTGCTCAGCGTGTTTAAAAGTATTAGGATCCAGAGTCATTGTAGCTGCGCCAGTCATTTTTTGGGCAGCTGCGGTCGCAAGCTCAAGCTGCTTCAAATCATTTAACCCGCTGATCAGGCCTGTATGTTTTATTTTATCCATTCCATACACCTCCTGTTTTTATATTATCTCTAGAACAGGGAAATCATCCGTAAAAAAAAATCATACTAATTTCACTAAAAAAGCAGGAAAATACAAAAAAAAGACGTATAATGTAAAAATATAGAATATATATGCAACTTTAAGACTAATTCAAAGGTCTTATAAAGAGGAGGGACACTGCTTATGAAGGATAAGGAATTAGATGAGGGTTTGCAAAAAGCTTTTCGAGAAATTTATCAGGATATAGAAATGCTCGTTTACATTGCAAACAACGCAAACGTATTTAACTCTATAGAAAGCGACAGGGTACATAAAAGGCTGAAACAAAACATTAAAGCACTTGAGTATTTAATAATTGGCAAATTAAGATAAAACCCCCCTTTGCAGCTGTGACTGAACAGGGGTTGAGGTTTTTTATGCACTGGTGCTTGATGTGTCACAATTTCATATAGCTGTACAAAAAAAGAGGCGGACCAAAGGTCTGCCTCTTTTTGTATATGTGAGTGTTTACATTAAAGTTTAGTTACGTTAGAAGCTTGTGGTCCGCGGTTACCTTCAACTATTTCAAAAGAAACCTCTTGGCCTTCTTCTAAAGATTTGAATCCGTCACCTTCAATTGCCGTGAAGTGAACGAATACATCTTCTCCACCTTCTACTTCGATAAACCCAAAACCTTTTTCGTTGTTGAACCATTTTACTTTACCGTTTTGCATATTTACTTAATCCTCCTAATAACTATCGCACCTTACAGTGCTAGTAAAAATTTTATCAGATAACAAGATATAGTATGTATTAGTGGATAATAGCCTATATTATGTCATTTGATGCTTCTAATATACACTATTCAACATTTTCAGTCAAGAATCAGGGAAGCAACTTGGCAAAACTTTCTGCATATTCATTCTTCTTTATACTGTCTCCTCATACAGTAAAACATGGAGGAGGATTACTATGTTATACAGAACAATTGTTAATGGGACCGAGCTTTTTATTACGTCTTCACGACATATAACAGAAGAGGAGTTTGCCCATGCGTGCATGTCTTTAAAGCTGGCTGCAGAGAGGAAAAAACTACTGGACAGCAGCAGGACTTTTGCCATCAAGCATGAAAGTATCATTGTCTTCGCGGAAAAAATTGAAGCCGCTCATTCTTCCTTTCATATTTGGAGCTGTATTAAACAGCAGGATTTGCTGGATATAAGCACCATCTGATAATGATCTTAAATGTGCCATACTACAAGCAGGAGGGCTGCATATGAATATAAAAAAAATGCCTGCAGACAGTGAGGCTGTAAAAGCCAACAAAGATATTCAAAAAGAATTTTATAGTGAACAGCAAACAGATCTTCACGTATATATGAACAATGAAACCAGTATTTTGGGAATTTCTGCAACAGAAGATAAACAATAAAGCAGGCAATCCCTGCTTTATTGTATATTCCCTGTACGAGTTACCGGTTATATTATGCGCCCAGTTTTAGCAGTGCTCTTTGTGTTTTGTTATTACTGTCTCCCTAATATATGATAGTAATATAAATTCCACTATACAGTAAGGAAATATGATAAATGTATCAGTGGCATGAGAGAGGCGGAAAACAGGATGGGAAATCACGAATGGCTGACTTCTGCAAAACAGCAATGGGACAGCAAGGCGGCGGACTGGAATTCACGCAGTGAGGGTATGTGGGAAAGAGGAAGCAGGAGTAAGATAGTTGATTTTTTTGTACCGTATCTTCAGAAAGGTGATCATATTATTGACATTGGCTGCGGAGACGGCTGTGGATCGAGCAGATTGGCCGAAAAAGGGTACAGGGTGACAGGCATTGATATTTCCACCGCAATGATTGAACTGGCAAAACAGAAAAGCATTCAGGGCAGCTTAGATTTTAAAACAGGTAATGCAGAAAGTATAGAGATGAAGGATGAAACTGTCAACGGAGTGCTCCTTGTAAATGTTTTGGAATGGACAAGCAGCCCGCTTACTGCACTGAATGAAATCAGGAGAATTACTAAAGAGGGCGGGACACTGTGTGCTGCTGTTTTAGGTCCTGCAGCAGGGCCAAGAGTGAATAGTTATAGAAGACTTTATGGAGAAGACGTGATTTGCAATACGATGATGCCCTGGGAATTTCAAAAACTGGCTTGTGAAAATGGATGGAAGCTGATGGACGGGCTGCCGGTATACAAAGAAGGTGTTTCTCGAAGACTGGCTGATGAGCTGACAGTTGATCTTCAGCAGGCACTATCTTTTATGTATATTTTTATTTTGAAGAAAGTACAGTCCTGATAAAGTAAAAAATAAGTTTAAAATGCCCCCCTTGACCAAAGGAGGGCAGTAACTTATGAAATTGGACGAGAAATAGAACTGCTGCTGGATATCAACTTCTTGTGAAGCTTTGGCAGGTGATGGATCCAGCCTGCTGCTGAGGACAGAATGTTATTTTCAAAGTCCACTGCGACAGCGGCCATATAAGGATAATGATCTCCCTGGCGAAATCTTAAATCGAAAAATCTGACTTCCGTATAACTTCCTCTTGGAATAGCCAGACAATGCACATGCTTGGAGTTTTTCAGAAAATGCTGAACATCTTCAGCGTGCACAATGACATTCTGCACAATTTCAGAGAATGCTGATTTAGGAAAAGTATGAATGATTGACAGTTGATTTCTGCAAACAGTACCGGTTATAAAAACATGTTCATTTTCATAAACAAAATTCCATTGCTGTGTGTGGATAGTAGGAACAACTGTAATGATGCCGTCATCTTCAAAGGCTTGCCGAACAATTTTTAAAGCTCTCCGTGAAAGATAGCAGCGTATGACTGCATATATAGCGATGACCAGATACAGGACCAGAAAAACAATTCCTGCGTGTCCCCAGAAAACCCAGAGCAGCACGCCTGTCACGTGAAGAGTCATAATGAAAGGATCGAACAGCGGGATAAATCCTAAAGAAAGCCATTTTGACGTAAATGGTCTTCCAGCTTGTGTTCCATAAGGATTAGTGATGTCAGTCAAAATATGAACAACAACTGCAAGAAGGATCCACATGCTGATAAAAGTTATGGAACTTTCCGGAAAGATCAGCCAAACAGTCAGCGACAGTAACAGTGTCCAGCAAAATACTGCAGGAATAGAATGTGACAGGCCCCGGTGGTGTTCAACGTAAGCTCCCTTTCCTTTGAAAATCCTGATAAGAAAATCAAAATCAGGTGCATTAGAACCTAAAATTGTTCCTATCAGGACAGCGTTAGCCAAAACAGGGTCTGAATGTACAGCAGGACTTAGCTGGGAAAGTCCTGCTAATCCAATGCCCATTGCTACATGTGTGCTTGTATCCATTTCTGACCTCCAGGGTATATTGATGATACCCTTCATCCAGAAGCCTTTTTAATAGTTGACAGAGCCCTTCATTGAATATTTTATTTTTATGCGTTCTGCCTCACTGAGTATATCGTTCAGTATGACAGAAGCAGCGTCGCCTTTATGAAGCGAGGAAATGTTATACTTCATGCTTTCAAGCTTTCTTTCATCTTTTAACAGTGCTGATACAGTATCATATAAATCTTCATATTTGTTTATGACAACAGCAGCTCCCTTATTTTCAAAGAATACTGCATTTTCTTTTTCCTGACCTGGTACAGGTTTGTATAAAACTACTGGAACTCCCAGTGCTGCCGATTCGCTTAGTGTAATTCCACCGGGCTTTGTAATCATACAATCTGTGATGCGAAAAAGCTCGTCAACCCTTTCGACATATCCTAGCGGGATAATCTGCTGCGGATATAGAGATGCTACTTCCTCGAGAGCTTCTTTCAGTAAATGATTTTTTCCGCACACCACAACAATCTGCAGATTGGAATCAGAGGCAAATGCTGTACATAGCTCCCTGACATTTTTTAAGACGCCATGTGCACCTGCCATAATCAGCAATACTTTCTTTGAAGGATCCAGTCTATATTTTCTGTAAATTCTGCTCTTGCTCACATTGTCTTCAAATTGAGGCCTGATTGGTATTCCAGTAACTTTTACAGAAGAAGAAGGAATGCCGATGCGCAGCAATTTTTCTTTCACGTGATTAGTTGCAACATAATATTTATCGATATTTTCATGAACCCAAATCTTATGAAGACAAAAATCTGTCATCACGTTAAACGTAGGAATCACTTTTCCGGAGCGGCGCCGGTATTCTGGCACAACAATCATCGGGAAAGTGTTAATAATCATATCGGGATTTTCTTTTGTAATGATTTCATGCAGCCTCTTATTGCCCATATTATAATAAAGGTTCATCATCCGTTTGTTGTATATTTTATCCACGCCATAATAAAACAACCTGTAAAATTGTTTTCCTATGGAAAAGCTTTTTAAATACAAATATTGTGTGATATCAGACGTAATAGGATGTGATTCAGAGTACAGGTCACATATTATGGCGTCCATTCCAAGCTTTTGGCATTCTTTCAGCATGGTATTTGCTACCTGTACATGACCATTTCCATAGTTGGCTGTTAAAATTAACACTTTTGTTTGCTTTCTCAACATATTCACCCCATCTAATCAACAACACAGGCTTATCTTCAGCCGGAAGACAAATTTTTGAACTAATGATGTTAAGGAATAATAAAACTCCAACCCATTATAACATGATAAGTACATTATAAAATGTTGCTGATGATTTTGAATACTCAATAATAAAACTTTAAATAAATGTAAAAAAATTTACAATCCGTCTCAGGAAGTATTTTCAAGATATCTGGAATCATCTGTAATAAATACGCCGGAGAAGTGAAAAATCCTGCAAGTATTATTAAGCTCTTTATCTCAATTGAAAATAATAGCGTGACTTTTCATGTGTTACAATTTATTTATGCGCAAATGTTACATATTAGGACATACATTATACAATTGGAACAGGAGAATGCCACATGAATCAAGGTAAACAGCATACTGATATTGAAATTGCACAAGCTGCAAAACTGAAGCGGATTACAGACATTGCCAGCTCCCTGCAGCTGCTTGAGGACGAACTGGAACCGTATGGCCGGTATAAAGCGAAAATATCTCTGGATGTTTTAAATAGGCTGGCTGAAAGGAAAGATGCAAAAGTTATTCTGGTGACTTCCATTAATCCCACTGCTGCAGGCGAGGGAAAATCTACTGTCACTGTAGGACTGGGCCAGGCAATGAATAAGCTTGGGAAAAAGGCAGTTATCGCGATGAGAGAGCCTTCCCTGGGCCCGACAATGGGACTGAAGGGAGGAGCGACAGGAGGAGGATATTCACAGGTGCTTCCTATGGAAGATATCAACCTGCACTTTACAGGTGATCTGCACGCAATCACAACTGCAAACAATGCTCTTTCAGCATTTATTGATAATCATATTCACCAGGGAAACGAACTTAAAATAGATTACAGGAGAATTACTTGGAGAAGGGCTTTGGATTTAAATGACCGAGCGCTAAGGGAAGTCATTACCGGGCTTGGCGGACCGGCAAATGGAGCTCCGAGAGAAGATGGTTTTCAAATAACGGTAGCTTCGGAGATCATGGCCATCCTCTGCCTTGCCAAGGGAATCGATGATCTTAAAGAAAGACTTTCAAAAATTGTAGTCGGATACGATTACGACAAATCGCCAGTGTTTGTAAAGACCCTCGGGTATGAAGGAGCGCTTGCTCTTTTGCTGAAAGATGCTCTCAAACCGAATCTTGTTCAGACAATAGAACACACTCCTGCCATCATACACGGAGGGCCGTTTGCCAATATAGCACATGGCTGCAACAGTATTCTAGCTACTAAAATCGCTTCTAAGCTGGGTGATTACGTTGTAACTGAAGCAGGATTTGGAGCAGATCTTGGGGCTGAAAAATTTTTTCATATTAAAACACGTGCCGAAGAGATTAATGTGGGGGCAGTGGTTATCGTGGCTACAATTAGAGCCTTGAAGCTGCACGGAGGCGCCTCTAAGGATTCTTTATCAAAACCAGATGCCGACACGCTTAAAAAAGGATTTTCCAATCTTCAAAAACATATTGAGACAATTAAAAAATTCGGAAAGCCATATGTGATAGCCATCAATAAATTTTTAAATGATGCTGATGAGGAAATTCATGCGCTTCTTCAGTGGAGCAAAGAGCATGCTCACCCTGTATCTTTGACTGAAGTCTGGGAAAAAGGCGGAGAGGGCGGCTTGGATCTTGCAGAGAAAGTTATAAAGGAATGTGAAGGAGACACTAACCAAATAACCTATTTGTACAAGCCAGAGGATTCCATAAAATCAAAAATTGAAGCTGTTGCAAAAATAGTATATGGTGCTGACGGAGTCGAATATTCACCTGCCGCTGAGAAACAAATAAAAGATTTTGAAGAGCAGGGATGGGATGGACTGCCGGTGTGCATGGCTAAAACACAATATTCACTTTCAGATAACCCCAAATTAACAGGCAGGCCTGAAAATTTCACCATGAATGTCAGGGAACTTCGGCCTTCTTTAGGAGCGGGATTTCTGGTTGTTTTAACAGGTGAAATACTCACAATGCCAGGTTTGCCGAAAAAGCCGGCAGCACTTCAAATGAATGTCAGCAGTTCAGGAAAAGCCAGCGGGCTCTTTTAAGTTCTCACGCTGCCTGAGGTGTTGAAGAAGATAAGGCCTATGAGGGTGCGCATGTAATATTTGCAGCAGAAGAGTCTTTAAAGCAAACGCTTATAAAAAAGGATGGTCAGCATGTTTGATCCAACTGTATTTGATAACTTAAAAGTCCTGCTGGAAGGCCACATCTACGACCTTGATCTTCAGGAAGAAATATGTGTAACAGGAAGAAAGGACTTGGTTGATCTTGCTTCCATGTCCCGCAGCTGCACACTTGAATTTATACCGGTCAACAGCGGGAGATATTTGAAGGCTTTCATTACTCTGGAAATTAGCCATGAACAAATATCAGGGGAGCTGCTTGGTACGGGAGTGAATCCGGGGTGTTCTTTGACCATGAAATTTGAAACACTCTCAAATGAACAGTCAGCGGGTGAAAAAGAACTTTCTTATTTAAAAGATATCTGGGGGTCGAGCGTCTCCTATGATCTTGAGGTGAAGTGGAGGCAGTCTCTTCCAGGCGAATACTTGCATGTTTATGAATTGAAGCTGAAACGGATGCTGACCGAAGAAGAAGCACAAGATCTTTATCAATTGGTTCAGCATGCGGAGTTATCATTCAGCGCATTTGGAACATAGCTGATGCTTGCATTATTTTTATATTCATAGCATCTTTATTACAGGAGGGATAAGTATGAGTATATACGAGTATTCTGCAAAGACTATTTTGGGAAAAGAAGTCAGTATGAAAGAGTACGAGGGAAAAACAGTTCTGATTGTCAATACGGCAAGCAAATGCGGCTTTACACCTCAGTTTAAACAGCTTCAGGAATTATATGATAAGCATGCTGAACACGGCTTGGAAATTCTTGGTTTTCCCTGCAATCAGTTCATGAATCAGGATCCTGGAACTGAAGAGGATATTAAGGATTTTTGTGAAGTAAACTATGGGGTGAAGTTTCCGATGTTTTCCAAAGTAGATGTTAATGGAGAAAGTGCCCATCCTTTATTTAAGTATTTAACAGCAGAGGCTCCCGGTCTAATGGGATCTAAGGCAGTTAAGTGGAATTTCACTAAATTTCTTGTAGATCATCAAGGGAAAGTAATCCAAAGGTATTCACCTAATACTTCCCCGGCGGATATAGAAAAAGACATAGAAGAACTGCTGAGAGAAGCAGCGCTATAAAACATAAGCAGCCTGTTTTCCACGTATTCGCAAAACGATGAAGACTGTTTTGAAAAAGCCTGAAGTTTGGACAATCAGGCTTTTTTCAATTAGAAGGGGGACAGATCTTTGAAAATCATTGATGCGCATATTCATTTTTCCAATATACATAGCTTCCATCACACGGCAAAATCTCTTTCCCAGGTCACCTATGATGCCGAGGGTCTCCAAAAAGAGTTCAAGAACTCAGGAATCGTTGCTGCTGTAGCGATGGGCCTTACGGAAAGTGTTGAGGGAGCATTTCCGGACAAAAATACCCCCACACCAATGGGGCTGGATCTTCAGGACAGTTTACCATCGAATATCGGCTGCTGTCCTGGCATCAATCCTTATCAGCTGACAGAGGCAGCTCTTTTGCAGCTTGATCAGCAGCTGTCGCAAAAGGAAACAGTCGGTATGAAGATTTATTTAGGCTATTACCCGTTTTATGCATATGATAAGGTTTACGGTCCGGTTTATGAACTTGCGAAAAAACATAAAGTTCCTGTTGTATTTCACACGGGAGACACATACTCAAATAGAGGGCTGTTAAAATATGCTCATCCTTTGACTCTGGATGAAGTGGCTGTTCAGCATAGGGATATTTCTTTTATGATGGCACATCTTGGAGATCCCTGGGTGCTTGACGGAGCGGAGGTTGTTTATAAAAACGACAATATGTTCGCTGATTTGTCAGGGTTAGTGGTTGGAAACGCTGCTGCTGCTTCGGCAGAAAGAGTATCATTCAAACTTCAGCATGTGAAACATGCAATAGCATATTGCGACCATTATGAAAAGCTGGTGTTCGGGACCGACTGGCCCCTCGTTCAAATTCAACCATATATAGAGCTGATGCTTGATTACATACCTGAAGAGCATCATCATAATTTCTTCTTTGCTAATGCTTTGAACCTATTTCCCAAACTTCACAGGCTGCTGGAGGACGAAGATGCGTAATATCCAATTGAATGACATTGAAGCATTCAGCCGGCAGCAGCTTTACAATGAAAAAAGCGGTCATGACTGGTTTCATATTGAGCGGGTCAGAAAGAATGCGCTTCTGCTGTTGGAAGGTGAAACAGGAGCAAATTCAGCAGTCATAGAAGCAGCAGCCCTGCTGCATGAAGCATTTGACACAAAGCTCGACGTACATAGGAGGTCAACGTCAGGTGAAATTTTCAACCTTCTTACAGCTTGTGGTTTTTCAGCAGGTGAGGGCACTGATATTCTACATATTATAGAAAACCTCTCATTCAAAGGAGGGAGGGAGCGTCCTTCCCTTTCATTTGAAGGGGAAATAGTCCAGGATGCTGACAGGCTGGATGCGCTTGGAGCTATTGGCATCGCACGTGCTTTCACCTATTCAGGCTGGAAAGGGCAGGATTTATTTGATCCAGAGCTGAAAGTCCGCGAAGAGATGTCTGAAAGAGAATACAGAGAAGGAGAATCGACAGCCATTAATCATTTTTATGAAAAGCTGTTAAAGCTTCCAGCCTTGATGAATACTGACCGTGGACGAAAGATTGCCCAGAGCAGGGTTAAGGTGATGGAGAATTTTCTGGACGAGTTTTTTTTGGAATGGAAAGGCATCAAGTAATCACCTTGATGGAAAGAGCCGGAATTCCTGTGATAAAATAAAAGTTATACTGCGAAGATGGAGGAGGGCATTCATGAATATAGTTTCAATTGAGCCTACACCTAGTCCTAATACAATGAAAGTTTTGCTGAATCAGGAGCTCCCTGCCGGAAAAAGCAATAATTATAAAAAAGATCAGGCAGCACAAGCACCTGAAATGATTGCAAGCCTGCTTTCAATAGAAGGTGTAAAAGGTATTTATCATGTCGCAGATTTTCTTGCCATTGAAAGAAATGCCAAGTATGACTGGAAGGGCATACTCAGTGAAGTTAGAAAATCTTTTGGACAAGAAGAAGAAGGAGAAGCTTCCGGGGGAACAGTGAATGATTCTTTTGGTGAAATTGGTGTGCATGTTCAATTTTTCAACGGTATCCCTATGCAGATCAAATTATCAGACGGAACGGAAGAAAAACGTTATTCGCTGCCGGATAAGTTCCAACAGGCAATTTTTACGATCCAAGAGCAGTCAAGCAATGTGGTGCTTGACCGTGAATGGAAAGAACAGGGTGTCCGCTATGGTGACTTTGATGATATTGGAAGAGAAGTAGCGGAAGAATTAACAGCTGCTTACAGTCAAGGGCGTTTAGACAGAATGATCAGCCAAATTTCCAACAAAGAGAGTGCGGAAAAAAGAGAGAGAACTTCGTATAAAGTCAGTGCAGAAATGCTGGAAGAAGAAGATTGGGCAGTTCGTTACGCTCACATGGAACAAATGAATCCGGATATTTCCGATTTGCCGCTGCTGTTAAAAGCACTTGATGATCCAAAAGCGTCAATTAGAAGATTGGCAACCGTCTACCTGGGCATGCTGGAGACAAGCGAAATTCTTCCTGGACTTTATAAAGCGCTAAAGGATTCGTCTGTAACTGTCAGAAGGACTGCGGGAGACTGTATCTCCGATTTAGGTGATCATGCAGCAATGACTGCAATGATGGAAGCGTTGAAAGATAAAAGCAAGCTGGTCAGGTGGAGGGCGGCTATGTTTCTATATGAAGTGGGAGACGAATCAGCACTTCCTGCTTTAATGGCAGCCCAGGATGATCCGGAATTTGAAGTCAGCATGCAAATCAAAATGGCTATAGAAAGAATACAAGGCGGGGAAGAAGCGAAAGGATCTGTCTGGAAGCAGATGACAGAAAGCAGAACCTCACAGTAACACAAAGAAATCATTTTTTGGGTCAAGACTCTGGAAAGAGCCAGATGGCCAAAAAGATGGTTTCTTCTTTTTTGTTTAAAAAATCAGAATATTATTGAAATAATACTCTTAATTTACTATAGTTAATAACTATAGTCACAATTGGAGGTAATTACATGAATCCGGACTTAAGAATAAAAAGCAAAGAAATTAGTGAAGATAGTAAAAGAGCGCCTAACAGGGCTATGCTGAGGGCGGTTGGATTTAAGGATGAGGATTTTAAAAAGCCCATGATTGGAATTGCAAGCACCTGGAGTGAAGTAACGCCGTGCAATATACATATTGATGCACTTGCGGTCGCTGCAAAGGAAGGTGTCCAAGCTTCTGGGGGAGCCGGACTGATATTTAATACCATTACAGTATCTGATGGGATTTCCATGGGAACAGCGGGGATGAGGTATTCGCTCCCGAGCAGGGAAGTGATTGCTGACTCAATTGAAACTGTAGTAGGCGGGGAAAATCTCGATGCATTTGTAGCAATTGGGGGCTGTGACAAAAATATGCCAGGCTGTCTGATTGCCATGGCAAGAGCTGAAGTGCCTTCTGTATTTGTATATGGGGGAACGATTAAACCAGGAAATTTAAATGGAAAAGATATTGATATTGTTTCAGTTTTTGAGGGAGTAGGACAGTTTAACCAGGGAGCCATTGATGAGCAGGAATTAAAAAAAATTGAGTGCAACGCCTGTCCAGGTGCAGGTTCATGCGGAGGCATGTACACAGCCAACACGATGGCATCTGCCATTGAAGCAATGGGAATGAGCATGCCGGGGAGCTCTTCCAACCCCGCCGAAACGGAACATAAAAGGGAGGATTGTCATAAGGCAGGAGAAGCGGTCTTCAATTTGCTTCAAAAGGGCATCTATCCAAAAGACATTATGACAAAAAAAGCTTTTGAAAATGCGATCACCGTCGTAATGGCCTTGGGAGGATCCACCAATGCCGTTCTTCATCTTCTTGCAATAGCAAAGGCTATCGGGGTAGACTTGAACCTTGATGACTTTATCAGAATTCAAAAAAGAGTTCCGCACATTGCGGATCTTAAGCCGAGCGGCAGATATGTTATGCAGGATCTTCATCAGGCGGGCGGTGTACAGGCAGTTATGAAACTTTTGCTCCAAGAAGGACTTCTTCACGGCGACTGCCTGACAGTGACAGGCAATACCTTGGAAGAAAATCTTAGAAATGCCGAAGGGCTGGTGGAAGGGCAGACTGTCATCTATCCGTTATCGAAGGCCTTGAGGAAGGATGGTCCCCTTGTAGTTCTGCGCGGTAATCTTGCTCCGTCTGGAGCTGTAGCAAAAGTATCCGGTCTGAAAATGACCTCGCTTACAGGGCCGGCTAAAGTATTTGATTCAGAAGAAGAAGCTACAGATGCGGTACTAAAAGATCAAATACTTGCTGGAGATGTTTTGATTATCCGCTATGAGGGACCTAAAGGAGGACCTGGAATGCCGGAAATGCTATCGATTTCAGGTATTTTGGTTGGCAAGGGGCTTGGAAAGGAAGTAGCCCTATTAACCGACGGAAGATTCTCAGGCGGCACTCATGGCCTGGTTGTCGGCCATATCGCACCTGAGGCACAATCAGGAGGTCCCATCGCTTTTGTGAAAAACGGGGACAGCATCACTGTGGACAGTGAGAATGGGGAACTGACCCTTCATGTAGCTGCAGAAGAACTGGAAGAAAGAAGAAAGAGCTGGAGCCCTCCGCCCCTATTCAAAAAGGGAGTGCTGGGCAAATATGCGCATACTGTTTCTTGTGCATCAGCAGGAGCGGTGACAGATGATTTTACTGAAGAAAAGGAAGCTGTCAGGCTGTAGATTTGCATACTGTCTCCTCCCTATAGTATCCTATGACGTAAAGTGATTAACGGGAGGCAAACAAATGTCAAATGCTTATGAGGAATATATGCGTCAAATTGTACAGCCGATGAGAAGCGAACTGACAAATGCCGGTTTTCATGAGCTCACAACCCCCGATCAGGTTGAAGCTTTTATGAATGAGAATCAAGAAACAGCACTTGTTGTAGTCAACTCAATATGCGGCTGTGCTGCCGGTTTGGCCCGGCCAGCTGCTGTTCAGGCCATCATGGGGGATAATGCCCCTGAAAAATATGTAACAGTTTTTGCAGGACAGGATAAAGAAGCAACTGCAAAGATGAGAGAATACTTTGAAGGCTTTGAACCTTCCTCTCCTTCTATGGCTCTTTTAAAAGGAAAAGAAGTCGTGCATTTTATCCCGCGCCATGAAATTGAAGGCCATTCTATTGGAGAAATTATAGAAAACCTTCAAACTGCTTTTAATCATCAAAGCTTGTGATGCCGATTTGGCATCCTTTTTTTTATCGCTCAAAATAGAACAGTTCTGCTGTGAAAAAAGGGAACTAAAGGTTGTGTCAGCCAGAGAAGTATAAAGCTGGCGCCAGTGCAGCAGCTGATCTTCTTTCAAGACACTTGAAAAACTTCTAAGAGATTGTCTGAAATAGACACCTTCAAGATAAAGAATGCAGAAGCTGTCCCGTTAAATCATCAACAAGTCAAGATGGCTGACAGGGAGGATGTACGATATGAATGTGACAACATCAGGCAGAACCGCTGAAAAACGAATTCTGCTTGCGAAATCCATTGCTGAGGAACTTGGTGCGGATTATAAAAAAAGAGAAAAGAAATCTGTGGCTGACATGATTTCCCTCTATGGTCAGCCTCTGTTGGTGGTAGGAGAAAACCGGCTGGAGTTGTATCAGGATAGTAAAGATCCGGCCTTTTTTCACCCGAACTCTTCTATGTTCAGAATAAAAAGGCTGATGAAAGGCGATAGAGATCCCTTTCTTGAAGCATGCGGACTTCAAAGCGGACAGAGCCTGTTGGACTGTACAGCTGGGCTTGCCTCTGATGCAATTCTTGCCAGTTTTCAAACTGGAGTCTCTGGAAAGGTCGTTGGAATTGAAGGAAACAGAAACACAGCTTATCTCACAGGAAAAGGATTGCAAACCTGGGAGACAGGGATAAAAGAAATGGACGAAGCGATGAGACGAATACAGATACTTCATAGCGATCATGAAGCTTTTCTGCAGAACTGCAGTGACAATTCTTTTGATGTTGTTTATTTTGACCCTATGTTTCATGAAACAATAGTGGCGTCGCAAGGCATTGCCGGTCTCAGAGGCATGTCTGTGAGAAAAGAGATCAGTAAGAATGCTATGAGAGACGCTTTGAGAGTTGCGAAAAGCCGGGTGGTTTTAAAAGACCACTGGCAAAGCCCCAGATTTCAGCAGTTTGGTTTTTCGGTCATTGTTCGCAAAACAGCCAAATTTCATTTTGGATTTATAGAAAAGGACAAATAAGGAAACATAACAATGGAGGTGGTAAAATTGTCAAAAAGGAAAAGTGATCCTTCAACTGCAGGGCTGAGTTCCTCTCATACAGAAGGTCAGGGAACAACCGTCGAAGAAGTGGGTACTAAAAAGGATTCCAGCAGGAAGAAAAATAAAAAATAATGAGTAAAAAACCTCATGGGCTCCATGAGGTTTTTAATCAGCTATTTCAACATAAATCATATAAGCAAGTGTCGCAAAGCTCAACACTACAAACAATCCTTCAAACATTCTTCAGCCCCCTGTCCCCTTCAGTCCGTTGAAATGACTATGTACGTATTCTCCTCTATTTTATATGTTTTCCCTGAATATTTAAAGCCCTTTCAAAAAATAAGCACATTATCGTATTCTGTTAGTTTGACAATATGGTAGAATAGCTGTTAAGAGCCTATTTGGAAGGAAGAGCAAAAATGAATAAATGGTTTAAGAAAACCCTGGTCATTCTATTTACAATTGCAACCTTTGGAATGGTATCACCCCCTGCAGCTCTGATGATGGAGGAACAAACTTCAAAAGATACAGCAGGCAGCAGCTCAGAAGACGGAAAGCTGCTGGCAAGCTCACACGAGTTTTCTGTGGAACAGCTTTTGCATCTTGCAGAAGAACAATCATATTTAAAGTTTGGTAATAAGATTGGCCCTGTGATTGAAGATGAATTTAAGGAAGTGATTCTTCCAAAGATTGAAGAAACAATTACCGAATTTGCTGAAAATGATGAAAGATTTCTGAATGTGATACTGTCGAAAAAGCCTGCCGGAGGTATGGGAGAAAAAATATTTCATATTTATGACGCTCAAACCGGTGAAGATCTTATCAGATTCCATGTGAGAAGAGACAATCCTCCCCATCAAGGCTTCTGGTTTAACTTTCACTATCATACTTACCACGATTCCTTTGCTTCTCATCATGAATTGGGAAGCATATATTGGGATAAAAATACCCCCCCAAACTGGATGGCTAATTAATAGCAAACAACTTAACTTTTTTGATTCATAGAAAAAACCTGCTCACTGCAGGTTTTTTTATTTTCTGTTATACAGGAGGAGTTACTGGAGAGAAGCGTATGTTGCACACTTAAACTTTGCAGTCAATATAAATATTTCAGGGAAGGGGCTTACAAACGAAATTTTTATGAGAATTCCCTGAAAGTTTTATGGTAGTATATTCATAGATTAAAATTAGGGCAGGATGTGAAATGTAGACAACATGAAAAAATGGCTCCTTGCAGCACTGCTGCTTTTAGTGATTCCCTCTGTTCAATATGCAAAAGCAACTCCTTCAGGAACACCTCTATATACCTACAAATTTAAATCCCAGCAAGAGGCTGAATATCATTGGAGTCTCGGTGAACTCGTTTTGCTTCCGGAAAGCACTTTTAAAGAAAAAGATGTACTGGAAATGGTCGAAAATCTGAATAAGGTTGACGAAAACATTCTCAGGCTTGCTGCTGACAAAGGCGTAAAAATTAAACTTTTTGATGGTCCAATAACAAATGAAAGCAAGCTTCATGACTTGAAGGGAAAGACCCCGCATGGCTATGAAGGGACAGGACTGACTTGGGAAGACATTCCCGGCTTGTGTGAAAACAAATATGTTTATGCTAAAATTGGTCATAGCTCTTACGGAATGGGGCATGGCTCCGTAGCACTTGAACTTCATGAACTTGGGCATGCAGTAGATAAATATGTGTTTGGGCAGGTAAGAAAACAGCCGGCATTTTTGAATATATGGAAGCAGGAATCAGGTATTATTTTTCAAAACAGAGCTTATTTTACATCCTTTCCGGAAGAGTACTTCGCTGAAGTGTTCGCTATGCTTTATTTTAGTGAAGACTCCAGGAACGTATTAAGGGCAGATGCTCCTTTAACATACGCATTTTTGTTAAAACTAGAAAATGATGCAGCGTTGTTTGCAAAACAATAAAGCCAGGAGGGATTCTGATGAAGGAATATTTAACATTATGCAGCCATGTACTTGAAACAGGCACTGTAAAGGAAGACAGAACAGGAACAGGGACAATCAGCACATTCGGATATCAAATGCGTTTTAACCTTGAGGATGGTTTTCCTTTGGTCACTACTAAAAAAGTACATTTAAAATCTATTATTCACGAGTTATTGTGGTTCCTGGCAGGAGATACAAACATTAAGTATCTGCAGGATAACGGGGTAAAAATATGGAACGAATGGGCAGATGAAAACGGTGATCTTGGGCCGATTTACAGTCATCAGTGGAGATCGTGGGCGGCAGCTGACGGAAGCAGTATTGATCAAATTGCTGATGTTGTTCAGCAGATAAAAGAAAATCCAAATTCCAGAAGATTAATAGTAAATGCATGGAACGTCGGAGATCTTCCTGATATGGCTTTACCGCCATGCCATTGCTTTTTTCAGTTTTATGTGTCCGATGGAAAGCTATCCTGCCAGCTTTACCAGAGGTCGGCAGATGTATTTTTAGGAGTTCCTTTTAACATTGCCTCCTATGCTCTTCTCACGATGATGATTGCGCAGGTAACCGGTCTGAAGCCAGGGGAGTTCATTCATACATTCGGAGATGTTCATATTTATAAAAACCATATAGAGCAGGTTAAGCTTCAACTTCAAAGAGATCCTAAACAGCTTCCTAAGATGAAGATCAATAGTGATGTTTCCTCTATATTTGATTTCAAATTTGAAGATTTCGTTTTAGAGGGTTATGAATCTCATCCAGCTATCAAGGGGGCAGTCAGTGTATGATATCCTTACTTTTTGCGATGGACCAAAACCGCTTGATTGGCAAAAATAATGATTTGCCATGGAGACTGCCTGCAGATTTAGCATATTTCAAAAAAGTGACCATGGGCCACAAAATTATTATGGGAAGGAAAACCTTTGACAGTATAGGGAAACCTCTCCCTGGGAGAGAAAATTTCATTTTGACAAGGGACACTTCCTATCATCAAGACGGCTGCAGCATTCTTCACAGTACAGAAGAACTTCTTCAGCTGAATAAAGAGTGCGGTGCAGAGGAGTTGTTTGTAATCGGCGGTACTGAGATTTTCAAAGAAGTACTTCCGCACAGCAGCAAGATGTATGTAACAAGAATTGAAGAATCTTTTGAAGGTGATAAATATTTTCCTTTTTTTGAAGAAAAAGAATGGACTGTTCTTTCAAAGGAAAAAGGCGTGAAAAATGAAAAAAACCCTTATGATTATGAATTCCTCGTTTACCAAAGAAAATAGAGCTGAAAAGTTCTGAATAAAGCAGTGAACCCAGATACAAGTAATAAGGACCAATGTTTGCTAGAAGGTCAGCTTACATAAAAGAAAGAATGAGTGTTTCGTGCACGTTCAGTCATTCACGGAGGTATCACGTTGTTTCGATATGCTGCAGTTATGATATACGGGGCATTGTTTGTCCTGTTCAGTTTACCGAAGTTAAGAAAAATTAAAAAAATAGGCCCTGATGTGCCTGTTGCCCTCAGGGACAATGCAGCCCATCAACAGCCTGAACTTCTTGGCCGAAGACTATTGAAAATTACAGGTTCTGATATCACAGTGAGTGGACGGGAAAACATTCCTGATGGTCCTGTATTGTTTGTGAGTAATCATCAGGGCAATTTTGATATTTTCGTTTGTCTGGGCTATCTTGAGAAACCAATTGGTTTTCTTTCTAAAGTAGAAGTGAAAAAAATACCGGTTGTTCCAAAATGGATGGAAGCGATAAACTGTATTTTTATTGATCGAAGAAACAGACGGCAGGCTCTGCTGTCCTTAAAAGAGGGAACGGAAAAATTGAGAAACGGCCACTCTCTGCTTATATTTCCGGAAGGAACAAGGAGCAAGGGAAGGCAGCTTGGTGAGTTTAAGACAGGTGCTCTCCGTATGGCAAGAGATGCAGCAGTCCCGATTGTGCCGGTAGCCATAAATGGCACGTATGCAATTATGGAACACAATACCGGACCGGTTCTGAAGCCGGCATCTGTTACACTGTCAATATCAAAGCCTCTCCTGCCGGAAGACTATATGAATATGGATTTAACAGAAATAGCTCAGCGTCTTCATCATACTATACAGCAGTCGCTGGAGAAATAAGTAAAGGGTGTTGCAAAGGTTTTCAACCTGTGTAACACCCTTATTTTGCATATTGTTCACAACCAGTACATTTTGCTGCTGTGCATCCTTTATACTTCGTTCAGGCCGGCGAGAGTACTATATTTTATACATGTCAATTTCTTATGAGGTTCCTGAACATACTGTTCATATAAAAGGTACATCCAGTACAAAAAAGAGAACGCAGAAAAACATAGCAGCACTTCCTGCAAGAACAAATCCGTGCCAGATTGCGTGATGATACGGGATTTTTCTCCATACATAAAATATAGATCCAAATGTGTAAAGCAAGCCTCCCGAAAGAAGAAGAATAAAACCTGTCACAGTCAGGCTGTAAAACAGTGGTTGTATCGCAATGATAATCAGCCAGCCCATCACGATATACAGAAGGGTAGACAGCACAACGAATCTTTTGACAAAAAAGATCTTAAATATGATGCCGGTAATGGTGAGTCCCCATATGACAGCTAAAAGTGTCCATCCAAGAGTTCCTCTCAGAGGCCCGAGGAGAAAAGGGGTATAGGTACCGGCTATTAAGATGTAAATGGCTGAATGATCCAGTATTTCGAATACATCCTTTGCTTTTTTTGACGTAATGCTGTGCAGCAATGTCGAGAAAAGATAAAGCAGCAGCATAGAAACGCCAAACACAGTGAAACTTACAATATCAATGGCATCTCCATATCTGGCTGCAAAAACAATCAAAATAACCAAGGCAGGAATGCTCAGTAGCACACCAATACCGTGTGTAATTGCATTAGCAATTTCTTCTTTTGGTGAATATTCCATTTTTTCAGCTCCTTATTGCATATAATCGGTCAGTGAATTCAGAAAGTCCAAGCCTTCCACAGTAATTTTAGTTCCGGCACGTCCTCTTCCTTTTGTGACGTAATGGCTTTTTTCCAAAAAGTCAAGGCGGTGCCGAACTTGCTGTGCTGTAAGAGGTATTCTTGTAGTTTTGCTCATTTCAGCTATCATTCTTCTACTCGCAGGTTCGCCCTCTTCATTAGCTTTGTTAATTGATTGGAGGATAAATAAATACTGTTCTTTATCCATCACAGTCAGTTGAATGTCATTTGTTTTGGAAGTTTTCTTTTTAGCAGGTTTCTCCAGATGGCGGTTCGGTATATCATGCAGCTGGATAGTCCTGCCGTCACATACTGCCAGCATATAATCTATGCTGTTTTTTAATTCTCTAATGTTGCCTGGCCAATCGTACTGCAAAAGGGCTTTCTCTGCGGCGGGATCGACTCTTACCATTCTTCCGCTGAGCTCAATAAAATGCTGAATCAGCAGAGGTATGTCGCTTTTCCTATCTTTTAGCTCTGGAATTTGAAGAGAAAGAACATTCAGTCTGTAATATAAATCTGCCCGAAATTCCTGATGTGAAACCTTTTCAAGCAGATTATTATTTGTTGCAGAAATGACTCTTGTATCAATAGGAATCAGTTTATGTCCGCCTGTTCTTCTTATTTCTTTTTCCTGCAGAACTCTAAGCAGCCTTGCCTGAAGGCTTTGGGAGATATCTCCGATTTCATCAAGAAAAATGGTTCCCCCATTTGCCAGTTCAAACAAACCTTTTCTGCCGCCTTTTTGAGCACCGGTGAAGGTACCTTCTTCATAACCAAAAAGTTCACTTTCCAAAAGGGTTTCTGGCAGTGCACTGCAATTTACTGCAAGAAAAGGACCGTTTTTTCTCGAAGAATAAGTATGAATGCTATGTGCGAAAAGTTCTTTCCCGGTTCCTGTTGCACCTTGGATCAATACGGGCAGCTCTGACATTGCAAGTTTTTTTGCAATCTTTACAACATCCTGAATAAGTGGATGCCGGCCTTTGATATGTTCAAAGGTATACTTTGCAACAAGGCCATTTTGGGCAAGCTCTTTACGGGCAGATTGTTCAATCTCAATTGCCTGCCTGACAGTTTTAATAGTAGCAACGCATGTTCCTTCTGTTTCCAGTACATACCGGTGAATCATAACATCTATGCCATTAAGTGTATGAAACTCATTTTCCTCTTCGCCATGCAAGATAAAATTGGCAACGGCATCATCTTGAAGAATTTCTTGAAGCGGTTTTCCTACAGGTGAGTACTCTTCCTCTAAATTCAGCAGCATTTTAGCCCCATCATTCAAAACACTGATTGTATGATCCTTTGATACTGCAATGACACTATCGTCCACTGCATCCACCACATGCTGAAGATGCAGGCGGAGTTTGTTTGCAGTTACTTCGGCTAAAAGCAGGTCTTGATGTAATGATATTAGATTTCGTAAGTACCTTTGTGAAATCATCTCAGCCAAATCAGTCATATTTAAACTATAAAGAATTTCAAAAATAGTAGAGTAATCCAGCAGTCTTACACCTATATCAATTTTATCCTGCACTGTCTCAGGTACAGAATCCATCTCCCCTGGAGATATCGCCAGAGAAATACCGGAAGGAACAGGATGTCCTTTTTGATAGGGTATGTATTCTATGTGTGTAATTCCTAATTGAGTTAGTGTGCTGATGGTATCCTGTGCGGATTGGTAGCTGTCATTTACTACTAACGCTTTTGTTTCAGCAGGTATTGCCAATAGTTTATCCAGATGCTGATGATCAGGCATTCGGTTGGCAACAATAACGGAAGCGCCTGATAATAAGATAGCAGGAATCTCTTTTTTAGCCTGCATGGAAGAAACGATGACAGTCCGGCTGTTTAAGGAACTTGGAAGTTCTTCATCTATTGCAAATGCATCAACAGTCAATATATCCCCGAATAACTGCTTCAGCTGTTTGGACAAAATGGTTTTTGTTTGTGAAGAACCAGCAAGCAGCGTAATGCGATAAGTATTCATATGTGCTCCTTTCCATTATTTCATTGATATTATAATAACAACCAATTAGAGACAATTGCAACCAAAAAGATTTTTTTATTGTGTAAATATCTCTTAGGGAAGAGTATTTGATGGTGGCACACTTCTTGCATGTACTATAAAAAAAGAGGGGAGAGAGTTGGATATGAAAAAGGAAATCAAAATGCCTCACACATTCGTCATCGTATTTTTTGTCGTTCTTTTTGCGGCGTTTCTCACTTACCTAATCCCTATGGGCAGTTTTCAAACTGAAGAGATGAACTATAACAGCGGGGGCAGTGAGGAGACTAGAACTGTTCTGGTTCCAGGCAGTTTTCAATATGCAGTAGATGAGGAAGGCAATCCGCAAAAGAATGGGACATCGATTTTTGAACCATTCGGAGAAACGGGGCTGCTGAATTATTTGTTTGAGGGTCTCGTTTCAGGTGATAAATGGGGATCAGCGGTAGGAGTTGTTGCTTTTATTATCATTATTGGCGGTTCATTTGGAATATTGATGGAAACGAAAGCAATCGATGAAGGAATACTTTCTTTGATTGATAAAACAAAAGGACGCGAAGTTCTTATTATTCCCGCCATGTTTTTGCTCTTTTCGCTTGGCGGAGCTGTTTTTGGTATGGGGGAGGAGGCTATCGCTTTTGCTTTGATTTTGGTTCCGCTTATGGTGGCATTAGGCTATGATTCTCTAACAGCCATTATGATTACATACGTTGCAACTCAAATTGGATTTGCAACCTCGTGGATGAACCCTTTCGGTGTAGCAATCGCCCAGGGCGTCTCGGGTATTCCTGTTTTATCAGGAGCACCTTTCAGAATTGTCATGTGGACAGTATTTACTGCAATTGGCATAATCTATACGATGAGATATGCAGCTAAAATAAGGAGAGATCCCAACAGCTCCTTGTCTTATGGATCAGATGCAGCGTTTAGAAAAGAGAAGCAGAGCGGAAAAGTGAAGGCCTCTTTCGGACTTGGTCACGGACTTGTTATTTTGACTCTGGCTGCAGGGGTAGGATGGATTGTGTGGGGAGTGATCTTTCATGCCTACTATATACCTGAAATAGCTACACAGTTTTTTGTAATTGGCCTCTTATCAGGAATCATCGGTGTCATTTTTAAGCTGAACAATATGTCCATAAATTCGATAGCAGAAAGTTTTGCTGATGGAGCAAAGGATCTTCTGCCTGCTGCATTAATTGTAGGAATGGCAAAAGGAATTATACTAGTGCTGGGAGGCGATGCACCAGATTCGCCCTCTGTACTGAATACCATTCTCCACAGTGCCGGCGGACTTGTCGATGATTTTCCAACAGTTCTTTCAGCGTGGTTCATTCTAGTCATCCAGTCAGTTTTTAATTTTTTCATTGTATCGGGATCAGGACAGGCAGCTTTAACGATGCCATTAATAGCTCCTTTAGCAGATATAGCTGGTGTCAGCAGACAAGTTGCTGTAGTTGCATTTCAGCTTGGTGACGGTTTAACAAATATTATCGTGCCGACATCGGCTGCTCTCATGGGAAGCCTGGGGGCTGCACGTGTAGACTGGGGAACATGGTTTCAGTTTATTTTTAAATTTCAGATTCTGCTGTTTGTTATGGCTTCTGCTTTTGTCATACTTGCTGTGTTAATCGGACTGCACTAAAAAAGGAGTGAGAGAGAAATGTTTACTTTAATTCAAAATGGTATTTTATATGATCCTGAGTTTAGAGGAAAGAAAGATATACTATTAGCTGGAGAACAGATTTTTGCCGTATTAGACGAATCTGCTGATCTGCCGGAGCGCTATATCAGCAGAAGAGTGGACGCAAAGGGGCACTTGATTTTTCCGGGTTTTATCGATTCCCATGTCCATATTATTGGCGGCGGTGGAGAGGGCAGCTATAAAACGCGTACACCGGAATTGCAGCTGTCTGATGCTACTGAGGCAGGAATCACAACAGTAATTGGTGTCATCGGTACAGACGGAACAACCAGAACAATGAGTGCGCTTATTAGCAAAGCAAGAGCGCTTGAAGAAGAAGGAATATCCAGCTATGTTCATACAGGAAGCTATCAGGTGCCTGTAAAAACATTAACAGGAAACATTGAAGACGACATACTATTAATAGATAAGGTAATCGGTGCCGGTGAGATTGCCATCAGTGACCACCGCTCGTCGCAGCCTTCGGTTGAGGAAATGGCCCGCATCGCTTCTTCTGCAAGACTGGGCGGAATGCTTTCAGGCAAAGCGGGAATTGTGAATGTCCACCTGGGGGACAGTAAATCGGCTCTCTCTCTCCTGGAGAAAGTGGCGGAGACTACTGATATCCCGTTAACAAGTTTTTATCCGACGCATATAAACAGAAATCCTTACCTTTTTGAAGCTGGTATTTCTTTTGCAAAAAAAGGAGGATTTGTCGATATGACGACCAGCACAATCCCTAAATTTCTCGAAGAGGGGGAAATAAAGTGCAGCACCGGACTGAAGAGAATGCTTGAAAGCGGAGTTCCTGTTTCACAGATTACTTTTACTTCAGACGGACAGGCGAGTCTTCCTGATTTTGATACGAATGGCGAATTGAGAGGATTAAAGCTTGGCAGGGTTTCTTCTCTATACAAGGAAGTCAGAGATGCAATTCTTGAAGATGGTATACCAGTTGAGACTGCCATTAAAGTCATTACTGAAAATCCTGCCAGCATTCTTAAGCTGAAGCAAAAAGGCCGGATCGCAGAAAATCTTGATGCCGACCTGGTGATTGTGAATTCTGAGACGCTGCTGATTGACACAGTTTTTGCACGCGGAAACATGATGGTGAAGCAGGGACGTGCAATTGTAAAAGGGTATTTTGAGCAGTAAATATTTACTGCTCTTCTTTATTTTGTTTTAAAGTTTGAAGAATTTCATGAAATTGTGCAGGACTTTCAAATTGCTGAGGTGTCCAGTACTGCTCAATCCAGTTGATCAGTGATGTTTTATCGTTAAAAACCTCGCCGCTGG
The DNA here is from genome assembly GCF_009674805.1 of Metabacillus lacus. Taxonomy (GTDB): domain Bacteria; phylum Bacillota; class Bacilli; order Bacillales; family Bacillaceae; genus Metabacillus_C; species Metabacillus_C lacus. The sequence goes on along the minus strand of NZ_WKKI01000002.1, from coordinate 85,634 downwards.
TATCTTCTTTTCTAATCATGTACCGTCCGTTATCTTCATCTGCAGTGATCAAACAGGGTACTGCTCCGTCTTTTCCTTTTATATGAAACTCCATTATTCTCATCCTTTCTTAACTATGATTAATACTATTAGCATTCCCGAAAAAAACTTTCTTAAATTATCTTTTAATTATGAATATTCATGTTATAATGTCACATTAATACATAGTATCAGTTAGCGGAAGGGATGAAGAAATGGACGTTACTTTAAATAATCCGGTTTTACCTGGAGTGGAAGATATAATCAAGGCTCATCAGCTTATCAAAGATGTTACGGTGCACACGCCCCTGCAGAAAAATCAGCGGCTTTCCGACCAATACGCCTGCAGTGTTTATTTAAAAAGGGAAGATCTTCAAATTGTGAGATCATTTAAAATTCGCGGGGCTTATCACAAAATGAAAAAGCTGGATGTAGCTGCGCGTGAAAAAGGTATTGTTTGTGCAAGTGCTGGAAATCATGCTCAGGGTGTTGCATATTCTTGTTCACAATTAAATATTCGGGGAAGTATTTTTATGCCTGCTACTACTCCAAGGCAGAAGGTGGATCAGGTTAGGCTTTTTGGCGGAAATCAAGTGGAAATCCTCTTAACAGGTGACACTTTTGATGATGCTTATCATGAAGCTCTGTCATATTGCGAAAGTAACGGCAGGACTTTTATTCATCCTTTTGATGACTTTGACGTGATCGCGGGTCAGGGAACAATGGCCATTGATATTTTAAACGACTGCCCGGAATCTGTTGATTATCTGTTTGCAAGTGCGGGAGGAGGAGGGCTCATGGCCGGACTTGGCACATATTTTCATGCAGTGTCGCCCCAAACGTCCTTAATAGCCGCAGAGCCTGCAGGCGCAGCTTCGTTAAAAGCTGCATTTGATTCAAAAAAGGTTGTTGAGGTAGCGCAGATTGAAAAGTTTGTAGATGGTGCAGCAGTCCAGAAGGTAGGCAGCTTAACATATGAAATTTGCAAATCTATCATTAAGGATATTGTTCTGGTTCCTGAGGGAAGAGTATGTACAGAAATTTTAAAGCTTTATAATACGGATGCAATCGTGGTAGAGCCGGCAGGAGCCCTCCCCATTGCAGCCCTGGATATGTATAGCGGCCAAATTAAAGGCAAAACAGTGGTATGCGTTATTTCAGGAGGGAACAACGATATAGATAGAATGCAGGATATAAAAGAAAGATCGATGATTTACGAAGGGCTGCAGCACTATTTTATTGTTCACTTCCCCCAGAGAGCAGGCGCGCTTAGAGAATTTTTGGATGAGGTGCTGGGTCCTCAGGATGATATTAACAGGTTTGAATATACAAAGAAAAATAATAAGGAAAGCGGCCCTGCTGTTGTAGGAATTGAACTAAAACAAAAAGAAGACTACTTTCCGCTGATTAGCAGAATGGACAAAAAAGGTTTTTCATATATGGAAATTAACAAAGATAAGCAGCTGTTTCATTTGCTGATTTAACGAATTATCTGCAGAAACTTCTTCTTCTCTCATCACCTGCATTTGAAGTAAAGCTTTAACTCGTTAAGCGTTTGCAAAAGTTGGAATGAAGCTCTTTCATGACTGAAAATTTTATAATTTCTTAACATGTTTAGACAGACTTCGGCAAACAGATACGTTATAATATAGGAAACGGGATAAAAAGAGGATTGATAGCTTGTTATTGAAAAGCCTGGAGTTCAAAAGAAATGATGGACAGAAGGTAAAAATCATTGAGATACCGGTTTTGCCCAAGCATAATCAATATTACTTTATGCTTGAAATACGTTTGCAGACATTCTTAACGTCTATTTACCAGAGAGAGAGCCAAAAGAGTGTGTATTCATTCCGGGAATATCTTAAAAAGGTTCTGAAATGGCCTGATTACGATGCTATATTCCAGACTGCTATTCTGAAAAACAATGCATAGGACTCTGAGACTGCTTAAGCAGTCTCATTTTGTTTTTTTGGGTATAATAACTACTATAAAAGCTACTTTTTGTGCAATAATCCTAAAATGGATTGAAACATCTGCATTTGAAGGTATAATACAAGTTAGTGAGATTGATAGGGATGTGAAGAGATGCCAAACGTTAAAATTGTTACAGATTCAACAATTGCAGTCCGAGAAGAATTGATTCAAAAGTACAACATTCATATAGTTCCGCTGACAATTACCATTGATGGTGAAACTTTTATTGATGGAGTTGAACTTACACCGGATGAATTTCTTGTAAGGATGAAAAAATCCGAGGAACTTCCAAAGAGCTCTCAGCCTGCGGTAGGTAAATTTGTTGAAGTATATGAAAAACTTGCAGAAGACGGCAGTGAAATTATTTCCATTCATATGACCGGTGGAATGAGCGGAACAGTTCGTTCTGCAGAGAGTGCAGCGAGTATGGTTGATGCCTCTGTTTCTGTGATTGATTCTCAGTTTATCTCCTACGCTCTTGGATTTCAGGTTCTGGAGGCTGCCAAAATGGCCGAGGAAGGTGCTTCCAAGGAAGAAATTCTCCAAAGGCTGAAGATTATCAAACAAAACACACATTTGTTTGTCACTGTAGATACGCTGGACAACTTGGTGAAAGGCGGCAGAATTGGAAGGGGAAAGGCGATGATTGGTTCGCTCCTGAACATCAAACCGATTGCTTCCCTTGATGACGGTGTCTACACACCTGTTACAAAAGTACGAAGCCATTCTCAAATTGTTAAGTTTTTGGCCAAACAGTTTGCTGATGACGTAAAAGGAAAAACAGTAAAAGCTGTAGGAATAGCCCATGCAGATGCTTTGGAGCTTGCTCACAAAGTGAAGGAAGCTGTTTTAAGTGCAGCTCCCTCTGCGGAAGTGGAAATTTCCTTCACCTCTCCGACCATTTCTACACATACTGGTCCTGGCGCAATCGGCTTTATGTATTTGGCTGAATAACAGAATCACACTTGGTGTACTCCTAATGCTCCCTTTAGGCAGACAGATTGAAGGTAAAATCAATCTGTAAACCCTAAAGGGAGTATTTTTATTAGCGCGGTTAAAAAAAGACCTTCAAATCAGAAGGTCTTCAAATCTGCAAACACAGCTGTATTGGTCACTCTGCTATAAATACATACAGAGTGACATTTAAAAATCTCGAGCTGCTGTCCATTAAACAGAAGGCATTGGTGATGGTGTTGGATTGGCATAGCCTTCTTGATAATTCTCATCAATCCATTTTCTGATTTCCAATGGGGTTTTACCATTTTTCAGCTCAATGATTGACGCAGCTGCAATATCAAGGCACACTTTGCACTTGGTTCCGTGGTCATCCCAGACAACCGCTCCGTTTTCCTTCCTTTCCTTTATAAAACAATGGTGGCTGTGCTTATGCCCAACAGAATCTCCACAGCCGCAATAACACGGAATGTGTGTTAAGAGCTCTTCATGCTGAGCCGCAGCTGCATAAACAGCTTTCACTTCTTCCGGATGTGATTGCAAAAAAGATGGAAGCTCTCCCAAAGAGGCTGTTTCTTCATGTATATCCGCATGAACAAATGAAGGTTTGTGCTGATGCTGTTCCCCGTCACCGGAGGCATTGCCGGAGCAGCCTGCCGAAAGAATCAGACTTGATAATGTAATAGCCGCCAAAAAAAATTTGTACATACTTTACCCCCTCCTTGTTTTTTTATAACTATATCACAAGTGCTGAAAAGTCTGGGGCAGTTTTTATTTACTATTCATGTGAAATGATTGCGACATTTATGTATATATTAGCACTATAGCGGTTTTTGGAAGGGGATGAATATGAGCAGAAATGTATTACTTTTTGCTGATTTTGGTATAGATGATATTGCAGCTCTCCTTTACGGTTATTACAGCAGCGAAGTAAACATTGTTGGAATTGTTGCAGACTATGGAAATGTGCCTAAGGAAACGGCTATGCAAACCGCGCTTTATTTAAGAAAGGTTATATCACGGGAGGATGTCCCGGTGATTGTAGGTGCTGAGCAGGCGCTGACGGGGGAAACGCCTGTTTACTATCCTGAGATTCATGGAAAATATGGCTTAGGGCCAATTATTCCTCATATTTCAGAAGATGGCGAGGACAATATTTTAGAAAATTTTTTGGAAACATCAAATGTGATCCGAAAATACCAGAACAATTTAACAATCGTGAATGTAGGAAGAATGACGTCTTTGGCAACATCGTTTGTACTATACCCGGAAGTAATGAAGCTTGTGAACGAGTATTACATAATGGGAGGGGCTTTTCTCTATCCAGGCAACATAACACCAATAGCCGAGGCAAACATTCATGGTGATCCTTTTGCTGCTAATATTGTCTTTACGCTTGCCAAAAATGTGACCATCTTGCCGCTTAATGTGACCAACTACGCTATTATCACTCCACAGACGGTCGACGAACTGGATCAATTCTACAAGATCAGGGGAGACGCGATAGGTGAAATTTATAAACCGATGCTGGATTATTATTATCAGTTTTACAAAGAACGTGTTCCGGCAATAGAAGGAAGCCCCCTGCATGACGTCCTGACACTGTGGGCAGTCACTCATCCGGGCTCCATTGAATATGTTGAAAAACCAGTAAAGGTAGATACAAGTATGGGAGGGGCAAGAGGGCTCAGTATTGGGGATTTCCGGCCGTTTCAGAAGCTTGAGGACTATCCTGTGCACAGAATAGCCATCAGGTTTGATCAGGAAAGGTTTCAGGCTGATTATCTCGCTGTTATGAAGAGCCTTCCCTCTACAGAGCTGAATTCAGGTTTGTAAAATAAGAAGTTTTCTTGAATTTTCCTGCAGCCTCTTTTCTCATTGCTTTACAAATGATAAAATTTCAATCAAAAGCGTTGTGAGAGGGATTAGGGATGAGTGGAATAAAAGTTATTGCAGCAATGGTGTTCGCTTCAGCTTTTCTGTTGACCGGGTGCGGTGCCGGCGGTTTGAAAGATTCTTTGAATTATCAGGTGGAGTCCTTTCGTTACAATGATCAAAGCGGCTCTGCTGTTCAATTGTCTGACTTGAAGGGTAAAATTTGGGTGGCAAACTTTATCTTTACTTCTTGCGAAACAGTGTGTCCTCCTATGACTGCCAATATGGCCCGGCTTCAAAAACTGGCAGCTGAAAATCAGCTAGATGTTCAATTTGTCTCTTTCAGTGTAGACCCGGTAGTAGACTCGCCTGAAGTGCTGAAAACTTATGGAGAAAAATTTGGGGCAAATTTTGACAACTGGGTTTTCCTAACAGGTTATCAGCAGAAGGAAATAGAGGATTTTGCGAGAAAAAGCTTCAAAACTATCGTAAAGAAACCGGAAGCCGAGGATCAAGTCATTCACGGTACCAGCCTGTACCTTATAGATACAAACGGAAAAGTCATGAAATCATACAGCGGAGTGGAGAACACTCCTTATGAAGAGATCGTCAGTGATATGAAATTGCTGCACAAATGAAAAAAGATCCTAGTGAAAGCCTTGTCTGATGAGGCTTCATGACGGATCTTTTTTAACTGTATGATTTTGTAAAGGTTTTCTTTATTATCTCATGGGCGGGAGTATATGATTAAGCCTCAAAATACCCGTCAGATATTGATAATACAGCTGCAATTCATTGAATGTGTATGACGGCTTTACTTCAAATGATATGATCTGCTGCTGCAGCTCTTGAGCAAGCTCCTGAAAAAGCGCATACCGCTTGGAGGCTGCGGGAGTTGAAATTCCCTCTCTGCACAAATAGACAGCCTGAAAATCACCGGGATTTGTAGGTTTCATAATCACCAAAAAGGAAGCTGCTTCCTTATCATTCAATTTCGTATGCAGGGCAAGAAGCTTTGTTACCCTGTGTTTGTTTGCTCTTGTTGTTTCTAGGAGCTCATATAAATCTGAGTAGCCTTCTCCCAGTTCTATAAATTTCTGTATCATGTTTGTCTTCCTTTCAGCGCTGTGTTTAACTCTAATGTAGCAAAAAAGGAGGAATAATTGAAGCGGGAGGGGAATAAAAAAAACCCCGCCGGCTTTCGCAGGCGGGGTCCTTCTCATCCTTTACAGGATAGAAGGCAAAGGGAGAGGAGAAACCGGAGGAAGAACTTATGGGGAAACGTAAGTCTTCTCCGCGGTTGGCAACAACATCAACGATGCTGTCTGTAAACAGTATTGGCTGCAAAAAGAAATGTTATACATGAATTGAAAAATTTTTATATTCTCTTGATTTGTTGTATTGAAAAGGCAGCTGTGTTAGTATTATGGATGCGAAAATACAGGAATAATGTAAAGCTGTGGTGAATAATAGATGAGAGTTGTATCAGGCAAATATAAAGGACGGGTTTTGAAAGCTGTTTCAGGTGTTTCGACGAGGCCAACCACTGATAAAGTAAAAGAAGCTCTATTTAATTTGATCGGCCCCTATTTTGATGGAGGAACCGTATTGGATTTGTATGCGGGGAGCGGAGGATTAGGAATAGAGGCGCTGAGCAGAGGTGCAGAAAAATGCATTTTTGTAGATAAGGAGCAAAAAGCAGTTTCTACTGTACATAGCAATCTTGAAGCATTAAAAATGGATAAGAACTGTTTTGAAGTTTATCGCAATGATGCTGAAAGAGCGTTAAAGGCTCTTCAGAAAAGGGACATTTCTTTTCAATTCATATTTTTGGATCCGCCATATAAGCAACAAAAAATGAAAGCGCTTTTAGAATTTATTGACGAAAACATGCTGCTGATGGAAAATGGTTATGTAATCGCTGAACAGGCTTCGGATGCCAAATTGCCTGAACAGTGCGGAAGTCTGTCTGTTTACAAAAGAGAAATTTATGGAACAACAAGCATAACAATCTACAGTAAAACAGATAGCAGGGATGGGGGATGAAGATGGCAAGCATTGCAGTGTGCCCGGGGAGCTTTGATCCAGTTACATATGGTCATTTAGATATCATAAAAAGAGGGGCAAATGTTTTTGACAAAGTATATATATGTGTGCTGAATAACTCTTCCAAGCAGCCGCTTTTTTCGGTAGAGGAAAGATGCGAGCTCTTAAGAGAAGTAACAAAAGAGCTTCCCAACATTGAGGTTGAATCCTTTAAGGGGCTGTTGATTGATTATGCAAAAAGCAAGAATGCCAGTGCAATTGTAAGGGGTTTGCGGGCTGTTTCTGATTTTGAGTATGAAATGCAGATTACTTCAATGAACAGAGTGCTGGATGAAGAAATAGAGACTTTTTTTATGATGACTAACAATCAATATTCTTTTTTAAGTTCCAGTATTGTAAAAGAAGTTGCTAAATACAATGGCAACATCTCAGAATTAGTGCCAAAAGCGGTTGAAAAAGCCTTGATAGAGAAATTTAATGGGTAACAACCTCTCAGTTTAGTTGACCATAATACTAGATAGATGAAAAACAGCATTGGATATATATCCAGTGCTGTTTTTTCATAGCCTATAGCCCTCGGCCTCAAGCAGGGTCCAGCATCATTCCATGTATGTTACATCACTTTTTTTTGTTACATTCTGATCATCATGTGTACCTGTCATAAAGCTGTTAAATTCAGACAGGTTTTCTGTCCATTCTAAGAGCATAGACAATAATGTAAACAAGGAGAGACAGAATGGTGATGGAAGGCCCCAGGTGCGATAACATCTCCCAATAGGAAACAGCCCATGTTTGCTGTGCGAACATTGAAAATGCCGGAATTGTATTGCTTGAGCCTGCTTGAAGACCTTCGTACAAGGGATCCCATAGCAAAAAAGCAAAAACAGAAGAGTACAGTCCCTGAAGAATCCGGGCGTAAAAAAACGGCTGAAATCTAATATCTGTAGGAGCCAGGATGCTTGCCACCTGTGCGTGAATCGAAAAGCCGCTGAAAGCCAAAATGAAGCTTGCAATAATTCCTTTATGCATAAGCTCTGCACTTACTTGGCTTGTGAGCTGATTACCTAATGTTGTTTCAAATAAACCTGAAATCAGCGGAATGCTGAGTTCAGCAGGTATGCTAAAGGTACTTAGCAGCAGGGCAGCTGCAGCACCGGCAAGATCTGTAAGCTGAATCACAGCTAGAAGGCGATTGAAAACAGAAAAAAGAATAATAAAACCGCCTATCATCAAAAGGGACTGTATAGATGAAATAACTGCATCTCCAAGCAGTTTTCCAAGCGGTCTGTTTTCTTTTATTCTTGTTCTATGCATTTCCCTGAAGGCTTCTATCAGTGAAGGGAACTTATTTTTGTTTCTGAGGTAATGGCTTTCCTGATCGTCCCGGCCGTAAAATCTCATCGTTAGTCCTACACAAATGTTTCCTAAATAATGGGCGGCTGCAAGCAGAATTCCTAATGTTTCATCGTGAAAGAATCCTACGGCTACAGCTCCAAAGATAAAGAGCGGATTTGATGAGTTTGTGAAAGAAACAAGCCTTTCCGCTTCTATTTTGGATAGCTGCTGTTCCTGCCGAAGCCTGGCTGTCAGCTTTGCACCTGCAGGAAAACCTGAAGCCATTCCCATTGCCCATACAAACCCTCCAACACCAGGAACTTTGAAAACAGGCCGCATCAATGGCTCAAGCAGCACACCTATAAATTTAACTACTCCAAAACCGATCAAAAGCTCTGAAACAATGAAGAACGGGAGCAGTGAAGGGAACACAATTTCCCACCACAAATTCAGACCAGCTTTAGAAGCGTCAAAGGAAATCTGCGGATGTAACATAATATTAACGGTCAGAAAAGAAATAATAAAAGTAAGTAATAGGGTTCTGAGCTTTGATGAAGTTAACATAGTTCCTCCTAGTCGGCTCCGTTTCTATACATAGTCAAGGATTCAATGGTAGAATAAGCATATTCAAGTGCAGGACAATCCTTATTAATTCAATATACGAGAATAGGGGGTCATTTTAGACCATAAGAATGTCGTATACATTCACAATTAAAGGAGGGCTCTCCTTGGATATTGAACCAAAGATAGGGCTTGCACTAGGCTCGGGAGGAGCAAGGGGATTTGCCCACCTGGGCGTTTTAAAAGTTTTGAAGGATGCCGGTATACCTGTATCCATGATAGCTGGGAGCAGCATGGGCGCACTTGTGGCAAGTTTCTATGGTGCAGGCCAGGACATTGGCAGGCTCTATCAGCTTGCCGGGGCATTTAAACGAAAGTATTATCTTGATTTTACAGTCCCAAAAATGGGGTTTGTTGCTGGAAACCGGGTCAAGGATTTGATCAGGATATTTACTTATCAAAAAAAAATTGAAGAACTTGATATTCCAGTCGCAATTGTGGCGACAGATTTAAAAGCCGGAAAAAAAGTTGTATTTCAAACTGGCTCTATAGCAGATGCTGTCAGGGCAAGCATTTCAATTCCCGGTATATTTGTACCGGAAACAATTGATGGCAGGCTTTTAGTAGACGGCGGTGTCGTTGACAGGGTTCCTGTATCAGTTGTGAGAGAGATGGGAGCCGATATCGTGATTGCGGTAGATGTGGCACAGGTGAAACGTACTGAGGAAATTTCCAGCATATTTGACGTGATTATGCAAAGCCTTGATATTATGCAGGATGAACTAGTTCATCACCGTGAAATTGCTTCTGATATTATGATTCGTCCCCATGTAGAACATTTTAGTTCCAGGGCTTTTACTAATCTGATGGAAATTATTTATATTGGCGAAGAAGAAACAAAAAAGCAGCTCCCTAAAATAGAGGAGCTTTTGAAGCGCTGGAAGGAGTCGCACAACCATGAGAAGAAAGAGTAACGGCATATTTAGGCCGTTAATGATTGCAATCATTATCATCATCATCATTAATTTTATAAAACTCCCTTATTACGTGACAAGGCCGGGAATGGCTACAGAGCTGGAACCGATTGTGGAGGTTGAAAACGGCTATGAAGAGGAAGGAAGCTTTTCACTGACAACGGTAAGAATTGGCCGGGCAAATCCTTTCACCTACCTGAGTGCACAATTTAATAAATACCATGAAATCTTTCCTGTTGCTCAGGTAAAACAGGAAGGCGAAAGTGACGCTGAATATCTGACTCGTCAGATACACTTAATGGAAACCTCTCAGGATGCTGCAATTGCTATAGCTTATACAAAAGCGGGAAAAAAGGTGGAATACCGGCATCAAGGTGTATATATTACATTTGTTATGGAAGGGATGCCTGGTGAAGGTAAATTAAAAGCTGGAGACAGGGTCTTCAAAGCAGATGATAAAGAGCTCACTACAGCAGAGGAATTTATTGCGTATGTAGGGGAAAAAAGTGCGGGTGATGAAGTAGCGGTCACTTATAAAAGGGATGGAAAGGAAAATACCGTATCGCTCACGCTTGCCCCGTTTCCAAACGACCCTGAAAGAGCTGGTGTCGGGATCTCACTTGTGACGGACAGTGAAGTAGTTGTAGATCCTAAAGTGACATTAAAGACAGAGGATATAGGCGGCCCATCAGCAGGACTGATGATGAGTTTGGAAATTTATAATCAGCTCGTTGAAGAAGATATCACGAAAGGGCAGAAAATAGCAGGAACAGGAACCATCAATTCGAACGGAGAAGTTGGTCCAATCGGAGGAATCTCGCAAAAGATTGTTGCTGCTGATAAAGCCGGTGCAAGTATCTTTTTTGCACCTAATGAAAAAGGAAAAAGCAGATCTAACTATGAAATTGCGATAGAGGCAGCAAGGGATATTGATACAAAGATGAAGGTCGTACCTGTTGATACCTTTGACGATGCGCTGCACTTCCTTATGAAGAAGCATCAATAAGCATGGCGTGCATAAAAAAACCCCTTTTCACATAACAGCTGAAGAAGGGGTTTTTAGCATTATATTTAATACGCAATGTCTGCACTGACGATTTTTCTAATTTCTGACACGTTTCATGTTATTCATAGGTGCTGCTCACTCTGTTGTACCTTAAAGGAGGTGTGCTATATTCCTGATGATGCATGCTTACTCTGACATCTTCGGGGAAAATGGAAGCATAAACATTGCCGGCCTTTTTATCAAGCTCAAGCATAGGATGCTGAAATGCAGACAGCTTTGAAATAACAGGTACAGTCATGCTTTTCTTGATGGCAGACAAATAGGCCTGTCCCTCTTTGCTCATCCCGAGCAGCCTGATATACGGGGCCTTTTCAGGAATGTTTTTCATCTGCTGCTTTGTAGTTTTAGTAAGAAGATGTGTGCTTAAACGCTGAAGTCTTGTCCAGGTATAGCGCTTAGTCTTCATCTTGTTCATCCATTCATGAAAGTTTTCTGCAGAATAAATAGTTTGATTAATTCGGTTTTCAAGTCCTTCTTCCACTTCGTATATTTGTCTCAATTCCTCCTGTGAGAGGGTTGAAACCATATATTTTAATAGGTGGAAATAGCTTTCCCAATTATGATAGCCGCGAAATTCCTCCCGATATTCTGACAGCAGGGCTTCCGTACTTTTCGGGACATACTGTGAAATGTCGCTGCTTCCATCTGAAAAGATCGCTTTTCGAATGCTTGTCGCACTAGCGATAGAACAGTCCGGCAACTCTTCATCATGATATCCGGCTGAAGTTCTCACAATAGTTTGAGGTTCAATGGAAGCCTCCTGCCCAGCTGCCGCCTTCACGTAATGATAGCCGAGAATATTATTAGGTTTGGATAAATCCAGGGAAACAGCTGTGCCTGCCGTCTCTTTATAGGCCAGTGAAAGGGATTTTGGGTAGCTGAAGCCCTCTTTCAAAAACCCTTTTATTGCGCTGTCATACTCCTGCTGGTGTTTTTTCAGCGCATTCAATGCACCTGTGAAGCTTGATATATCTCCATTTTCGCTCCCGAAACAAAAGCTGGTGCATTTTAAGGCTTCTAAAATTGAAATGGCTCCGTTTGCAAAGCTTTCAGCCTTTTGCGTGGCATAGGCATAAGGCAGTTCAACCACGAGATCTACACCTCCTTCCAAAGCCATTTTGGTTCTGTTCCATTTTGATACAAGAGCAGGCTCGCCCCTTTGAAGAAAGTTTCCGCTCATTACGGCGATGACCACATCAGCCTTTGCAGCACGCTTGCTTTCAGTAACATGATATAGGTGTCCATTGTGAAAAGGGTTATATTCAACTACAATTCCAACTGCTCTCACGATTCCCATCCTCTATAGTTTGTTTTTTGGACAAAACGTGGTAAAGTGTATGTATTGTTGCCTACATTATAGTGTAAAGAAAAAAATTACACTATAAATGGTGATAAACCCTTTTATCTATGGGCTTTTGCCGCCTTCATTTTTCTCTTTGACCACACTTTGCCCACCAGATAATATTTCATCAATTTTGTCTGTCGCTTCCACTTGACGTTGATCAAAGACATCTGTATAAATATTAAGTGTAATAGAAACGTCACTATGGCCCAACCTTTGTGACACTACTTTTGGACTCACGCCTTCATCAATTAAGATGGAAGTGTGGGTTCTTCTTATGTCGTGAAATCTAATATAGGGAAGATCTAACTCCTCACACAACTGTTTCATCATGTACCTGAGTGTGTAAGGAACAACCAATTTCCCCTTTTTTGTGCGAAAAACTAAATCCTCTGAAGTATTCCTACTGGTTTGTTTATGTTCTATTAATTGATTAAGCAAATTGGCGCTCACCGGAATATGCCTCTCCGATGATTCCGTTTTGACCGGACCTATTACATATTTGCCTTCATTCAAAGTCAGAGTGTGCTGAACATGTATCATCCTCTTTTCAAAGTCTATATCCGACCAATGCAGGCCTAAGACCTCACCGATTCTCATTCCTGTAAGTAAAGCAAGGTAATAAGCTAGATAATAATCCGACCTGGCCCGAGCAACTTTCAGAAATTCAATTGCTTGTTCGGCGGTCCAGCTTTTTTGTTTATTCTTTTGCATTTTAGGCTTGTCTACATCTTGCACAGGATTTTTATAAATCAGTTCCAAAGAAACACCTTTTTTGAATATTGATCCGAGTATTGTGCCTATATAAGAAATATATCGTTTAGCTGCACCCTCATTTTTAAGCTTCTGATAATAATTGTGGATTTGTAAGGGTTTTATGCTTTTGATATCAAGTTGACCGAATGTGGGCATGATCCTGGCGTTCAGGGCCCGTTTATAGGAGTATAGAGTGCTTTCCCTCACGTTCCCTTCTTTATCATCCAGCCAAAGCTCTGCAAGCTGCTGAAAGGTGAACTTCCCACTTAGATCAAGCATACCTCTTTCATAATCGGCCATAGCCAGCACCATTGCTTTTTCGGCTTCTTTCTCCTTATCAAATCCACCTTTAGAAATTTCTTTTCTTTTATTGGTGATGGGATCGCGCACATGAAAACGATATTGATATTTGTTCCCTCTTTTTCGGATGCTGCCTTTCACAGTTGTATTTCCTCCTAAATATTGTTTGAAAATTTCCAGTTCAAATGATACAATTGCACCATAACTTACGAACGATTGTTCTCATTTTAAATTATATAAAAATTTTTAGTTATTTGACAAATTTCGACTTACTTAAATTTACATAGGTGGTACTATATATCTATATCGTTATATCCGAGACCTAAAGGGTGCGGTATAGTCGATGATAGGCTTATTGCCTACCATTTTTGATACCTACTTCAATTATTTCGTATAGTTCCAAAACACTAACATTTAGCACAGCAGCAACATTTAGAGCGGTTTCAAACGACATTTTCTTCTTGTCGTTCACATATTTGCTTACCTGTTGTCTTGAGACGCCAAGACGGTTCGCTAACTGTTGTATGCTAATGCCCTGATCTTTAAGGATATCTCGAAGCAGGCACCTTCCGACTTTGACCGTCAAAAGACACCATTCCCCTACATTAAAATAGCTAAGGAGTTGGATCGTGTTGGCTAAAAAAGAAATTAAATTAGAACAAATACTTGCTAAAATAATAAAAAAAGAAGAGAAAAAACTTACTACCCCCAAAGGGTAGTTATTTTTTTATGTCTCGTTTCACTTTAAGGTACGTCAGTATGTCTTTTAATTCTTCATCGGTCACTGGTTTACCCTCAAAGGTTATATTGTATTTTTCTTGTACTTCTTTCAATGAAAGGTCCAGATCCTTCACAAAATCTTCTTCATCTTCGTTAAATTCGTATGTGTCCACTTCTCCTAATAAATAACTCGCCTTAACTTCAAAAAACTTGGCTAACAATTCAATTGTTTCTAAACTTGGTATTTTCTGCCCGTTCTCAAGTCTGGACAGATGGCTGTAATTCATATTTATTCTTTCACCTAGTTCTCGTAAGGACAGACCACTCCCTTGCCTAAGTTCCTTCAATCTACGGCCTAAATAACTCAAACCCACTCCTCCTTTGTCCTTCGGGACAACTCTCAAGATAACAATAACATACTGAATACGGGTATATTGTTGACCATTAAGCAACAATGTATGCAAATTAATTAAAAAATATAAAAAGGTGTTGACCTATTGCATAACATGCATTAATATAAAATCATAAGTTGGCTACAGGACAACAAAACGCGGTCAACAAAAAAATTTTCAATCTTAGTTGTCCATCAGACAACAGAAAGGATGTGAACAATGGCTCAACAATATCCATCTTTGTTAAACGCAAAGCATGTTTCTGAAATTCTTGGTTGCAGCCTTCGCCATGCATACGAATTGATGGAGCAGAAGGATTTTCCATTGATTCGGATTGGCAGAACTAAGCGGGTTGATAAAGATGATCTATTCAACTGGATTAACCAGCATAAATTTAAAAAGGAGGTTTAAGGAATGAATAAAAATTTAAGCACTGATCAAAAAGTTGAAATCCTTAGGAAAGCCATTGAGGAAGGAGCAAGTATAAATATATATTTCCATACTGACTCTGACTCGGATGTGAATGAAGAATCCGCTCTTGCTACAGCTAACAGTTTTGCGGATATGTATGTTAGCGGTTCTGTTGAAAAACATTCAACTAGCGGAACAGAATGGTTTGAAGTTTTAGGTGACAGTAGTTTAGAGTTAGCAGTCTTTTATAAATATAAATCGGAGGACGAAGATGAAGAAACCGTCTGAATATCAGAAGCTTTTAAATGACGAGGGCTTCTTGGTTCAGTTGATTGAATTTCACCTGTTAAACGGCAATGAGGGTGAAGCGTTCTATGTGGAATATTTAAAAAATGCAAAACGGAAGGAACGGCTTGAATACCTGGCCGGGAAACACTAATGGACATTTTGAATTTAATTGCAATCATGTGGATGTGCACTTTTATCTTTGGTGGCTGCATTATCCTGTGGATGTCAATAGAAGATTAAACCCCTCGGGGCTTTCTTTTTTGCCAAGTGCGCGATATTTGTTGAAAGGATTTAGTCATAAATTTTAAGGGAGGTGATGCAGAAATATCGGTCAAGCTTCACAAAAAATTTGAGGAGGAAGGTTATATGAAACCTTTAGGAATTGTAAGAAATGTTGATAAATTAGGACGGATCGTTCTTCCAAAAGAAAGTAGAGACATTTTCGGATGGGAACCAGGAACACCTATTGAAATAATGGCCACACATGATGGGATTCTACTTAAAGCATACAAGCCGGAAATCCAAAGGGAGAATCTTATCAAGGCTCTGGAGCAGCACAAACTTAAAGATCTTTCATCTATGGGGTTGATTGATGAAGCAATCACTTTCATCAAGACAAAATAAAAAACCTGCTGGGCCAACAGCAAGTTAAAAGTAATTGTATCTATAGTTTAACCTTTTCCATTCATTATATTCAACTGTTTGAATGGACATGCCATATAAATTTGATAATCCGGGAGGAATCGGAAATGAATCCATTGCAAAATCTTGAATTGGTGGAAGTTGAAGATATTAACTCACTTAGCCAGGAAGAAAGAAAGTTTGAAATCACTGACCTTGACAGCTTGAACTGGGTTTTTCGTAAGGTGTCAGCCCTTCATGCCAAACAGAAAGAAATTAAGCAGCTGGCTGATGTTGAACGTGAAAGGATTGCTGATTGGGAACGCGGGGAGCTGTCCACAATTACAAATAGTCTATCATTCTTTGAAAATATGGTGAAAGTGTACCACATGCAGAAACTTGCTGAGGATCCAAAGGCTAAAACAATCAGCACACCATACGGTAAATCTAAAACAAGAAAGTCTGCAGCAACTCCTGAAAAGCAGGACGAGGAAAAAATCCTGCAGTATGCCATTGAAAATGAAATGGATGAATGCATCAAAAACAGCGTTAAATGGGCAGAGCTCAAAAAGGTCCTAAAGATTGTGGAAATCAGCGGCGAGAAAGTCGTGGTTGATAACAATGGGCAAATGGTTCCTGGAGTAACGGTTAAGCCGGAATCAATCTCCTATTCTGTGGAGGTGTAATTTTGGCTCAACAACATAACTTCACTTCACATAATGCAACTGAAATTGAAGAGAAACAGGGGAAAACTTATCTGTTATACGCAAACCCCGGCATGGGCAAGACACATACATTAAGACATTTGCCAGGTAAAACGTTAGTCCTTGATATAGATCGCACTTCACAGGTACTAAAGGGTGAAGCGAATATTGACATCATTTATGTGGACAACCAAAACACTTGGGAGTATTGGGAAGCACTATTGACTCACCTCAAAGAAGTAAAAGGCAAGTATGAAAATATCGCAGTCGATAATGTCTCTGAGCTGGAGCGCTGTTTATTATCTCATTTAGGGTTTCTTGGAAAAAATCAAGGTGTTCCATCACAAGGGGATTATCAAAAAATGCAATTCCGAGTGGTTAATAGTTTCAGATGGATGAAGAATCTTGCTGACCGAATTGTATTTACTGCATGGGAAACAACAGATCTTTATACAACAGCTGAAGGTCAGCAGTATAACCGCTCTTATCCGCAGATTAATCAAAAGATTTTAAATAACGTTTTAGGTTTATGTGATGTGGTTGGTCGCTTGATGATTAATCCAGAGGGTGATAGAGGCTTTGTTTTACAAGGAACAAACAGCATCTACGCAAAAAATCAATTGGACAGTAGAAAAGGTTGTAAGCAAGAAGATGTTTTCTTGTCATCCACAAATGAAAATACGGGAGGAAATAAATAATGTCATTCTTTAAATTTGATGAAGAAAATGTAAACACTGGATTTGAGTTAGTAGCTGAAGGTAAATATGAGGCGGTTATCGTGAACGCTGAAGCAGGCAAGTCACAAGCTGGAAAAGCTAAACTGCAAGTTGATTTTGAAATTCGCAGTGATGTTCCACAGAACCACCAGGGAGCCAAAGTCCTGTATAACACTTTCACTTTTGAGCATGAAGTTGCTGTACGGATTGTGAACTCACTATTAAAAGCATGTGGTTTCTCTAACAACCACTCATTTAGCTCTCCGGAGGATATGGCTAAGCAGCTGATTAACAAAAATCTGAAAATTACTGTTAAGCATGAGGATTATGAAAAAGTAGTTGACGGGGTGAAACAAAAACGTGTGGCTGCCCGAGCAAAGTATTATGATCCTTCGGATGTTAACCCGGTTTCCACAGGTGGTAGTATCACAATCAATGATGATGATTTGCCTTTCTGATAACAACTAAATAGAGAAGTTGGTTTTGCCCAGCTTCTCTTTTTTATACCTAAAAACAGTGAAATGAGGTGAAAATCAATGGCCAAAAGTCCCAAAACAGGCATGTATGGTATATGGAGCAGTGTTAGTAAACAGTTTGTATTTGGTATTCAAGAGCCTTCAAAATCAAAAGCGATTCGTAAAATCAAAAAAAAAATCGGTCATGATTGGGCTAAATGGCGCTTCAGTACAAAAGCGATTCAAAAATCTCATGAGCATATGTTTCGCCAAGGATTGATTTATAAGGATGGAGAGCAGCATGAAAGAAAATCCGTACAACTTTAATGAAATCCCAGCTGAATTAAAAGCCCTTCCTCAGTGGATTTTGTGGAAGTCAGAAAAGAAAAACGGCAGATACACTAAAGTTCCTTGCCAAGTGAACGGTGAAATGGCTCAGGCAAATAACCGCCGCACCTGGAGCACCTTTGCAACAGCAGTGAAATTCTACTTAGAAGGCGATTATGACGGAATAGGCTTTGTATTCAGCCGGCAGGATAACTTTATCGGAATTGACATTGATAAGTGTGTTGTGGACGGAAAGCCAAATACTTTTGCAACAGAGATCATTGATACTTTGGACAGTTACACCGAATTTTCTCCTTCGGGCAATGGCATCCACATCATCATCAAGGGTGGCCTTCCACAGTCAGTGATGGGGACGGGGAGGAAAAACACCCAGCATGGTTTGGAAATTTACTCATATGGCCGGTACTTCACTTTTACCGGGAACAGAGAAAATTCCAATGAAGTGTATGACCGGACAGATGAACTGGCCGAAGTATTTGAAAAGTATTTTGATGACAGTGATATTCAGGGCAGAGTGAACTTGGCTGAATTTGAAAATGACGAAATCAAAATATCAAATGAAGCTCTATGGGAGAGGATGTTCCGCAGTAAAAACGGTGATGACATCCGCTCATTGTACAACGGCAATCTAATTAACAATGATCATTCAGCTTCTGACCTGGCTTTATGTAATCACCTTTCCTTTTGGACAGGGAAGTCTGCAACAAGAATAGATACCATGTTCCGGGAATCCGGTCTTATGCGTGACAAATGGGACGTTATCCATTTCAGAGACACAAATGAAACATACGGTGAGAGAACCATTGCCATTGCAATTTCATCTACATCCACAACCATCCTGGACAACAAAGAGGAATTCAATGAATTCTCCTTTGACTTCCACAATGGTGATGCAGCAGAAGTTGTGGAGGAAAAACCAAAGAAGAAATTCCGCTTAACGGAACTAGGAAATGCTGAACGGATTGCATACGAATACGGTCATGTAATCAAATATGTCTCAGATATGGGCTGGCTCATATGGGACGGTAAGCGCTGGAAACTGGACACCAAGAAAGAAATTGAACGGATCACAGCCAAAGTTCTCCGCAACCTTTCCAAGTCAGATGATGAATTAGAGGTAAAGTGGTCCCGGATGTGTGAAAGAAGAAATATCCGGATGAATAGCATTAAAGACCTCATGCCATTGGTTCCAGGGGAACGTGAAGAGTTTGACCGGCATAAATACCTGCTGAATCTCGAAAACGGCATAGTGGACCTGAAAACCGGCAAGCTGCAGCTGCATGATCGTGAACTGGCTTTGACGAAAATATCACCGGTTCCCTTTGACAAAGATGCGAAATGTCCTGAGTGGCTTAATTTCTTGGAACAAATATTCCAGGGGGATAAAGAGCTTATTGAATACATGCAAAGGCTGATTGGATATTCCCTCACCGGAGAGATATCAGAACAAATCATGGTTTTTCTAATCGGTGGAGGTTCTAATGGAAAATCCACTTTCATCAATACCATTAAAGACCTAATGGGCGAATACGGCAAGCAGGCAAAATCAGACACATTCATCAAGAAAAAAGAAACCGGCGCAAATAATGATATTGCTAGATTGGTAGGGGCCCGCTTTGTATCAGCAATTGAAAGTGAAGATGGGGAGCAGTTATCAGAGTCTTTTGTAAAACAGATAACAGGCGGTGAGCCGGTGCTGGCCCGGTTCCTCAGACAAGAATATTTTGAGTTTATTCCAGAGTTCAAAGTATTCTTCACGACAAACCATAAACCAGTCATCAAAGGTGTGGACGAAGGAATCTGGCGGCGCGTTCGATTGGTTCCATTCAATCTGCAGCTACCAAAGGAAAAACGCGACAAAAAGCTTCCGGAGAAATTAAGCCTGGAAATGCCCGGGATTCTTAATTGGGCGATTGAAGGGTGCCTGAAGTGGCAGCAGACGGGGCTGAATGATCCAAGAACCGTTATGAAAGCCACCAGTGATTACAAAGAAGATATGGATATCTTGGGACCATTCTTATACGAACGCTGTTACATTGCCGATGATCAGAAGATATCCGCGAAGGAACTTTATGAAGTTTATTCAAACTGGTGCTTCCAAAATGGTGAGTTTGCTCTCAAGAATCGAGCATTTTACCGCTCACTAGAAACAAAGGGTTTTAAAAAGGAACGCGGCTCCGGAAACAAATTTTACATCATGGGAGTTACTTTACAGGAGCGAAAAGTTAGTCATTTACAGCAAAAGTTACCGAATTTAGATGAAAATCAGCCTGATTCTTCAAAAAGTAACTTTTTCAAAATTACTTGAAACCCTTGAGGCTCTAAGGTTCATGTTACTTTTTTAGTTACTTTAGTTACTTTTGTTACCTAAAAAATATATAACAAAAAAAATAAATATATATAAGTACTTATAGTACAGTAACAACCCGAAATTAGGTAACTTTAGTAACTCGAATTGTTCAATCCCTTGTGGCTCTAAGGTTGAAGCCTGTTTTAAAAAGTAACTTTTCACTAAAAAGCGCTGTTTTTGAGTAACTTTTGCGTAATTATGAGCCCTTTTTAGTAACTATCCAGAAACGAGGTGATCAATTGCAAGTTTTAAAGATCCTCAGTCAAATTTGGAAATCTGGAGCGGATATCTATCTGGATAAAGTCGATAATCGAGTGGCTATCAAAAAGCAAAATCTAATTCCTCCAGAAGTGATGCAAGCTGCCGAAGGGAATTTTTCTAAAATAGATGATTGGTTTAAATCTTGGAAGGATGCCGGCGGGGAGAAAATTACACTTTTAAAAATGGTTTCTCATATTTGTGGATGGCAACTGAACGAAAAGCTTGAGAAATGGTTTTGTGAAGATGAAGAATCTCTCATGTTGTTTATTGATTGGACAGTGGTCCTGGCTAAAAACGGCTGGAAAGACATTTATGAGGACTACCGGAAATACGAAAATGATAAATCAGATGCAATGGCTCAGGAGTTGTATAAACGGGCTGTGGCGCATGCGAAGAAGGGAGCAGGGCAATGAGGGAGATTAAGTTCAGGCAATGGTATCAAAAAACAAATACCATGTTCCAAAGCCTATCGATGAGAGCAAATACAAATGCAGGTGAAGTTGAAATCATTCCTGCTAAGATGACTGGTTACATTCCAATGCAATACACCGGCCTAAAGGATAAGAATGGCAAGGAGATTTATGAGGGGGACTTAGTTAAAGGCAAAGCTTATGAATTTAACGGCTGCCCTAGAATCATCGGAGAGGTAATTTATGATTACTGCGAGTTCAAAGTGAAAAGCAGGCGAGATAATACTTCATTGCTAAAGGCAGAATTAAATACAACTTATGAAGTCATCGGCAACATTTACGAAAACCCTGAACTACTGGAGGTGTAAAAATGAATCAGCCAATAAACCAAAAAATAAATGTCACCTTCTATAAATCTTCTGGAAAATATTATTCATCTGGTACGGCTGTAGTGAACCATTTCATGTTTCAGGATGGCTATAAACAAGACATTGTAAATACTCAAGATTGTTTAATGGACGGATGGCAGGAGCACAGTGATTTTTATGTGGTTACTTCAGCTTCTGATGACGTAGAAGGTTTTCATGAGGGTCTTTATCAACCAGGCGCATTTAAAGGGATTGAAAAGAAATGATCCATTACAGCTACACAGACTCAGAACTTACTAAAATATTAAAAACTCTCACCATTGTCATTGACACCCGGGAAAATGTAAACGGTCATATCTTGGAGTATTTACGGCTGAAAGAAATACCGGTAAAGATTCAAAAATTGGACACCGGTGATTATGGCTGCATGATCCCGAAGAATGAAGAACTGGGAATTGCTCGGGATATTTTCCTAAACAGCCGAGTGGAACGGAAAGCCCACATTGATGAAATTACAGGGAACCTTCAGAAAGACACAGCAACGGCCTTTGAGAACGAATTAATACGTTCTAAAGACATTCCCTTCACATTGATCGTGGAGGACCTCCATGGCTACGAGAAGATGCTCAAAGGGCAATACCGTTCCAAGTACAATCCTTTGGCTCTGCTGGGTAGGTTAAATACCTTCAAAGCTAAGTATAATTTTGAAATTGTTTACATGGATCAGAAATACAGTGGCAACTGGATATATCACCATTTTTACTACCAGGCAAAATATTATCTAAAAACAGGGATTTTTTAATCAAGAAAGCGAGGGGCATATGAAACGTCCAAAAGTGAGCCAAACGGTAATAGATGAATTCTCCAGGATTGTTGACCTGCAGGATCAAAAAGGTTTTGAAAAGTACGGTGTCTCCATTGATGATGCCCAAGATGAAAATTACAGCTGGGAGCTCATGGCACTTGAGGAAACTGCTGATTTGCAGAAGTATCTTGTGAAGCGAATCCAACAGCTAACCAAACAGAACCGGGAATTAAGGCTAGGTCAAAGAAGGATCCTCATGAACAAGCTTATGAACGAAAATTTGAGGTTAGAACAGCAAAATAAAGAACTTGCTGCTGAACGGAATAAATACAAGCAAGCATATAACGCTCTAAGGGACAAGATTATACATCAATTGAACATCACCTCAGATAGCTTGAAATAAAACAAGCAAAGGGGATAGGGAAGATGGGAATTTTATATGACACTGTTATGAAGCAAAAAAGGGAGTTTTTAATCGAGGAACTGAAAAGCATGTCTGTTGTTAAATCTCAGGATGGGAAAGAGCTCCATGAACTTGACTATGACACTTTGGAATATGAACTGGTGCTTGCAGCCTTCCGTTATATTGATACAACTGCAGATGCAAATAAATTTTTCTAGGAGATTGAAAAATGGATTGGTTAAAAGCCACTGATAAGCAATTACAGGCAATCATCAACCATGACGGCCAGTGTCCTCCACAATTACTCTATGAAGCTGTGGAGGAAGCTGTCCGGCGGGATCTATACCATTACTACTTGTGGTACTTTATCACTAAACGGTTTAAGTCGGTACGCTTTGCCGAGCAGCTGTTGCAAATGTCCTTCGATGATATGAAACAGATTATGTACATCAAAGCCTTTGATGCACTCAAACGATACAAGCCTGGCAAATATCCGTTTATATGTTTTTGGGCGAGATTTATGAATACTAAACTAAGTGACTTGAACAGGGACCGGAAAGCAGGAAAGCGTGAAGGGGAGACAGTCACTATTGACGATGAAGAAAAACCGTTTCACTTGGTCAGTGATTACAATGTCGAAAGGCTCGTATTAAACCGGATAACCATAAACAACCTTTTATCCCGCTTAACGCCGCTTGAGAAAGAAGTTGTTCTGTGGAGGGAGCAAGGGTACAAGTTCCCGGAGATAGGGCTTAAAACAGGCTTCACGAGAACGTACATGCACAAAACATATAAACAGGCACTAGCCAAAATGAGGGAGGTACACAATGAATCTAAAAAAGTTGTTTGAAACTCAGCAGGTATTGCGTGAACGTATTGCTTACAATGGGCCGGATCGCTTCAGCAAACTGGTACTGGCATTACTTGTGGAGCTCGGGGAATGTGCAAATGAGCATAGAAGCTTTAAATTTTGGAGCACTGACCAGGAACCGAGAACGAAAAAAGCGCGCCAGCCTTATGTGGATCTTGAAGATGCTGAGTTTTACAATCCAATGCTTGAAGAATATGTGGACGCACTCCATTTTGTCCTGGAGTTGGGGATTGAAAAAGACTACACACCGTCAACACTTAATATTTGGTTAGTTAGCGAAGAAAACATCACCGATTCATTCCTGAGTGTTTATGAAGCAGTTTTGGAATTTGAATTATATTCTTCACCTGACAATTATGATGTATTGTTATTCCGTTTCTTTGAATTAGGTCTGTTTCTCGGATTCAACTGGGAGCAAATAGAACAAGCCTATTACTCTAAGAATCAAATAAACCATCAAA
Organism: Metabacillus lacus; assembly: GCF_009674805.1. Taxonomy (GTDB): domain Bacteria; phylum Bacillota; class Bacilli; order Bacillales; family Bacillaceae; genus Metabacillus_C; species Metabacillus_C lacus. The sequence continues at coordinate 61,849 of NZ_WKKI01000002.1, read as the reverse complement.
GACAGGATCAAGGTTATTGATCAGCAGATAAAACATTGAGGGGAGTGCTTAGAATGGATGATGCCGATTATCAAGCAATGAGGGAGCTTATTGGCAACCTTACTATCCAGAATAAGCAGTTAAAAAGGGCGAACATCAACAAAAGCAAAGAGAACAAAAACTTGAAACGTGTCATCAAGAAACTAAAGGATGAAGCAGCTAAGGATAGAAAGCCGCATTACCGGAACGGACAGAAGCGCGGCAATGGCATGAACGGGTGATGTGGGTAGTTGACCGAAAGAGCGACAGAAAGGAGCAATTACATGGAAACAGTAAATGTTATTTCAATATCAGGCGGCAAAGATAGTACAGCCCTTTGGTTATTAGCCAGAGAAGAAGAAACTGAAAACATGAAGGTTATTTTTTCAGATGTCGGACACGAACATCCAGAAACCTATAAATATATTGAATACTTGCAAGAAAATCTAGGTGAAATAACAATAATCAAGCCTGATTTTTCTGATCGGATAATGAAAAAGCGTGAAGTGGTACAAACGAAATGGAGAAAAGACTGTGTTCCTGAAAACATTATTGATCAAGCTCTGGAAGTATTGAAACCTACAGGTATACCATTTTTAGATCTTTGTCTCTGGAAAGGTAGATTCCCCTCAACAATGGCTAGATTCTGCACGCAAGAATTGAAGGTAATACCTGTTTACGAGCAGATATATGAGCCTTTATTCCAGCAAGGAAAGCATGTGGTGAGTTGGCAAGGAATCCGAGCGCAAGAGAGCCGAAAAAGAGCATCTATGCCAGAGAGAGAAATGACTCCAGAAGGATATGAAGTCTATCGCCCTTTGATAGATTGGGACGTGTATGATGTTTTCAAAATGCATGATAAGCATGGAATAAAACCTAATCCATTATATACACAAGGAATGGGACGGGTTGGATGTATGCCGTGTATAAATAGTCGGAAAGATGAACTGTTTGAAATAGCAAGAAGATTCCCTGAGGAAATTGAAAGAGTCTCCGATTGGGAAAGGATAGTGGGGCTAGCTTCCAAGAGAGGATCAGCTACATTCTTTACGAGCGATGAACGGGGACATGGAATAAAAGAGGTTGTGGAATGGTCAAAGACATCACGAGGCGGCAAAAATTATGATTTAGAGAAAATTATTGCATTAGATGATGTCCCGACCTGTTCCAGTCAATATGGACTTTGCGAGTGATGAACAATCCGATTAGAAAGTACAGTAGACAAAAAATGTGCAGTAGAAGGAGCGAATAAATTGAAGCGAAAGCTCAAAACAAAAGCACTATTAAACAATTCATTTCACTTTGTATTCGGTTTACTGTGGTTGATACCGCTAGGACTTTCACAATTCTTTAAATTGAAAGGTAAAACATTTGATTGGTTAAAAAGTAAAGTCGAATACCACATTCGTAAAATGAATTAGGGCGTAATACGATTAAAAAGTACAGTAGACTCAAAATACGCATTAAAGGAGAGGGATGAAAAAATGAAGCATTCAGATTGTTATTACAAAATATCGTTAAGGTCGAAGTACACAGATGATGAATACGTAGAAGTTTATATAAAAGGCGATAAAAAGAAACTTGTAGCATTTCTAATGGACATAGGGGATAGCTTCTATGTATCTATTTTAGATGTAAATACAGAAGGCTACATCTTAAAACGGAAAGAAGCACCAGTCGAAGTAACACCGGATTGATGAACAGTCCGATGAGAAAACGAAGGAGGATAACAATGGAATACTTTGTACCCTGTCCTTGTGATGGGAAAGAAACACCTTGTTACAGTTGTGTTGGAACCGGAAAGATCGGACCTTTGTCTGTTTATGAATATATGATGTACTACGATAAAGAGCGTAAAAAGTCGATGATCAAATCACAAAAAGTCGTGAGAACATTTCCTAAGTCGTGGACAAACTCAACAAAAAAATTAACAGAAGCTTTGGATCAAGGATGGATTGTGGTGATGTCTAACCCTTTTGATTGCGGAGACGGAACAAAAGGGATGGAGTACATTCTCGAAAAGGTCATGAATGAAGGAGGCAAAGGATTATGAATATCATTCAAGCTCTTGAACAGATGCAGGCAACGCTGCGGGATCTTTCTCCGGTGTTATGGAGTTATAAAGAGAACCTTGTAAAGCAAGGATTCACTGAAGAGCAAGCTTTTGCTTTAGTAAAAGATTATCAGAACACTATTCTTTCTAACGGAAAGTAGGGAGGGTGCAAAATTGCAATCTGTCTGGAGTCAATATAAATGCGATATCTGTCTACATGAATTTAAAGTTAAGTTTGAAATCTCAGCATTTACCGAAGATGAAGTGTCTTGTTGCCCGGTCTGTAGTCATGAAAAAATAACATTCATGGGTGATGAATAGACTAAGCTGAAGAAGAACAAAAGTATAAAAATAGCGATATAAGAAAGAGGTGGGTGAAATGAAACGGTACAGGATTACTTATAAGCAGGAATTTATGGGAGAAATTCTCCAAAACTCATATACAAGAACCGTTAGCAACTCAGTAGAGTTACAAGACGCTATTAACGCATTGTACGATGATCCCCATGTATTTCATGTAGATTATGAGGAACTAAAGAGTTAGTAATGCAGATTCCGATAAGAAGTGAAGGAGGAATACTTATGAAAAGAGTAGCAATAAGGGTTACTTTAGAAAGGGAAATCTGGTTAAAAAAAGACGTTTGGGAAAGTTTTGGAGAACAGCTCCCTACAGACGTAGAGGATTTAGAAATGTTAGAAGCAGAATGTTTACTGACCAACACTGAACTTAAGGGTGCAGGTGTTATCAGCGAATTTGAATTGACAGACTAATGAACTATTCGATTAAAAAGGTCACTACTAACCTAGTGGCCTTTCATTTTTATTTAGAAATTTTTTCTATATAATTTAAAAACCATTTAAGTTATTTGCTTTTATACCTGTTAAATTTATATTATCGGAAATTGATTAAGACACACTTTTTACTCCATTCCTGGTTGTGGATGACTGCTCGGTGCAGCATACCACAGCTCATACCTGCCTCCTCAGGATGCGGTGATCTCAGCTGCTAAAGGTTTGGATCGGGACGGCTCGCCATCTGCCGCAGTAAAGATGGTAAATGAACATCTCTAAATCTATGTTATATCGTCTGTCGGCCTGGAAAACCAACAGACACTTTGTATAAGGCCACCATTGTGTGGCTCTTTTTTATGCAGACTGTCTTGATGAAAGGAGATGCACAATCATTAATACAGATACCGGTAATCAAAAAGAAACAACACCATTAACAATAAACGTCAGCATTACTGATACGGAATTATTTACAGACTTCTATTACTTATCCCTGTGGATGTTCAGGAGATTACCAAAACACCATCAAGATCCAGCATATAAACAAGTTGTTGAACTATTAGGTGGTCAATTCGATTTGGAAGAGTTTGATGTATTGAGGAAAAGATAATGACTGAATACAAATCAAAAGAACAAAAGAAGAAGTTCTACAATTCAAAGTCATGGAAAGAACTCCGCTTATTAGCACTGGATAGGGACAACAGGGAATGCCAGGAGTGCAAGCGTCAAGGCAAGTTTAATCATGGGCAAAACGTCCATCACATTAAAGAGATTTATTTCTACCCTGAATTAGCACTCGATTTAGACAACCTTGAAACCGTCTGTATCAATTGCCATAACATTGAACATAAAAGAACCTTTGCACACATCAATCCAAATAAAAGCACAAAGAAAATTTGGCAAGACGAAAGGTGGTAAAGGATATGAACGCATATCAAAAACAATTAATAAATAGCAAAATTGAAAATTTGGAAATACATGAGAGAGAAATTCAATCTTACATTAATGATTTGAAAGTCAGTTTAAGAATTCAGGAAGAACAGTTAGCGAAAATTCAAACGGAAAAGAAAGCATTGCAAGAATAACACCCCCCCATCAAAAAATCCAAGACTGAATTTCATCTGGAAGACCGGGGCGATGGGTTGACCGGCAAATGTTTTATCGAAAAACGCGCACATTAGGGGCATATAGGGGGGAGGGGGTATCTTGAATGGGATGTTAGAGCAATTAAAAGAGCAGCTGATGGCTAGAATTGATACAGATGATCTGTTGGAAGTTGATAAAGTCAATCGGTATATAAAATTGCGTGAGTTGGATCTAGCGTGCAGTGAAGCGATTGACAAAGACGGGGCAACAATAGTAATTGAAAATGGATCACAGCGGTTTATAAAGGCGCATCCATCTATGAATGAAAAGAGTAAATTGAATTCACAGATGATTGCTCTTGAGAAAAGCATTAATTTTACCAACGGGAGTCTTGTCCCTGCCTCCCCTGCATCATCTGTGGAAGGGAAACAAGGCGATTATGAACCCGGTGATCTTGTGTGATACGACAAAAATATGTTGATGAATATATTCAGCTTTATAAAACAGGGAAAATCAAGCTAAACAAAGAGCGATTACTGTTAATAAAGTTTGTTCAAAAAAACATTTTAAATAATAATGATGTGTATTTTGATGACGAATTAATTGAGAAGTGTATCGCATTCGGTGAAAAGTGGTATTTCCCACTGGCTGCATTCCAGAAATTCTTGATTGCATTCGTTTTTTTATTTTGGAAAAAGAATAATCGTGTGGTATTCCGTAAGTTTCTCTGGATGCTTGGGCGTGGCGGCGGTAAGAATGGTTTGATCACTGTTATTTCAAACTTTCTTATTAGTGAGCTTCATGGAATTGAAGATTATAATATTTCGATTGTAGCAAACAGTGAGGAACAGGCAAAAACATCGGTTGACGAAGCTTATAAGTGCGTGAAGAAACATGAGGTGCTGCAGAGGGCATTTAAGGCCACCTTGACCAAAGTTGTTTCCAAGAAAACAAACTCAATATTCACCTTCAGAACATCGAACGGCGGCACAAAGGATGGTCTGAGGGACGGCGCTGTTATCTTTGACGAGATTCACCAATATGAAGATAACAAAGATGTCCGGGTTCACATTTCCGGTCTTGGTAAAAAGCCGAATCCGAGAGAGTTTTACATTGGTACTGATGGATATGTTCGGGAGGGTTTCCTGGATAAGTTGAAAGAAAAAGCCATGAAGGTGCTTAATGGTGAAGCTCGCTGGAACTCTCTTTTCCCGTTCATCTGCAAACTGGATGATGAAGCAGAAGCTAACCATCCGGATAAGTGGGAAAAGGCTAATCCCATGTTGTGCGAGCCCAGAAGCGATTATGCTCAAGGTCTTTTCGACACCATCTATGAAGAGTATGAGGATTTGGAAGAAGATCCATCGAACTATGAGGAATTTATGACCAAAAGGATGAACCTCCCAAAAGTCGATTTAGAAAAGTCGGTTGCAACTTGGGAGGAAATCGAAGCGACTAACCGCGAAATGCCGGATCTATCAGGGCAAGAATGTATTGGAAGCCTGGACTTTGCTTCCATCCGAGACTTTGCAGCATGCGGTCTTTTATTCAGGGATGAAGAAGAAAATTATATCTTTAAAACTCATTCATTTGTGCGAAAAGAATTTGTGGACAAACACTATGCGTATTCCAGAAAGAATAACGACAATGTTAAAAACCAAATAAAATTAGCGCCTATCCGGGAATGGGAGCAGCAGGGATTGTTAACTGTTGTCAACGAACCCACTATCAATCCACAGATAATTGTTCAATGGTTTGTCCAGATGCGGGAGCATTATCTGATAAAAAAGGTTGTTGCTGATAACTTTAGGATGGAAATTTTAAGGCCATTTTTTGAAGAAGAAGGTTTTGAAGTTGAGATACTTAGAAATCCGAGAGCCATCCACAGTTTGTTGGCTCCTAGAATAGAAACAGCCTTCGCTAATAAGAAAATAATATTCGGAGACAATCCAATGCAACGATGGTATACAAATAATGTTCTTGTGGTTACGGACAAGAGAGGGAACAAAGAATACATGAAAAAAGAACAAGTAAAACGTAAAACGGATGGTTTCCAAGCATTTGTACATGGGATGTACCGGGCAGATGAAATACAGCTAGGAAATGACTTTTTCCTTGATGCGATTAGCTTTTAAAGGGGGTGAGAATTATTGGGTTGGTTAGATGCAATATTCAAGCGAAATAGTGAACTTGGTTATATGTTCGATGTGGAGTTTTTGCAAGACACCCGGACTAGAATCCATATGAAGAGATTAGCCATTGATACCTGCGCCTCCTTTTTAGGAAGGACGATAAGCCAGGCAGAGTTCCGCGTGAAGGATGGAAAAGATTACGTCAAACAGCACCTTTATTATCGCTTGAATGTGCGGCCTAACAAAAATATGACGGCCAGCACCTTTTGGCAGACGGTAATCGAGAAACTTATCTATGACAATGAGTGTCTGATTATCCAGGCAGATGATGATGATTTGTTGATTGCTGATGATTTTGAACACAATCAATATGCTGTGTGGGAAGACACTTTTTTCAATGTAAGAATTAAAGATTACGAGTTCCAGAGAATATTTAAACAGAGTGAAGTTTTGCATCTGCGGTATAAGAATGAAGAACTATCACCTCTTATTGACAGTCTGTTTAATGACTATGGTGATTTGTTTGGCCGGATTCTGAGTGCTCAGAAACGTAAGAATCAAATTCGCGGAACTGTAGAAATGGATATGTTGGCGGCAAAGGATGAAAAAACAAAACAGAAGCTTCAAGAATTCATTGACAATATGTATAAGGCAATAGAAGAGAAGGATGTTGCCCTCATTCCGGAGCAAAAAGGTATTAAATACACTGAGCATTATGACGGCACTGGGAATGTTCCTACTGTGGATGAAATCAACAAAGTAACAAACGGTTTTTTAAACTTAGTTGCAATGGCTATCGGCATTCCGATTGGCTTACTGCATGGCGATATGGCCGATGTGGAAAAGCAGACCAAAAATTATATGCTATTCACCATTAATCCTTTACTAAAAAAAATAAAGGATGAAGGAAATAACAAGTTCTTTTCACAGAATGAATACTTAGAAGGAAAGCAGCTTGAAGTGCAAGGTGTCTCTTATCAGAGCATATTTGACCTTGCTACAAGCATTGATAAGCTTATTGCTTCCGGATCCTTTACGCGTAATCAAATCAGAATGGCAACAGGACACGATGCTGCTGATGATCCTGAACTGGACAAGTATGTTATCACGAAGAACTATCAAGAAGTCGGAACAGTTAAAGGAGGTGATAATGAGTGAAACAAATGAAGCGGAAATTTGGTTTTAAGAATGAAAAATATAACGAGCAATTAGCAAATATTCCTCATAACTTTGCTGCCATACACAATGCAGACACTGGAGTCAGCGAAATAACTATTTATGGTGACATCGGTGACTCATGGTTTTGGGACTCCACTTCAGCGGCAGATGTTGACAATGCTTTGAAAGAAGCCGGCAACAATGATCTGGTTATTCACCTTAATTCTCCGGGTGGCAGTGCCTTTGATGGGATTGCTATATACAACCGTCTGAAAGCCCATAAGGGCAAGGTGACAATCAATGTTGACGGATGGGCTTGCTCTGCGGCTTCTATTATCGCTATGGCGGCAGACGAGTTGATCATGGGAGCAGGAGCCATGATGATGATTCATGAAGCTTCTACCATCGTATGGGGCAGCAAGACCAACATGAGAAAAGAAGCTGACATGCTTGAGAAGCTTGAAGATGGGATCATTGACATCTACATGCTTAAAGCTCAAAAAGAGCGGGAAGAGATCCGCACAATGGTCAATGAAGAGACTTGGTTCAGTGCAAATGAGGCTGTTGAAATCGGTTTTGCCACATCCACTGCAACAACTGTGGAGGACACCACCTCCGAAGAATTGGCACAATTAAAAGCACAGATGAATGCTATGCAAGAAGAAATAAACCAATATAAAAACCAACAAAAAGAGCCAGAGCAAGTACCGGCAGCAACTGCTAAACGGAACTTGAACACGCTCTTTTTAAATTTATAAGAATTGAGGGATAACATAATGACAATTAGATTTAATAAATCAGAAGAATTCAAGAAAGCGAAAGCAGCCCTTGCTAAAGCGATGACAGAAGGAACGGAAGCTGAACAACAATCAGAGTTCGTTAACTATCTGGATGTGCTTCAATCCGAAGTGACAGCAGAAGTGGCGAAGCAAGTAAATGTGGAAATGATGGATCGCTCTATCTTGCAAAACCGCGGACAAAACGTACTTACATCTGAGGAAACAAAGTTTTTCCAGAATGCGATTGATAAAAAAGGATTTGATGAAGATTCAATCTTGCCGGTTACAACTCAAGACAGAATCTTTGAAGATCTAGTTGCAGAGCATCCATTACTAAATGCACTCGGTCTTGTGGATATGGGTGCTGTTACTCGTATCATTACTTCTGACCCTGAAGGCGCAGCTGTGTGGGGGCCGCTATTCGGTGATATTAAAGGGCAGCTCGGTGCAACATTCGGTGAAGAAGAAATTACTCAGCTTAAATTGACTGCATTCGCTGTAGTGCCTAATGACATGCTTGAACTTGGTCCAGTATGGGTTGAGCGTTATGTCCGCACAATCGCTGTAGAAGCTATCTCTGTGGGCCTTGAAAGAGGGTTTGTATTAGGTGGCGGTGCTGCTAAACATGAGCCTGTAGGATTGACAAAAGACGTTCGTCCAGACGGAGCTGTAGTGGACAAAGCACCAAGTGGCGTACTTACTTTTGAACCTGGAAGAACTACAGTTACAGAGCTTAAAAATGTTGTAAAAGGTCTTTCCAAAAATGCAAAAGGTAAAGTTCGCAGAGTGGCCGGCAGAATTGTTGCTGTTGTTAACCCATTTGATCACTTTGACATTGTGGCAGCTTCTACAACACAAAATTCAAACGGTGTTTACACTTCCAATCTACCATTCAACCCGCAAATCGTTGAGTCTGAGTTTGTGACAGAAGGAACAGTGATCTTCTTCATCAGAGGCGAATACCTGGCAGTCACAGCTGGCGGCTACAAGTTAAAGAAATTTGACCAAACTCTTGCCATCGAAGATGCTACGCTCTACACGATCAAGCAATTTGCAAACGGTAAGCCAAGAGACAACAATTCTTCTGTGGTGTACACATTAAACATTGAAGATGGAGTGTCAGGGGTTCCCGAAGTATAAAACGGAGGTGATGTAAATGGACATCACACCAGGCATTCTGGAGCGTTTTAAGGGGCGCATGCGTATCACTCATAGCAGTGAAGATGAAACGCTCATTGAAATGCTCCAAGCATCCTATGAGGATATACAGGGTAAGTGTGGCACATTTGATATTACTTCAAATCTGAGAGGCCGAGAACTTGTTTTTGAACGTACCAGGTATGTTTATAATGATGCCCTTGAGTATTTTAATGACAATTTTCTCAGTCAGTTAAACAGCTTTGGATTTGATAATGTGCTGGAAGAAGGTGACGGTTATGAGGGATAACAAATATAAACCTCAGAGGGTTCACTCTGGTGAGCTCCGGACACCTGTCACCTTTTTTGAATATGTTGCTAATGATGGTCCGATGCCCGGTGAATCCGAAGCGCGGACCATTTTTAATGCATGGGCTAAAATCGACCAAGTGTGGCTGAAGGACTTAGAACTAGCCAAATCAAACGGCACGTTATCAGATGTAACAATCACTATCCGGGATCCGCAAGCTGAGTTTATTCCGAGTAATAAACACTATCTTGAAATAGACTCTGCCGAATACCGCGGGAGCCATTACAATATAAAAAAAGTGCAGCCTAACATGCAAGACAGGCGCTTTATTGACATTGTTGCGGGGTTATCACAATGACAGTGAGAATAACTGGTATGAACAGAGTCCTGAATGAACTTAACAGTAGGTTAGGTCCAGCCAGAGTCCAGGTAATTACTGATATAGGGTTAAGAAGAGGCGCAAGAAAGTTTGTAGAAGAATTGGAAAAGGAATTCCTGAGGTTCAAAGACACAGGGGCTTCTATTGATGAAATAACAATAGCAGATCCTGTTTCTATAATGGGTGTTCGTACAATTAGAGTTCATTGGAAGGGCCCTAAAGGTAGATACAGAGTCATCCATTTAAACGAATTTGGCACAGTAAAAAACCCTAATCCGCAAGGTAAAGGGGCAGTTGCTAGAGCAATGAGAAATGCTCAGAGAGCTTATCAAGAAGCCATCAAGCAAGCCATAAGGGAGGGGATGTAAAAGTGATATATAAAATTCATGAAGCTTTTATCGCTGATCCCCTTATTGCTTCAAAAGTCGGCAAAAGGATTAAATTTTATGAGTACCCTGCAGCCGGTGATGTATCTGGACCAATTATAGTTATTGATCCAATTGCTCCACCTATACCCACAGATTACGCTGACAACGATTGGCTCACAGAGGAATATCTTTTCCAGATTGAGGTCTGGTCCAAAAGTAAAACGGACACAGATGCTATTGCTAAACGAATGCAAAGGATCATGTGGAAAGAGATAGGCTTTGGTCAGAGCGGGAGTGGCGTGGACGAATGGGACAAGGACTTTGGAATTTTCCGCGATGCCAGGCGTTATACCGGCAAAGCATATATAAACTAAGGAGCTGAATATAAATGGCAGAAAAAAATTATCGTGCGTCCACAGGTGTGGATCAATTTTATTACGCTGTACTAACAGAAACAGGAACATCATTAATTGAAGGTGACGTAGAACGTGTGGAATTCCTGCAAACTATTACTGTAGAATTACCTCAAGAAATTGTCAGGGCACATGGTGACAATAAAACTGCTGAATTAGCAGTATCAAACGGTAATATTTCGGTAACTTCATCTTTCCACAAACTCCCTCTTGTGGACAGACAGGTGCTTTTAGGCTTGGAAACAACAACTGATGGCCTTGCTGCATTCGGAAGCAGCGACAATCCACCTTATGTTGCATGTGTATTTGCAAAAACACATGAAGATGGAAGCCGCGAATGGGTAGGGCTGCCTAAGGGTATTTTCACCCGTCCTTCTATCAATGGACAAACGAAAACAGACAGTGTGGAATTTCAAAGTGATGAAATCTCTGCAGAGTTTATGGACCGCGATGTTGCCGGTTTCAGTGAGGAAAAATCAGTTATTGTCGGAGTGGATGCTAAAGGATCTACTACTACAAGGGACGCGTTGTTTCAGGCTGTGTTTGGCACGACATACCCAGCAGTACCAAGTGTGTAAGGAGGGATAGATTATGGCTAAATATGAAGCAATTGCAGCCTTCCGCGATTCTGAGGACAAGGGCAGAACGTATCATAAAGGTGATCGTTACCCTTTCCCGGCAAATAAAAAAATCAGTGCCAAGCGCCTTAAAGAATTGTCATCAAGTGATAACGGCCTTGGATATCCAGTTATCAAAGAAGTGAAAGATGAAAGCGGGGAGTAGCATTGCTACTCTCTTTTCTTAATTAATTTATGGGAGGAAAATCAAAATGGCTAACTTAAAAAGAAACATGATTGAGCTTGTAACTGATGTAAAAGAAGGGGAACTGGTTACAAAAAAATATCTCACTCCACCTTTTATCCCTTTGACAGTGGTTTATACAGCAATTGATCTAATAAGCGAAATTGAAAAAGAAAACAAAGCCAGTGAAAAGGATTTGATTGATAAGTTGATTGACTTTGTGGCTAAAGACCTTTACAAAGAACAATTTTCGAAAGATGAACTTATCAATGGCCTTCATGCTCCGGATGCAATTGGCGTGCTGCAGGCTCAAATTATGTTTATTGCTCAAGGTCAGCAGAGTGATGAAACAAAAAAGTTTTTAGAGAAGAAGAACTGAGTGATGCTGACTTTAGTTACGAAAAACAAAAAGAATACTTAGACAATCTAATCCTGAAGTTGATGAAGGATGGGAAGGACATAAATGAAGTGCTTAATATGCCCTATCACTTTGTAATCGAAATACTACGGGAAGAGAATAAACCTAAACAAGAAAAGTCTTTAATCTCGGCGTTTGGAGGTTAAGGGCTTTTTTTATTTGTAGTCAGAAAGGAGGGCAAAAATGACTGGAAGAATACAGGGTTTATCAATTGAACTAGGACTCGACACTCTAAGGTTAAGTAGTGGATTGTCTGATTTAAGATCAAGATTATCAACCGTAAACAGTGAAATGAGGGCTAACCTCTCAGCGTTTGATCGCGGTGACAGGTCTATCAATAGATATCAAACAACCCTTAATGGGCTAAACCGTAAAGTGCAAGTGCAACGAGAAATCACAGCAAGAGCTTTAACAACCTACGAAAGAATGGTTCAAGAGTTCGGAGAAGGATCCAGAGAAGCCGAAAGGGCTGCCAGACAATATAACAATCAGGCAGCAGCTCTAAACAACCTTGAAAGAGATATTGAACGTACTACTGAGGAACTGGAACGTTTGCGCCGCGAACAAAGAATTGCTGAATCGGGTTGGGGGAGAATGGGAACATCCTTAACAAATGTTTCAGGGCGAATGATCACTGCAGGGCAGAATATGCAAAATGTCGGCAGTAGTATGAGAAATTCATTTGGAATTGCTACGGCTGCAGTAGGTGGTTTTTTTGTTTTAGCTACCAAGAAATCAATGGATTTTGAAGCTCAATTATCCTCTATGAAATCAGTCATGGATCCTCAAGAGGCTAAAGAATTTGGTGGAGAGTTAGAAAAACTGGCTATTACAATGGGAGCTAAAACAAAATATTCAGCACTAGAAGCCGCCCAAGGCATAGAAGAATTAGTGAAAGCAGGTGTCTCTGTTACAGATATACTTCAAGGGGGACTTGAAGGAGCTCTTTCCTTAGCTACTGCGGGCGAACTGGAATTAGCTGATGCGGCTGAAATTGCTTCCACAGCCCTGAATGCCTTTAAGGATGATGGACTCAGTGTATCAAAAGCTGCAGATATATTAGCAGGTGCTGCTAACGCGTCCGCAACCTCAGTTGGAGAGATAAAGTACAGTTTAGCTGCAGTTTCTGCGGTTGCATCTGGGGTTGGTTTGACTTTTAAAGATACCTCAACAGCCCTTGCTGTATTTGCACAAAACGGGTTAAAAGGATCCGATGCCGGTACGTCACTCAAAACTATGCTCTTGCGTTTATCCCCACAAACTAAAGCTGCTTACGAGGCATTTGATCAGCTTGGATTATCATCTTACAATACGACAGCTGGATATAAATACTTAGTTAGCAAAGGGCTCGAACCAACGGGGCGGCATGTAGAAGATTTAGAAAAAGGGTTAATGAAATTAACCGAGCAAGAATTAGGTGCAGGAGCAAGTAAGGCAGAGCTGAAAAAACGTTACGAGGAAAACCTTCAAGCGTCCGGGTTAATGTCCAGTGCATTTTACGATGAACAAGGCGAACTAAAGTCAATGGCAGAAATAGCCGGCCTGTTACAAAACTCTATGAAGGACCTTAACGATGAACAAAGACAGAACTACTTAAATACAATGTTTGGCTCAGATGCCATTCGTGCCGGTAACATCCTCTTTAAAGAAGGGGCTAAAGGAATTGAACAGATGGCTGCTTCTATGGATAAAATTAAGGCAGCTGATGTGGCCGCAGAAAAACTAAATAACTTAAAAGGGCAAATGGAAGAGTTAAGCGGAGCAGCCGAGACGGGATTAATTTCATTGGGGAGTGCCATAACCCCTCTTGTGAGTAAAGTGGTAGTTGTGCTGCAATCTTTAGTGGATAAATTTAACTCTTTGTCTCCAAAAATGCAAAGCACCATTGCCATAGGTGGAGTATTAACAACTGTTTTTTTAGCTTTAGGTACGGGTCTTGGAATCATGCTCACTATATTAGGTGGGGCTATAAGTGGATTAGGTGCATTGGCGGGTGCATTGGCTCCTGTAATGACAAGTATTGCAAGAGCGGGTGGATTACTCAAATGGCTAAGGCTGGGCTTAGTAGCTTTTACTGGTCCAATTGGATTAACCATAGGCGCACTTACACTATTGGGAACAGGATTTGTAACACTGTATGCTAAGTCTGAGACATTCCGAGAAGGTGTAAATCAGTTATTTGTTAAGATAAAGCAATTGGCATCTGATGCACTGAAGGCTTTACAGCCGGCGATTGCTGCAGTGGTTAAGTTTTTTCAAGATCAGTTAGCTGTTATTCAACAATTTTGGCGAGAAAATAGTTCAACTATCTTGGCTGCACTTAAAAATATCGGTAGCTTCATAAAGGTAATTATGGATGGGATTTTAGCAACGATAAAATTTGTCATGCCGTTTATCCTGGTCATTATTAAATCTGTGTGGGGCAACATACAGGGCGTAATAAAAGGTGCCCTAAATGTAATTATGGGTGCTGTTAAGGTGTTTGCAGGACTGTTTTCTGGCGACTTCAGCAAGATGTGGGAAGGCTTAAAACAGATTTTTACGGGCGCAATAACCTTCATTTGGAATCTTATTCAGCTATCTTTTTACGGAAAACTGCTATCAGGTGCAAAGGCATTCTTCACTCCATTTAGAGCCGGGTTTACAAGCTTGTGGAATAGCATAAGATCAATTTTCACTACTGTGATAAATGCAATCATTAACTTTGTGAAGGGCAGCTGGGCGAACCTCAACACTATAACAACCTCTTACTTCAATCTTATGTTTAGGTTTTACGGAACCATCTGGAATGCTATTCGGAATGTTTTTACGACTGTGATTAATGGCATATTTAATTTTGTAAAGCAAATATGGTTAAGCCTAAGTAGTAATACGACTTCCATTTTCACAGTGATTAGAAACACACTCACAAGCATTTGGAACAGTATCAAGAACAGCATCACAAGTATAGCAACAGGAATTTGGAACAGCGTTAAGTCAACTTGGAACAACGTTCTGACAACTACTACAAATGTTTTTAGAGGCGTATACAACACTGTTAACACGCAGTTTACAAATATAATAAACAGAGCGAAAGAACTACCGAAAAAGATCGGTGACGGCATCGGAAGCATGGCCAGCAAGGTAAAAGAGGGAGTCAACAAAGTAGTAAACAGCATGGCCGGAACTCTTGGAAAAGGTATCAATGGAGTGATCGGTGGGGTTAACTGGGTTTTAGATAAAATAGGGATTACTTCAAAGGTTTCTGAATGGCCTGTACCGCAATACGCTAAAGGAACAGATGGGCATCCTGGTGGATTGGCTATAGTTGGAGATGGAGTAGGATCAAATGCTGGAGAAGAATTGATTCAAACGCCAGACGGAAAGCAATATTTGTCTCCTAACAAGCCATCATTAGTTAATTTACCAAAAGGTACTCATGTCTTATCTGCAACGTTAACAAAGCAATTATTCGATGTTCCTAAGTATTCTTGGGGGACATTGAAAGGTTGGGCTGCTAACGCGTGGTCCAAAGGGAAAGAAGCTGTCTCAAACATAAAAGACACTGCTTTGGATGTCTGGTCTTACATTTCTGATCCTGGCAAGCTCTTTAACAAAGCTTTAGAAACATTTGGTGTACAACCGCCTAACATGCCGGGAATGCTAAAAGGAATTGGTACAGGTGCTTACAACAAAGTTAAGGATTCAATGAAAGAATGGTTATCAAAACAAGTTGGCTCCATGTTTGAAGGTGGTGGAGGATTCGGGGGCGGCACTGGTGGCAAAGGTTGGCCACCTCCATTTAGGTTAACTTCTCCATTTAACCCAACGCGCCGACATCCAATAACAGGGCAGATCAAGCCGCATAGAGGGGATGATTGGGCTGCACCTACCGGGACACCTATTCCTGCACAGGCAGCTGGTAAGGTTTCATTCAGTGGATGGGCGCGGGGCTATGGAAACCTCATTAGAATCGTTTCTGGAGCTTTTGAAAGGTACTACGGACATAATCACAGGAACTTGGTAAATGTCGGGCAGATTGTAAAGGCTGGACAAACCATTGGTCTTACTGGTTCAACCGGTGACAGCACAGGGCCACACGTTCACTACGAGGTTCGTAAAAATGGCGTACCTATCAATCCAAGAGGTTTTAAAACTGGTGGACTCATTAAAAAATCTGGATTGTACCCTATTGCTGAAGGTGGGCATCCTGAATGGATAATTCCTACTGATCCAAGCAAGCGCACCGACGCCATGAAACTTCTGGCACTGGCCGGCAAAGAGATACAGGGCAACAAGCGGCCACATCAATTGCCTAATGTTGGCGGCGGCGGCAGTGACAATGGTCTGCTGCAAGCCGTTTTGGAACAAAACAAAATTTTAATGGCCTTATTGCAAAGCAGTAAAAACATTGAAATGAAACCTGTATTATCCGAAGGCGATATCGGAAAAGCTGCAGAGCGCTACGATGCAAGACAATCTAGTAAACATTCAGTCTACAGCGGAAGGGTGGCCTTTTAATGTTTAAAATTTATGATTTAGCTTTTAATCCTGTTGCCCTTCCTGTGGACCAATGGGGCAACGGATTTAAAGGGCTTGATATCAATGTCTCTTCTGTCGGACAAGATGTGACCGAACACACTTTACCAGGAGTGCCTGGCAATATAATCACTGGATATCGGGATAATGAACGCGAAGTCAGCATTACAGTAAGTTTGAAGAAATATGAAGCAAAAGAGTTTCGCAAAAAACGTGATGAAATTTATGCTTTTTTTAAAAGGCTGGGCACCTTTTATGTTGCTGAAACACAGCAGGAATATAAGGTCTTGAAGGTACGTGTAACAGATTCTTTCAATCTGGAAAGGCCGGAAAACGTGAGGACTTTTGCCACTGCGAATATCCCCTTAAAGATTATAGGGCAACCATATTGGCTTAGTCTATTTCGGAGCAAACAAATTACAGAGGATCTAGCTTTCAGCTTGGGGATTGATGCCTCAAAAGCTGTGTATGAACACAGCAATAAGACAACCTTTAATATTTTTAATCCGGGTACGGTTCCGCTTAAAACGATTCAAGAAACAGATAATTGTATTATCACAATTGATGTTAAACAATCGGTTACAAGCTTCAGAATTTATGATGACACAGGACGTCATTTTGAATATAACCCAGCCAAACAAGCAAGTTGGGCTTTGGTGTCGAATAACAAAATTGTCTTAAATGGTCACTACATGACGATGAACAATACACCGATTATGGACAGAACAAACAGATATTTCTTTAACCTACTCCCCGAAGATAACCTATTTAGGGTTGAAGGATTATCAACTTACACAATCAACTTTGATTTTCGCAGCCGGTTTTATTAAAAAGGGGGTCGTAATATGTATAAAGTATTTGATGTTGTTGTCGATACCATGCAGAAATCGAAACACAACAATATTGTAATCAACACCAATGACTTAAAATCAGCCAAGTTGAATATAACGATCAATCAGTCATTGAGGCCATTTGTTCTAACTGGCGCCACAGTAAGGATTGCCATTGTTAAACCTGACGCGAAAACGGTATTTCAAGATTGTACTATCACTGATGCGACAAAGGGTAAATGCGAAGTAACTTTAAATTCCCAGGCTTATATTATCAAGGGCCTTTATGTAGCAGAAATTATGGTTTATATCGGAAGTGACAAGGTTGCGGTTACGGGAACTTTCACTTATTCCGTTCAAAAAGGAATTTTAAGCGGTTCAACTTTAGAGAGTACGAACGATTGGCAAGCTATTAATAAAGCTATTGTGGATGCAGAAGGAATTCTTAAAGATATCCGCGAAAAAGGAACAGGAGTAGATGCCCAAGCAAGGGATCAGCTCCAGTCTGTTAATGTACAGTTGGCGCAAAAGGCGAATCAAAGTGATGTTATTAGAAAAGGGTATGGAACATTAAATGATTTTGACGAGCCTACAAGAGCGACTATTCAAGGTCTAGCGCCTGGACAGATAAACGCTGTACTTGGAGAGAGGAATGTTAAAACACCTAACCTAGATGATAAGGCGGTTACACAAGGTAAAACATCCTTCGCAAAACAAGGGAAAAATAAATTTGATGGGGCATTTACAAAAGGTGTCAACTTAACAGGTACTTACCCAAACGTATACTATGATGATTTCAATTTTCCCAATCCGTTCAGTATAGTATTCAAAGCAGAAAGAGCAATATCGTATACAATATCAAAATCGAATGACACTGACCGATTTACTGTAGCTACTTTTATAGGTAAGCCCCAAAGGAATCAATCACCTGCTAGAGCTATCAATGCGCCTACAAATCTAGTCAACTCTGTTACCGTTACTTTGCAAGGGAGTGAAGATTATATTGTTATTACTGTTTCCTCCAATACACAAAGTAAAATCCCTGCATGGGTGCAAATAGAAGAAGGTTTATCAGCAACTTCTTTTAGTGGCTATGACAATGTTAAGTTTAACCTAACGGACAGCATTGAAGAGAAAGATTTAAAAACAAATGCGGTCACGGCTAGAACTGTTGATTTTAGCGCTATGAATAAACTAGGGTTGGTTTTAGGTTCTCCCGAAAAGCTAGAAAATGAATTGAATAGATTTGAACAAATCAGCAACACAAGCAATCCATTCACATTTAACGGTATTAAATCGGTCACATTTGGCAACAGCATTTACTTTGACTGTAATATAGTTCCTAACAACGTAAATGGTATTTTAAAAATGGAAGAAAATATTAACATGATTTTTAAAGTGGATGTTCCAGATGGTGATTATAATAATGTCGAAATTTATATTCGTAACCACAGAGATAACCTTAATTTATCAACATCTACAAAGTACGCTGAATATATAGGTGATGGTTATTACAGTATCCCTAATTACAAAGTCATCGAAAATCGAACTCACCGAGTTTTTGTACGAAATATAGGTGGGAATCCAAACAAAAAAATTAAAGATATTTTTATTTCAACAAACGGAATCCCCTCTAGAGGTGGAATTGTTGATGAGATTGACAATCTAAAAAAGAGAGTTAGCGGAAATTCACTTACAAGGTACGTAGCGCCTAATGGGAATGATAACAACACAGGAGCAAAAAACTCTCCTTATCTGACATTCCAAAAAGCGATTGACGAAGGGGCTACTAAGATTATTGCTCAACCAGGCGATTATGTAGGGCAACGGTTACTCGCTAATAGTATGGACAACTTAACGATTTTAGTTGATTCTCCTGTGACTAGTCAGGTGAAGCCGAAAGCACGAATAGTTAATGCGTTAGATTTATCGTTGTCCCATGATGCGAGTGTTGATTTGTTTACTGCTAACCTAACAGTGAATGCCTCAAGCAATTGGCACAAGGTGTTTGTCTCTAAAGAGTTAACGGGCGAAAGAACTGGACTTCAATCTGTATCGTATAACGCTATTTTATGGGAAACAAACACAGGGAGCTATGAGTTAGATTATAAAATGGTTCCTGTTTTAACATTAAGCGCATGTCAGAGTACAGAAGGAACGTTTTTCTTTGATGGCTCGAAAGTTTATGTTCACCCTAAAGGAAAGACAATTACAAACAAACTCTTTAAACGATTAATTAACGAAGAAGATCAATGTGTTCATTTACAGAGCATTAACTCAGTATTAATCGAGGATTTAGAGGTTTCGTTTGCTGCAGGAGTAAATATTCATACTGAGGATTGTTTAGATACAACCTTCAGAAGTGTAGATGTAGCTTACTCTGCATATAGTTCAGGTTTTACACCAAGACGAACTAACGGGAACTTTTATAATTGTAAAGGATATAAAAATAATGCTGATGGTTTCGCACCAGTAGCTAATGGTAATACCAACTTCTATAACTGTTTTGGGATGTATAACTATGATGATGGACTTTCACACCATGACGGATGTACAGGTGTTATAGAGGGTGGAGAGTACCATCACAATGTAAAGGGCGGACTTGCACCTGCACATGGCGCACAAGTAGATTTATTTAATGTTATTTCTCACAATAACGGTCACGGTATATACGCACAAGCAAGTAGCGATCGACCTGTAGGAAGAAAAGTAAGACATGTGAATGTTGTGACATATGACAATAGATATGGAATTAGCGTCCAAAATTATCATGTCGTTGCGTATAACTGCAAGCACGAAAATAATCAAACGCCAGTATGGATAAGAGACGTTGGTGATCCAAAGGATAGAAGTTTTATTGAACTGTAGGATGAAACTGCGCAGTAAGCAAAAATTGAAAAATGCATAAAAAAGAGCAGCCGGATCACTCCGATTGCTCCTTTTTAAGTTCTAAAACGTCATTGATTTGACAATCCAAGACTTCACAAATTTTAGCCAAGTTGTTTAAAGGTAATCTAGCTGTTTGGTTTCGACACATTTCATTAATTGATGGCTGACGAATTCCTGTTAATCGCGAAAGTTCATGTTGTGACATCTGCCTTTGAGATAACAATTCATCCAGGATAAAAATCACCTTCATAAAATAATCGCTCCTTTTCTGTTGATACGTTAATCGTATTATAGTATACTCTGTTTATCAATACGTTATACGTATTAAATATAGAGGAGGAGTAAATATGATTAATGATACTGCCCGCCTTGCCACTGATCTTAATGTTGTAATTAGCACACTTTCTCCTGATATTGACATGCATAAACTTGAAGTGCGTTTAGAAGAAGTTTTAAGTAATTATGAAATTCATAGGAAAACTCAGAAAGACATTGTAAATGATTTAGCCGACAAGATTGAAGTATTCCTTTCGTCAAGAAAAATTGAAGGTCTTTCAGATCTTACATTAGATGGATATAAAATTGAACTGAAAAAATTTGCTGAGCATGTAAATAAGCCGGTAGTTCAAGTTAACACATCCGATATTCGTAAATACCTGGCTCACAATAGCAAATGGATGATGAGCACTGTGGACAGAAAACTATCGGTTATTAAAAGTTTTTTTGGTTGGCTAGTTAGAGAAGAAATGCTGCTACGTGATCCTTCAGCTAAAATAAAAGCACCTAAAAAACCTAAAAGGTTACCGAAAGGATTGTCTATTGAGGAGCTTGAAATAGTAAGAGAGTCATGTCAAACAGTCAGGGAAAGAGCACTAATTGAAGTGATGTATTCCACCGGATGCCGGCTAAGTGAAATACGAAATATGAAAAAGTGTGACATTAATATTCAGGACATGAGCATACTTGTAATCGGAAAAGGTGATAAAGAACGTATCGTTTATTTAACATTTAGAGCTTTACATCAGTTAAGGAAGTACTTAAAATCACGCGATGATGATTGCCCGTACTTGTTCATTACAGAGCGAAAGCCTTTCCGTCAACAGAGCAAAAGGAATATTGAACGGATTGTCGATGTAATAGAACAACGCTCTAAAATAGCCAAGAAACTTACCCCACATACTTTTAGACACACCTTTGCTACACTTGCTATGGAAAATGGAGCAGAACTGACGGATGTGCAGCATTTATTGGGGCACGAGGATCCAGCGACTACTTTGGTGTATGCTCATGTTACTGAAGAAAGAAAGAAGCAGGCACATAAGCGACATATTTTATAGCAAAACAGCAACACGGAAAGAAGGTGATGCAATGTACAACGCTGGACAAACAGCTGTTTTTGTAAAGGATTTAAAGGGCACTGAATACCCAGCAATAGCAACTGTCAACAGAAAACGGAGAGTAAACGGGCAGCGTGAAATCACGCTGTCTTTTTTGTACACAGAAATCAACAAAGACTTTATGAAGGATTTGGAGTTTGGCTGGAAAGTACTATTTAAGGGTGATTGGTATACAATCACTCACCCTGGCTACGAAACTGACGGTGATCACATGAGTGTAAGTGTGACAGCCGTCTTGAGCTTTTTTGTAGTGATGAATGGTTTTTACCACCAAGACAAAGCATCAAACAAGTCAATGACACCTTCAGCTTATTTTGAAGAAGTATTCAGCGGCACAATGTACAATTACTCCATCATTAGTCCACTTGCTGCTAACACATTAAATTATGAGGACAATCAAAGTAAAACTGCACGTTTTCTCTATGGCATAGACAGGTATAAATCAGAATTTGAAGTTGCCGGCAATATGGTCTATATCAAGGACATGATTGGCTATGACAAGGATGTTATCCTGCATGAGGACTTGAATGTGAAACGTATTCGGATAGAAGTGAACGCCAGCGGTTTTCACACTTGGGCTAAGGGATATGGAGATTTGCCGGAAGATGATCCAGAAGGTGATTATCAAATAGAGGTTGAGTATCGTTCACCTCTTATTGGCAAGTACGGAGCCATTGAGGGACCAGCCTATAAAAATGGCAACTTTAAACATAAGGACAATCTCATTGAGGCTGTAAAAAATCAAGTTGATAATAGTTATAGCATATCCACAGAGATTGATGCTGTGGACCTAACACAGAATGGCTACCCTGAAATGGTTTTTAATGAAGGAGACCGGATATGGTTGTATGTCAACCGTCTTGATCTTAATCAACAGGTCCGAGTGATGGAAGTTGATGAAACCTTTGATTGGGAAGGTAATATCATTGACGTTCGTTACACACTTGGAAATGAAGGAATTGCTTCAAGGTATAAAACACAGCAGTATGACACCCTGAA
Organism: Metabacillus lacus; assembly: GCF_009674805.1. Lineage (GTDB taxonomy): Bacteria > Bacillota > Bacilli > Bacillales > Bacillaceae > Metabacillus_C > Metabacillus_C lacus. The sequence continues at coordinate 39,375 of NZ_WKKI01000002.1, read as the reverse complement.
GGACTTCCAGGACATTGTAACCGGCAGAAACCCTATCAAGTACGATTGGCTACCTGGTGCCGTCAAGAGAGCATCTGAGATTATCAATGGCAATAAGGACAGTCTTTTTCAGTACCATGCAGGTGAGATTATTGGTATCAATCAAAGTGATCCTAACGGATATATGCGTTTCAACACTGACGGACTTGGATTTTCACGCGATGGTGGAAAAACGTATCAGAGTGCTATCACCTATGAGGGTATCAACGCTAATGCAATCACTACAGGGCTGCTGAGTGCAAACAGAATCAGAACTTGGGAGCTTGTAGTGGGTGACAACATCGCAATGGGACCTAATGCAATAATCTCGTGGGGGCAAGTGTATGACAGACCTTCTGCCGAACAATTAGGTGCTATGCCGATAAAAACTTACATTGATGAAACAGGCGTGTTCACCGGTATGGTAAGGGCTAACAGATTGATTGGTGACACTTTCCTTGTCGGTAATGGGGTAACAACAACTAAACTTGAACTGTACACCAGAGACAACGGAGCACACTATATTAGGTCTGACCAAGCAGCAGGTTTCCGCATTGAGTCTACTGGTTCCTTATCCTTTAAAGCATCAGATATTAACGGTATTTTGTTTGAAACTATTGCAAAATTCCGTTCAGGTGTTGTTATAGATCGCGCTGGATATGATCTACAGGTGGATGCAGGGGCAGTATTTAATTACTATTCAAGGTTTTACGGACTTGTGGAAATACATTACGGTGGATTTAATGTATATGGAACTTCTTACTTTGGACAAACAGTTACAATGTCATCCGGATTAAATGTGTATGGCTCTATAGGATCACTTGGTTCTATTTCGGCAGATGAAAGCTTGAATACGGGTAGCGGGACATTTGGTTATATAAGACATAGGTCAAACCAATCCACATATATGAGACTAGGATCAGACGGATTAACATTCTATGTGGCAGGAACATACAAGCAAAGAATTTCATCCATACCAAAAAACAGGCTTGATACAGAGGTTGATGAAAGCGGGAAATACATCACCTCAGAAAAATCGTTCATAGCTTCCTCTGTGGCTTCACTACAGCCAGTCCTGCAAGACTTGATTCAAATAGATGTTTCTGGCCGGGCAAAAGTTTACTTGAATGATAACTTCAAAAATTTTACCGGTTGGTATGAAGTCTTTGCCAGGGGTGGAGAGGTAATTGAAATATATGAAGATCATTTTGTGATTGAAGCAGATGGAACAGTCACCTGCTTAATTGTAGGTGTGGAAAACAGAAAAGAAGGCATTAGAGGCTACGATATCGGATATGAAGTCTTGGATGTATGCGGTTGTGAAGAAGAACCTGTGGGATGGCAGCAATCGAAAGAACAAACTGAAATCCCTATCTTTGAGCAACCGAGAATCGAAAAAATAAAAATATGAAAGAGGTTAAAACATGGAACAAAATCAAATCCAAATCAAAGATGCTAACAGGGTTATTCAAAAGTTAACAATGCAAGCTGCTAATTTAATTCAACTGAATGCATTACTGTCTGCTAAAACTGAGGAACTTGAAGAAGAAAATACGTTGTTGAAGAACCAAATAGATGAAGTAAAAAAGGCTAAATAAGCCTTATTTATCTAGGGAGGTGGTATATGTAAGTATAACCTCTTTCACAGAAAATATAGAGCCATAGGGGGGAGCGAATTGGAGGAGATGGACATGCCACATCGCTTGGACAACCATGAAGAACGTATTTCAGCTTTAGAACAGAATTATGGAACTTTGTCCTTAAAGATCAATGACCTTGAAAGAGGGCAGTTGGACATGAAAAACACTTTGCTCACTGAATTTAGTTCAACAAAGAGCATGCTTAATGATCAAAACGCAATGAACCAACGGTTACTTGAGCACATGTATGGCATTCAGACAACAAAGATAACTAGCAAAAAAGACATCATACTTGGGTTGGTGGGTGGCGGTGGAATTGTCGGAGTCTTGATTGGGATTGTAGCCTTTTGGGAACAAATATCGAACGTATTTGGAGGATGATAACATGATTAACTGGAAAGTTAGATTTAATAATAAACTGTGGGTTGTGTCCTTTGTGTCACAACTTTTTATTTTGGCCCAAGTTTTATTGGTGGGGGCCCATGCAGCCGGCATTACGGATTTTCAACTGACAGAAGCCATGAGAGACTGGGTGTATTTGCTGGTAAATGCCATCTTTGGGGTGCTGGCTACTCTAGGAGTTGTCCAGGATCCAACCACAAAGGGACTGCAGGACAGTAACCGCGCCTTAAAATATGATGAACCAAGAGAGGGGTATTATTTATGAAGATTATTTTAGATGCTGGACATGGCTATAATACGCCTGGTAAAAGGACACCTGATGGATCTATGCGAGAATGGGAATTCAACAGCCGCGTTACAGAAATTGCTAAAGGAATGTTGGAACAGTATGAGGATGTACAGGTGCAATTCTCTCATGATCCAACAGGTAAGATTGATATTCCTCTCGGCAAAAGAACTGAGCATGCAAACAGATGGGGTGCTGATGTAGTTGTATCTGTTCATGCCAATGCATTTGGAGAAGGAGGATGGCACAATGCTGAAGGAGTTGAAACCTTTGTGCACACTTCACCTTCTGAACAGTCCCTACGAATTGCTAATGCCATTCACAAGAGATTAGTTGCACAAACGGGATTAAGGGACAGAGGTGTTAAAAAAGCAAGCTTTCATATGGTACGCGAAGCGAAGATGCCGAGTGTGCTACCGGAATGTGGATTTATGACAAATAGGAATGAAGCAGCATTATTAAAGACTGAACCGTACAGATTGTCGTGTGCTGTTGCAATAGTGGAAGGTCTTGTGGAAGTTTATAAACTTAAAAGAAAAAGAGAGGTGAAAGGCGTGTCTATTACTCCAACAAAATCAGTAATTAAATTAACTAATCCACAGAAAAACGCTGTGACTTTCTTAGAAAACAAAGGAATTGTGAAAAAAGGATATGCTGAAGAGATTTATGATGAATCTCAAGTTCTGCTAATCTCAACACTTACACAGCTTATCAAGAAAATTGAATCCGGCGAGATCAAAGCCAGGTAACTAAAAAAGCCCTTCTCATAATCGAGAGGGGCTTTTTTTATTAATGTTATCAATTGTTTTTTTGTTTTGATTCTTCCCAAGTTAATACTTCAAATTCAATGCGTTTTTCTTCCCCTACATCCTCCCAGTCATCTGTGGAAAAAGGAGCGCTGACTACTAATGTTAATTTCTTAATATCTTTATCTAGGTTCTTCACAAGCCACCAAGTTTGACCTTCTTTGGCCACTTTGCCTAAAAAGTCCCCTCCGGCTTCACCCATAAACATCATTTCTGATTCAAGCTGCTCTCCGGTATCTGTTACAATTATGGACTGATTAGGGTTAAAGGTGATGTCCTTGTCTGATGTGTTTTCTGCTTTCATGTCAACGATAATTGCCCGGACTTGATCTTGTTCATTAAATATATACTTCATTTCTTCCTCTGGTTCCACATCTACAATGCCGACACTGTTTATATATAGATTCATTGTACCCATGCTAATTGGTTTTACCGGTGAATCAGTTCCGTCAATTCCGGCTTCTTCACTATAACCCACACCGATGGCTTTCATTTTGCCAAAACCTTCTTCATACATTTCTCCATTATCTTGTTCGCTTAAAGATTCACCCTCAGTGCTTTCTTCTTCTGTGTTAGGCACTTCTTCCATCGGTGCTTCTTCTTTAGCTGTTTCCTGTGTTTTAGGAGACTGATCAGCAGGTGCAGGTGTTGTTGCTCCTTCATTCCCTCCACAAGCTGTCAAAACCAATACTCCACTTAATACTAATCCGCATGCCAATTTCTTCATTCGATTTCCCCCTCTTTAATTACATCATAAAGCTGATCTACACTGCAGTTCAAAATCTTGGCCAGTAAAAACAGTTTAGGGACTGTGGGAAAACTCTCACCTAGTTTGATTTTCCTTAATTGGTGCTGCTTAACGTTCAAGCTTTCCCTGAAAATTTCATCCCTTAGGCCACTTTCTTTGATTAACCTTCCGATGTTGCTTTTTAATTTCATTCTACATCACCGCTATATATATTCTACAGAAATTAAAATTATCCTTTTCGTAAATTATATTTATTAGTACAGGCATTATAAATGACATTTGCCCATAAAGTTAATTGCGGATGTAAATTCGGTTGGTAGTTCGGAAAATCAAACAAAGTTGAAAGTGGTTTCTAGTCTTTCCGTTTCGTTCAGACATTCTTTTTAAAATTCGTATGGCGAATTCATTAACGAATTAAGAAACTCTTATAAATTACAGGTTACTATTCGTCCACAATTATTCGTTTAACTTGAAACTATCCTATTGGATATTAAAAGAAAGGTGGTGGGGCCTTTGATTTTCGAGGTGGTGAGTTCAGTGATGATGGGTGGAATAATTTTAGCTGCACAAATAAAAGCAAAAGGATCAGGAAATGATGCTGAAAAGATTCAGACCATTTGTGCTAATGCCGGTCTTACAAACAAGCATGGAGAAACAATTCAGTTGAAAAGAAGAACAAAAAAAGAGTGGGGCATGGAGTATGTTTACCGAATTCCGTTAGGGCTCTCTTTTAAGGATTTTCAGAACAAGTTGCATACTCTCCAAGACGGACTGAATGCAAAGGATTTGATCTTGCAATGGTCAGATTTAAGTGAACTCAGAATCAGGCCGGATATTATCAAGCAGATAAAGCAGCTCCTGAAGGACAAAAAAGAAAAATACAAAGAAGTTGAACTGAGTTGGGATGGTTTTTTAAAGATTAAGGTTTTCAATGAAAAGATGAAAACGAACGTACTATATGATCAAGACTTACTGATTCGAGTTAAGGGGTGGAAAGTGCCAGTGGGGTTAGATCGAAGTAATCATTTAATAAAGCATGATTTTGAAGAAATTCCACACATGGTTGTGGGCGGCGGCACCCGGTACGGAAAATCTAACTACTTAAATTCATTGATAGTAACCTTGCTTAAAAATCAGCTGGATGATGTCACGTTCACCTTAATTGATCTGAAAGGCGGCGTGGAGTTCTCGGACTATGACGGTGTGAAACAAGTTAAAAGAGTAGCCTACGAGCCAGAGGAAGCCCTGGAAGCTTTGGAGAATGCTTACATTGATATGAAGAACATGCAGCAACACCTCCGGAGAATGGGCAAGAAAAAGGTCCAAGATGCCGGCATAAACCAACGGCATTTCATCATCATAGATGAAGTTGGGGAGTTGAATCCTGCTGAAGCCGTCACTAAAGATGAAAGAAAGCTCAAGGAAGCATGCCAAATGTATATGAGTAAAATTGCAAGGCTGGGAGCCGGACTTGGTTTCAGGCAGATTCTAGCCACTCAGTACCCCACAGGAGACGTTATACCGAGACAGTGCAAGCAAAACAGCGATGCGAAGCTTTGCTTCAGGGTGCGAAATGCTGTGGCTTCTAGGGTGGTTCTGGATGAAGAGGGAGCAGAGGCATTGCCGCGGGTAAAGGGCCGGGCAATCTATCAGACAGATACAAGGCATGTTATACAATCAGCCTTTATACCTGAAGAAGAAATTCGGAACACTATTGCTCCTTTGATTAATATACGTCCTAGAAAGGAAGATCCGGATGCGAAAAGCCATTCTGAAAACAGAAAGGAACACAAACATACTCTTATCATTGAAGAAGCTTGATTACTTAACAAGGTCCCAGTTGCAGGTCCTCCACAATCTTGGAGGTGAGCGCAACGCTCAGAAGGTTCTCAAGGAACTATCTCCTTATGTTGAATGCTTTAGGGATGGAGAAAACGTTTATTACTTAAATGCTGCAGGCAGGTCTATTGTGGGCGGCAAGCCGAGAGCTAAAACACTGCAAGCCAGGCATTTTATAATGCGGAATTCTTTGTATATCGCTTTTGGGCAGCCTGAAACCTGGAAATCAGAAACAAGATTGAAGGTGAATAAACAAGTGTCTGTCGTAGCTGATGCCATTTTTTATGACGAGGAAGGTACACTAAACATTGTGGAAGTAGACCATACACAAACTATGGCTAAGAACGCAAAGAAGCTGGAAAAGTACACAAAACTATTGGAGCTCGGAGTTTTCAAAAGCAGCCCGCGTTTTATCTGGATCACGATGACCGAATATCGAAGAAAAAAAATCAAAGAACTTTCTGCCGGAATGCATTCTCATGTTTTCACAGCAGCTGAGTTCAATTAAGGGGAGTTTATAATGGCGAAAATTCAAACTGTAGGTACTGTTAAAGAGTTTATGTCCGGAGAATGGAAGCTTAAAAAGAAAGAAAAAGCAGCTCTTTCTGCAATGGCCAGCATATCACTTTATCCGCTGTTACTTTCTAAGCCTGCAGCTGCGGGTGCATTAACTGGAGTTATCACAGAAAGAACTGTTACTGCTTTTGATCCAATTGTTGATCTTGTTTTAGGTATATCATATCCGATTGGCTTAATTGTAATGATGTGTGGAGGGATAGTGTGGATGATCGGCAATAAAGAAAAGGGTTTAGCTTTAATCACTAATGCCGGGATGGGCTATATCATTGTGCAAATGGTTCCGCTTGGGATGAAAATGTTAGTGGAAGTTGCAAAGACGTTTTAAGAGCAAAAAAATAACCTCCCCCCAGGAAAGTTACTAAATAAGAACTTATGCATAGAGTACCCGCCAGTACTACTTATAAAATGATTATAACATATGACCACACTGACCACAAATTTGTCCACACACTCTTTTCAAACTATGCAATATAGGACATAATAGTTAAAAGGAAAACACAATAATGTGTTGATATATCAAAACATAGCATCCAATGCACTATTGAGGGTGTAAAGAAAAAATATTGACAAATACTATTGTGAAAGCTATAATTACCTTTGTTGCCTTGAGGTGATAGGAATTGAATTGGACAGTTAGTCAACTAAAACAGTTTATTGGCAAGGGATTTGAATTGGATGAAACAGCTGATCTTTCCGGATTGGTACAGAAGCATGCCGAGCTTCGGGATATTTCTCCTGTACGTGTTACCGGCAGAGCGGACGTAGGTTCGACAAGAGTAACTTTTCATCTTAAAATTCAGGGAACAATGGTTCTGCCTTGCTCCAGAACGTTAGTGGATGTACCTTATCCGTTCAATGTTCAAACGACAGAAACATTTTTATTGAAACCTTCAGATTATGAAATGGATGAAGAGGAAGTTCACCTGGTGAACGGCGATACAGTAGATTTAACACCAGTACTTGAAGAAGCTGTACTCCTTGAAATTCCAATACAGGTTTTTAGTGAATCTGTTGATCAAGAAGGAGCCGCACCTCAGGAGGGGAAAGATTGGAAGCTGGTTTCCGAAGAGGAAAACCGGAACAAAATTGATCCGAGGCTTGCTGGTTTGGCGCAATTCTTCGATAAAGATGATGAAAGCAAATAGCTTTCAGCTTCGTACTTAACAAAGATATAGTGATACTCTGTAAGGAGGTGGGAATAAATGGCTGTACCTTTTAGAAGAACTTCTAAAACAAGAAAAAGACTGCGTCGTACTCATTTTAAATTATCAGTGCCTGGTATGGTAGAATGCCCAAACTGTGGTGAAATGAAACTTTCACACCGTGTATGTAAAGCATGCGGATCATACAAAGGTAAAGAAGTTGCAAGCAACGACTAATACTGCGAAGAAAGCATCTGACTCTGTCAGGTGCTTTTTTTGTGCTGCTGTTTTTCTGAAGCCTGCTGTTTATTGTAAAGCAAAGTTCTCTCCTGATTCCTTTTTTAAATTCTTTCATGAAGGAATTCAGCATCAGAAATGAGAGACATGTATAATAAAAAATAAAGGGGATGATGAAGATGGTAAAAGTCATTGCTGGACTTAAGGAAGAAGGAATTTTCGAGATCAAGCTGAACAGGCCTGAAGTTCATCATGCAATTGATTTTGAGGTAATGGATCAACTGGAGAAAGCGATCAGCCGCATACAAGCAATGAAAGATCTCAGAGCCGTGATTGTGACGGGGAGCGGGGATAGAACGTTCTGTTCAGGAGGAGATCTTTCTGCGTTTCACAGTATTACCACTCAGCCGGAAGCATATGAAATGCTGTCAAGAATGGGGAAAATATTGTATGAACTGAATATGCTTTCCCTTCCTACATTTGCGGTATTGAACGGAACTGCGGTTGGAGGAGGGTGTGAAATTGCGGCTGCATGTGATATAAGAATAGGAAAAGAAGGTGCTTTTGCTGGATTTATCCAGGGTCAGCTTGGCATAACAACCGGCTGGGGAGGAGGTACACTTTTATTTGAAAAGCTTCCTCATCATAGGGCGATTGAATTTCTTCTGTCTTCGAAGAAGTATACAACACTAGAAGCAAAAAACGCCGGTTTTTTTTCCGAAATTCTCCCCGAGAAGGATTTTCAGGGGGAAGCACAAAGATATATACATAATCTTCTAAACACAAGCAGCATTGTCGCCGGAGCATATAAGCGGATTGCAACTGAAAGATGGAGCAATTCCGACTTATGGAGCCGGATGGAACAGGAAATTCTTTCGTGTTCCAGACTGTGGGAAAGCAAAGAACATACCGATGCAGTAGAGAAATTTTCCCGGCGTAAATGACCCTGTCTTGAACACAAGCGCTCTGCTGCAATAAAGATTAGTCTATCTACTCTATTATCCGCATATGTATATATCACAGTTACTTTTACGATATGGATATTGGAGGGATGATGATGACAACAACAAGGCAGGATGCTTGGTCACAAGATGAGGATCTGCTGCTGGCAGAAGTGGTGCTTCGGCACATAAGGGATGGCGGTACCCAGCTGGCTGCGTTTGAGGAAGTTGGCAGAAAACTGACAAGGACTGCAGCAGCCTGCGGGTTTCGCTGGAACTCCTTTGTCCGGAAGCAATATAAAACCGGAATAGAGGTTGCCAAGAAACAAAGAAAAGAGCTGAGAAAATCAGGGCCTCATGAACCTGCCAGTGCTTCTGAACAGCTCCAAGGAGATGTGCAAGCTGTTGTACATGAAAGGAAAACTCTTGAGCAGCTGTCAATGGAAGACATCATTGCATCCCTAAAAAGGTATGAATCTGCGTTAAGTTTTACAGATTTAAGGGGAGAAAATGAAGCACTGAAGGAGAAATGCCGTGCGCTTGAAAAAGAAATTTCAAGACTTGAGCAGGAGAGACAAACGCTGCTGAACAGTCTGCAGGGAATAGAGCAGGATTATAAAGCCCTGATTGAAATAATGGAAAGGGCAAGAAAAATGGTTGTACTGCAGGAGGATGAAAGAAGCAGGAAGGTCAAATTCCAGCTTGATCGCAGCAGCAATTTAGAAAGTGTTCAAAAGTAAAGGACTGCAAACATGCAGTCCTTTACTTTTTTGCACAGAATGTATGAACCAACCTTTACTCAGCTTTTTCTAGAAAACCTGACGGATGCCAGATCAGCGGGTTTTCTCCTTTGTCACGGTCCATGTCATATTTTACAGTTGTAAATTGCATTTTTGACCAGAAATCTGCGGATTTTACTCTTGGATTTGTTTTAATAGGAAGTCCATAAGATTTCGCGTATTCTACCAGCGACTGTCCAAACCCCAGGCGCTGATAGCCCGGCAGTACTTCAAGCTTCCACAGCTCAAGATAGTCCTGCGGGGGAGAAAAATACCGGTCCTCTGCCTTAGAAACCGTATAAAGGCTCATACGGGCGACAAGCTTATCTCCGTAATAGATTCCGTAAAAAGGTGAAACACTGTCATTTTCAATCATATTATCCTGAAGATCTTCAAGCATGGACAGTTCCTGCAGTCCATACTCCTTGAATTTCTTAAATTCTTCCAGCGTTTTATAGTTGATCAGCAATTTTTGTACCTGATGCATCCAGCTATCCCCTCTCATGCCATCTTGCCGCTCTTTCTATATGGAGCGTGCTGCCTTCATTATACTAAATGAATGACTGTAATGACAAAATCTTAATAATATTTAAAAAACTGAGTATTTTATATAAATATATTTTATCAAAAAATCACCTTTTGGGAAACGCTTTCAAAAATAAAGAAGGATATTGAAAAATATTGTAGAAATTATTGTATTGCAAAGGGATTTTCATAAGATGGGGAGGGATGTTTTTGAAGAAAATACTGATTGCAAACAGGGGAGAAATTGCATCCCGGATTATAAAAACATGCAGGGAGCTTGGAATCGAAACCATCGCAATATACTCAGATGCTGATAAAGAGCTGCCTTATGTGAGCGAAGCTGATTATGCTTTCCGAATTGGTGAGCCGCCTGTTCTTAAATCATATTTGCTTGCAGATGAAATTTTAGCTCTAGCTGAAAGAGAGGGTGCAGACGCTATTCACCCGGGGTACGGCTTTCTTTCAGAAAATGCAGCATTTGCTGAGGGCGCCGAGAAGAAAGGAATTGTATTTATAGGTCCTAAATCTAATCTGCTGTCTCTTATGGGTGATAAAGTCGCGGCCCGTAATTCTATGAAAGAAGCGGGAGTGCCAGTGGTTCCCGGAAGCGAGACAGGCGTTTCAACAGTTGAAGAAGCGTGCGAAACAGCCGGTAAGATCGGTTATCCTGTTATGCTGAAAGCGAGCGGGGGGGGCGGCGGCATCGGTATGCAGCTATGCGCGGATGAAAAATCGCTTGTAAAAGCATATCAATCTACCCGTACCAGGGCAAAAAGCTACTTTGGAAATGATGAAGTTTTTATAGAGAAATACATTGAAAATGCGCGCCACATAGAAGTTCAAATATTTGGGGATTCACACGGCAATATTCTGCATTTGTTTGATCGCGACTGTTCGATTCAAAGGCGCAATCAAAAAGTGGTTGAAGAATCTCCGTCACCTTTTCTGTCAGCTGAAGCGAGAGAAAACATGTTTAAGGCCGCTGTTAACGCTGCAAAGCATGTATCTTATGAAAATGCAGGAACCATTGAGTTTATCGTCGATGAACAGCAGCAGTTTTATTTTCTTGAAATGAACACAAGGCTGCAGGTGGAACATAGAGTAACTGAAATGGTTACAAATCTGGATCTTGTGAAATGGCAGATACTTGTCGCAAGGGGCGAGATGCTGCCGCTGGGACAAGAGGATATTCAACAGAGGGGCTTTGCTGTTGAATTCAGGCTTTATGCTGAAGATCCGGTCAAATTTCTTCCTTCTCCGGGGAAAGTTGAAGTGTTTACATATCCTGAAAGCAAAGAGGGCTTCCTGGTTGATGCTGCCTATCAGCAGGGAAATACAGTTTCTCCGTTTTACGATCCCATGATAGCCAAGGTTATTGTCCATGGAGAAAGCCGGGATCACACCTTGAAAAAAGCGCGTCAGCTGCTGGAGCAGGTTAAAGTGGAAGGAATTAAAACAAATCTGCCCTTGTTCCTGCACCTTCTGGGGGAAGAGCAATATTTGTCAGGCAGCTATACAACTTCTTATTTACAGCAAAAATCACTAGTGAAATAGCATAGGGGGATTGGAAATGAGCCAGATTACAGCAAGCATGGCAGGTACTGTATTGAATGTATTAGTGTCAGCGGGGGACGAAGTGTCAGCGGGACAAGATGTTATTATTTTAGAATCAATGAAAATGGAAATTCCGATCGATTCACCATCATCAGGCACAATTACCGAATTGAATGTTAACATCGGGGATTTTGTGAATGAGGGAGATGTACTGGCAACACTCACAACTTAAAGGGGGGAGAAACATGGTACAAACAGCAGAGCTTGAACAGGAACTTCGTAAAAGAAAAGCGGAAATTGAAACAGGGGGCCACCCAAAATATCATGAAAAACTCAAAACCCAAAACAAACTGTTTGTAAGGGATCGGCTGAACAGGCTGTTTGACAATGGAAAATATACAGAAGACGGTCAATTTGCCAATTGCAATGCTGAAGATCTTCCTGCCGACGGTGTCGTTACGGGTACCGGAAAAATAAACGGGCAGACAGTTTGTGTGATGGCCAATGATGCTACTGTGAAAGCGGGATCCTGGGGAGCGAGAACGGTTGAAAAAATTATTCGAATACAGGAAACCGCAGAAAAACTGCAGGTTCCTCTGCTTTATCTTGTGGACTCGGCAGGAGCAAGAATTACTGATCAGATTGACATGTTTCCAAACAGGCGCGGAGCCGGCAGAATCTTTTACAATCAGGTAAAGCTGTCAGGCGTTATTCCGCAAATCTGCCTGCTGTTCGGACCTTCAGCTGCAGGAGGGGCGTATATACCGGCTTTCTGCGACATCGTGATCATGGTTGACGGCAATGCTTCAATGTATCTCGGTTCTCCAAGGATGGCTGAAAAAGTCATTGGAGAGAAAGTGACACTCGAAGAAATGGGAGGAGCCAGAATGCACTGTTCAGTCAGCGGCTGCGGTGATCTGCTTGCAGAGTCTGAAGAAGAGGCAATACTGGAAGCCCGCCGTTATTTAACGTATTTTCCTCGAAATTTTAAGGAGAAAACTCTTCCGGCCGAAAGTGCAGAACCCATTTCTGGAAGATCTCTGGCAGAGATTGTCCCTGAAAATCAAAATGCACCATTTGACATGTATGAAGCGATCTATTCCCTAATAGATGAAGGGAGCTTTTTTGAAATTAAAAAGCTGTTTGCTGCAGAACTGATTACCGGTCTGGCCAGAATTGACGGAAGAACTGTAGGCATTATCGCCAATCAGCCCAGAGTAAAGGGTGGAGTATTATTTGTGGACTCAGCTGATAAATCAGCTAAATTTATCCAGCTTTGCGATGCTTTTCATATTCCTTTGCTTTTTCTTGCCGACATTCCTGGATTTATGATTGGGACAAAGGTTGAAAGGGCCGGGATCATACGCCATGGAGCCAAAATGATCGCAGCTATGAGCTCAGCAACTGTACCAAAAATCTCTGTCATTATCAGAAAAGCCTACGGTGCGGGGCTGTATGCCATGGCAGGTCCTGCATTTGAACCTGATTGCTGCATCGCTCTGCCGACGGCGCAGATTGCTGTTATGGGTCCGGAGGCGGCTGTGAATGCTGTTTATTCCAATAAAATTAATGAAATTGAAGACCCTAAGAAGCGAACGGAGTATGTACAGCAAAAACAGCAGGAATATAAAGAACACATTGACATTTATAAACTTGCGTCCGAGATGATTGTCGATGACATTGTGGCGCCAAACCGTCTTCGTGATGCGCTGATAGAGAGATTTGACAGCTACGAATCCAAAGAACTTCATTTCAGCACCCGCAAACATCCTGTGTACCCTGTATAAACATTCAAAGGATGAAATAGCAAGAACCAATAACGCTGCAGCCGTTATTGGTTCTTTTTCTTTTCATCCTTTCTCATGATAAGATAGGGAGAGACTAAAAAGAGGCGATATCATGGAAATTGGAATTATAGGATCAGGAGCCATTGGACTGCTGTTCGGCTTCCATTTAAGTGAAAATCATTCAGTACGGCTTTATACAAGGAGAAAAGAGCAGGCTGAAGCCCTAAACAGGGATGGCATTGTCCTTAAGAACTTGACCGGGGATAATAGACAAAGAAAGATCTCAGCAGATACTTCCGATAATTATCAGGAAGAGTTTTTAATTGTGGCCGTAAAGCAATATCAGTTAAAAGAAATTGCTGCATCGCTTAAAGGGTGTAGGGAGAGAAAAAAATTACTTTTCCTGCAAAATGGCATGGACCACCTTTCTATATTAAAGGAGCTTTCCCAACAGCACGACTGCTATGCAGGTGTCGTGGAGCACGGTGCGAGGAAGGAAAGTGAGAATACTGTCAAGCATACTGGGATGGGAAAAACAAATCTCGGCAGTTTTGGTACCGGGGCAGCTGAGGAGTTGGCACTGCAATTGGACAGTCCCGCTTTTCCTTTTCAATGGAAAGAGAACTGCCGGGTCATGCTTGCTGAAAAGCTTCTCATAAATACTTGCATCAATCCTTTAACGGCCCTGCTTGGTATTAAAAATGGCGAATTGATCTCAAACTCACAGTACAACTTAATGATGAGAAGTGTGTTTGAAGAAGCGTTTGCTATTTTAAAACTTACGGATAAAGAAAAGTCATGGGATAAAGTACAGGAAATCTGTGCAAAAACTCATCATAATGTTTCCTCTATGCTGGCAGATATTCAAAGTGGGAGAGTAACTGAAATTGATGCGATTCTCGGCTATTTGATTAAGTTGTCACCATTTCCGGAGACAAATGCACCGATCATTGTCTTTTTATATAGAAGTATAAAAGGAAAAGAAACCTCTTAGGCCCGAGTCCAAATCTTTAACAAAAGTATATAATGATGCTATACTCTTTTCGGAATATATTAAAGGTGTGAGAAAGGAAGTACAAGTATGGAGACCTTCGAACTAACGCTCCATTCGAAGAATAGATTAATCAGTGATTTATTTGCGGGAGAATTACATACAGAAAACTTTTTTGATTATAACATTCTGAACAAGGATGTCTACCGGCAAAGGGCAGCAGAGCTGAAAGAAAAAGAAATCGACAGAAGCTCACTTGTCTCCTATTTAAGAAGTTATCATAAACGGTTCAACAGTCCTGCTGCGATGAAAAACATTGAAAAGCTTTCCGAAGCGGACTCTGTCACAGTAATTGCCGGACAGCAGGCGGGATTATTAACGGGGCCGCTTTATACTATACATAAGATACTCTCAGTCATTGTTTTTGCAAAACAGCAGGAACAGGAATTGAATATTCCCGTTGTGCCTGTCTTCTGGGTTGCGGGAGAAGATCATGATTTTGCTGAAGTTAATCATGTTTTTGTTCAGAAAGAAAAGCGGATCAAAAAGAAAGCCGTTTCTTCCCGTATACTGACAAAAACGCCGGTTAGCAGCCTGACCATTGATCAAAAAGATTGTCAAAAATGGATTGAAGAAGTATTTGAATCTTTTGGTGAAACTCAATATACAGAACAGCTGCTTCAAACTGTGAGACATCACCTCAGCAAATCAGAAACCTACACTCAGTTTTTTGAAGAATTGATTATGGATCTTTTCCGTCACGAGGGGCTGATCATTCTTAATTCTGCTGACCCGCAATTAAGAAAACTGGAGAAGCAATGGTTTCAGCAGATCATTAAACAGTCTTCCAGCATAGCTGAGGCGCTGAGAGAACAGCAAAATATGATGAGGGAGCAGGGCTACTCTCCAATCCTGGAAATACCGGAAGGCAGTGCCAGCATCTTTTATCATATTGGAGGAGAAAGATTTCTTCTTCAAGAGAACAATGGAGTCTTTGAAGCTGGGGACACCGGCCAATCCTTTACAACGGAAGAGCTGCTGAAAGAGGCGGAAGAACACCCCGAACTGTTCAGCAATAATGTCGTCTCGCGGCCGCTAATGCAGGAGTTCCTGTTTCCTACTTTGGCCTTTTTTGCGGGACCGGGCGAATTTACTTACTGGTCAGAACTTAAAGGAGTTTTCCGCGAAGCAGGGATGAAAATGCCTCCGGTTCTTCCAAGAAAAAGTTTTTCATTTTTGGAAAGGTCTGTTGAAACTGATATAAATGAGCTTGGGCTGCAGCTTTCAGAAGTATTTGATGATGGAATTGAAGTGCTTAGAGAAGGGTGGCTGGCCGGTAAAAAGAAATGCGACATCTCTGATCTTACAGAAAATGCTAAAATGGAGATAGAAACAATACATAAGAAACTGAGGGAAGAGGCGCTGATTGTTGATAAAAGCCTGCAGCCGATGCTTCTTAAAAACAAAGCATTTATTGATGCTCAGCTGGATTTTCTTGCGTCGAATGTTGAAAAACAATTTCTGCTGCAAAATGAATTCTCATTAAACAAATTCCGCAGAATTGAGACATCTCTTGTCCCATTGGGGCAGCCGCAGGAAAGAATATGGAATATTTATTACTATTTCAACAAATACGGCCCTGATTTTCTTGATAATCTCATGAAATTGTCATATTCCTTTAATAATAAACATAATATTGTCAGATTATAAATGAATTTTTCCTGAAATCCTGTGCTATACAGGGTTTTTTTTTATTCCTAAAGAGGGTACAATAGAGGTGGAGATAAGTGGGGGAAAGTGGTGGGCTACGGAGAGAAAGTGGGGACAGCGGGCATGTTCATGGGAGAATATCATCACACCATAGATACAAAAGGAAGAATGATTGTACCCGCTAAGTTCCGTGATGGGCTCGGTGACTCATTTGTTTTAACAAGAGGGCTGGATCAATGTCTTTTCGGCTATCCCATGGAAGAGTGGAAAATCATTGAAGAAAAGTTAAAAACTCTTCCGCTGACAAAAAAAGATGCCAGAGCGTTTACCCGTTTCTTTTTCTCCGGAGCTATGGAACTAGAATTGGACAAGCAGGGGCGAATTAACATCGCTGCACCACTTTTGCAGTATGCAAAACTAGAGAAGGACTGCGTTGTTATCGGAGTGTCAAACAGGATTGAACTGTGGAGCAAGCAGATATGGGAAAACTACGTTGTGGAGCAGGAAGAGTCATTCGAAGAAATTGCTGAAAATATGATTGACTTTGATATATAATGATCTCTTGTGAAACAATGATAGTAGCTCATGGCTTGAAAGCCGTTCAATACAGTAAAGGTGGTAACAACAATGTTCGTACATAAAACAGTGCTATTGGAAGAAACAGTTGATGGTTTAAATGTAAAAAAAGATGGATTGTATGTAGACTGCACGCTTGGGGGTGCCGGACACAGCAGCTATCTGTTATCCAAGCTGTCTGGTGAAGGAAGGTTAATTGCTTTTGATCAGGACGAAACGGCACTTCAGCATGCGAAGGAAAAATTATCTTCCTATCATGCCAGAACAACATTTATAAAAAGCAATTTCAAACATTTGAAAGAAAAGCTGCATGAGCAGGGCATACATGAGGTTGATGGAATATTGTTTGACCTCGGCGTTTCTTCTCCGCAGCTTGACACGCCAGAGAGGGGCTTCAGCTATCATCACGATGCTCCGCTTGACATGAGAATGGATCAGCAGGCTGATCTCACTGCCTACGATGTCGTTAACACATGGGATTATAATGACCTGGTGAGAATATTCTTCAAGTATGGGGAAGAAAAATTTTCAAAGCAGATTGCCCGAAAAATTGAGACGGCCAGAGAGATTAAGCCTATTGAGACTACCAGCGAATTGGTTGAACTAATTAAAGATGGGATTCCAGCTCCCGCAAGGAGAAAGGGCGGCCATCCTGCTAAACGCATTTTTCAGGCTATCAGAATCGCAGTGAATGATGAATTGCAAGTGTTTGAAGATGCAATCAAGCAGGCGCTGGATCTGTTAAAACCAGGTGGAAGGGTGAGCGTTATTACCTTCCATTCATTAGAAGACCGCATCTGCAAGACTGTGTTTAAGGAAGCTGGCGAGTTGCCGCCGCTGCCGAGAAACATCCCTGTTATTCCAGAAGAATTCCAGCCAACTGTAAAGATTATTACTAGAAAGCCGATAATACCTTCAGAACTAGAACTGGAGGAAAATAATAGAGCCAGATCAGCAAAGCTGAGAATAGCCGAAAAAATATAAAAAATATAAGAACAGAAGTATATATCAGGGGAGGTATAGAGAATGAGCAATTTAGCTGTTAAAATTCAGCAGCAGAGACAAGAGCAGCAATCACAGCAGCAGGTTCAGCAGCAGACGGTCGTCATAAGAAAGAACAGGTCCATTACTTTGGGGGAAAAGTTCTTGTTCGTTCTCTTTATTGCAGGAGTCGTACTGGCTGCTGTCAGCATGATTTCCAACAGTGTTGCTGCCTACCAGACGAATGTGGAAATTCAAAAGCTTGAACAGAAACTGGAGCTGCAGCAAAAAACGAACAGTGACCTTCAGGTTGAGGTAAAAGAGTTAAGCAACTATGACAGAATTTGGACTAAAGCCAAGGAAATGGGTTTAACTCTTGAAAAAAATAATGTTAAAGTGATACAGGAATGACAGCTTATGAATAAAAATAAAAATATGAACAGAGGAGCAGCGATATTAAGTTTAATATTCGTTCTGCTCTTTTTTACCATTACAGCCCGATTTATGTATATTCAGACAACAGGAAAGGCTGCAGGAGAAGTGCTTGCGGCAAAAGCAGCTGAAAAGTATGAACGAAAACGTGTAATAGAAGGAACAAGAGGTTCTATATTAGACCGCAATGGAGAGATTATTGCCCAGGATACCTCTTCTTACAGAATATTTGCCGTGCTGGATGAAGAACTTACCCAGAACCCGAAAAGGCCTCAGCATGTGACAGACCCAGCGGAAACTGCTGAAAAACTGGCACCTCTATTGGATATGGAGGAGCGGGAAGTTTTTGAGATTCTCTCCAGGGACAAAAAGCAGGTTGAATTCGGTTCGAAAGGCCGCAGTCTGACACAGGCACAAAAAAATGAAATAGAAGATTTGGAGCTCCCTGGAATTGCATTTTCGAGAGACTCCATCCGTTACTATCCTAACGGAATGTTTGCATCGCACATCATTGGCTATGCAGAGAAAAACCAGGAAAGTGGAGAAATAATCGGTCAGATGGGCCTCGAAAAAAACCTGGACAACTACTTAAAGTCAAAAGATGGATATATGACTTATGAAGGCGACCATTATGGCTGGAAACTGCCGAATGGGGATGAAACAGTGGTACCGCCTCAGAACGGGAAAACGGTATATCTGACCATTGATCAAAAAATACAGGCGTTTTTAGAAGATGGATTAAATTCAGCCATGGAAGAGTATCAGCCTCAAAAAATAATTGCAGTGGTTGCAGATCCTAAAACGGGCGAAATTCTGGGAATGGGTCAGCGTCCGAGTTTTAATCCCAATACAAGAGATATTTCAAATTACTATAATGATAGTATCACTTACAGATTTGAACCCGGATCAACGATGAAAATTTTCACTCTTGCTGCTGCAATTGAAGAGGGTGTGTATAATGGTGACGAAACATTCTCTTCCGGTTCATTTCCGGTGGGCGGCAGGGTAATCCGTGATCATAACAAAACAGGCTGGGGAGAGATTACTTACAATGAAGGTGTTCAGCGCTCTTCTAATGTTGCATTTGCCAACCTGGTCAGCCAGAAAATCGGCTATGATCGCTTCTTTCAATATTTGCACAAATTTCAGCTCGATCAAAAAACAGGGATAGACCTTCCTGGAGAAACTGACAGCAGTATCAACTACAAGCGTGAACAAGATAAGGTATCATCTGCTTTTGGCCAGGCATCTGCTTACACGCCAATTCAGCTAGTTCAGGCAGCTACGGCTATCGCAAACGGTGGAAATATGATGCAGCCTTATATTATTGATAAAATAGTAGATGAAGAAAAGAATGAAGTTGTACAAGACAATAAGCCTAAGGTAAAGAGTAAGCCAATTTCCGAGAAAACCTCTAAGGAAGTGCTGGATATCCTGGAAACTGTGGTCAGCTCAGAAAAAGGGACTGGCAAGCCTTATCAAATTGAAGGCTATGAAGTAGCCGGAAAAACTGGTACTGCACAAATCTGGCAGGATGGAGGCTATCTGAGGGGCCATGATAATTTTCTGTTTTCATTTATTGGAATGGCTCCAAAGGATGATCCTCAGCTGCTTGTGTATGTTGCTGTTCAGCAGCCAAATTTGAAGGAAACAGAAATAGGGGCGATGCCGGTTTCCACGGTGTTTAACACAGTGATGAGAAACAGCCTGCAATACCTGGAAATCAAGCCTCAAGCCAAAGATAAGAATGAACAAGATCATAAAAAAGAGAAACAGGAAGCTGGTAAGAGTCTGGCAAATCTTACAGGAGAAAATATCTCTTCTGTTAAAAAGAAGCTCGGTGAAATGAAGGCAGAACCTGTTGTACTTGGAAACGGCTCAAGAGTGGAAAGTCAGTTTCCGCTTGAAGATGCCCGTCTTACCCCTGGGGAAAAAGTTTTCATTTCTACAGGCGGAACTATCAAAATGCCGGACATCACCGGCTGGTCTAAACGGGATATTTTGAAATTAGCCAAACTAATGGAACTTGATATCTCCTTCGAAGGCAGTGGATATGGAGCATCTCAAAACATACCCGCTGGAAAAGAACTTCGCAAAGCTGACAAACTGGTTGTAGGACTAAACAATCCTGAAGACCTGAATGAAGCAGCGCGACAGGCTTCCCAAACAGCAGAATCTGATGAGGATGGGACATAGGGACGGGTACCTCGTCCCACCCCCTCCGCCTCAGTTGGTTCGGGAAGTAAATGATCTGAAATGAATTTGAATACTAGCAGCTAGGTTCAGCTCCCCGTTTGGGGAGTTTTTTTCTATGCTTTTATAAATTTTCAAATACTGAATGGCAGTTGTGTAATAAGGTACAAGCCTCTATTGTCCTTCTTTTAGTGTTTTTAACCACCGAAAGAAAAATTAGCGGAGCAATTCCGGTTAAATGAAAAAGAGGGCACGTTTTAGGGAATGTAAGGGGAGCAATTCCGGTTATGCTGCTGAAAAACCATTATTTCATGTTATTAAAAGTCAATAGACGGAATACCTCCGGCTATTTAAGGTTTTTTATGTTAATTGTTCATTAAGCGGAAAATTTACGTCTATTTATAAGCGGTTGGGTATTCTGCTTTTCGGTTTGTCCAGCTCCAGGCGCCAGCCCTTCGAGGTCATAAGCCGTCTTGGCCAAAAGGTCAAAGAGCGACCTCCTGCCCAAGCCATCTTATGCTTGTCAGGGCTGAACGGGCGCCTTCCGCTTTTCGGTTTGTCCAGCTCCAGGCGCCAGCCCTTCGAGGTCATAAGCCGTCTTGGCCAAAAGGGCAAAGAGCGCCCTTACGTCCAAGCCGTCTTATGCTTGTCAGGGCTGAGCGGCGCCTTCCGCTTTTCTACATTGTCCAGCTCCAGGCGCCAGCCCTTCGAGGTCATAAGCCGTCTTGGCCAAAAGGGCAAAGAGCGCCCTTCCGTCCAAGCAGTCTTATGCTTGTCAGGGCTGAACGGGCGCCTTCCGCTTTTCTGCATTGTCCAGCTCCGGCAGCTAGGCCCTCGAGGTCATAAGTCATCTTGGTCAAGAGGTCAAAGAGCGACCTCCTGCCCAAGCCGTCTTATGCTTGTCGGAGCCCGACACGACGTCGGACAGTCATGCGTTGCCACAGGACGTGGCGCTCTTAGCATGACTTCCTTTGATTGTGTTTTCTGCATTGTCCAGCTCCAGGCGCCAGCCCTTCGAGGTCATAAGCTGTCTTGGCCATAAGGGCAAAGAGCGCCCTTACGGCCAAGCCATCTTATGCTTGTCAGGGCTGAGCGGCGCCTTCCGCTTTTCTACATTGTCCAGCTCCAGGCGCCAGCCCTTCGAGGTCATAAGCCGTCTTGGCCAAAAGGGCAAAGAGCGCCCTTCCGTCCAAGCCATCTTATGCTTGTCAGGGCTGAGCGGCGCCTTCCGCTTTTCTACATTGTCCAGCTCCACCGGCTAGGCCCTCGAGGTCATAAGCAAATCTGGCCTGAAGGTTAAAGAACAACCTTCATTCCAGCTTGTCTTATGCTTGTCGGAGCCCGACACGACGTCGGACAGTCATGCGTTGCCACAGGACGTGGCGCTCTTAGCATGACTTCCTTTGATTGTGTTTTCTGCATTGTCCAGCTCCAGGCGCCAGCCCTTCGAGGTCAGAAGCCATCTTGGTCAAGAGGTCAAAGAGCGACCTCCTGCCCAAGCCGTCTTATGCTTGTCAGGGCTGAACGGGCGCCTTCCGCTTTTCTGCATTGTCCAGCTCCAGGCGCCAGCCCTTCGAGGTCATAAGCCATCTTGGTCAAGAGGTCAAAGAGCGACCTCCCGCCCAAGCCGTCTTATGCTTGTCAGGGCTGAACGGGCGCCTTCCGCTTTTCTGCATTGTCCAGCTCCAGGCGCCAGCCCTTCGAGGTCATAAGCTGTCTTGGTCAAGAGGTCAAAAAGCGACCTCCCGCCCAAGCCGTCTTATGCTTGTCAGGGCTGAGCGGCGCCTTCCGCTTTTCTACTTTGTCCAGCTCCACCGGCTAGGCCCTCGAGGTCATAAGCCAATCTGGCCTGAAGGTTAAAGAACAACCTTCATTCCAGCTTGTCTTATGCTTGTCGGGCCTTGCAAGCCGGTTCCGCTTTTCTAGTTCTATACATCCCCTGTACAAGCATATATTTGAAACGAGCCTAGACAAGGGGTGGTTGAAGAGGATGCGGGTTTCCAATGTTACGGTCAGAAAGCGGCTTGCGCTTGTATTGTTTTTTGGTTTTCTTATTTTTGCTGTTATAGATGTCAGGCTTGGTTTTGTCCAGTTTGTTCTGGGGGAAAAGTTAACATCCCTGGCAAAGGATTCTTGGAGCAGGAATATTCCTTTTGAGCCTGAGCGGGGAGAAATACTGGACAGGAACGGTGTAAAGCTTGCCACGAATAAAAGTGCCCCGTCAGTGCTCGTTGTTCCGAGGCAGGTGGAGGATCCTGCCGGTACAGCCGAACAGCTTGCTGCAGCTTTGAATATGTCAAAGGAAAAAGCTTATCAGTTTGTAACGAAAAAAGCTTCTATTGTCCGGGTAAACCCGGAAGGAAGAAAGATTTCTCATGAGAAAGCGAAAGAGATCAGGTCGCTTGGCCTCAAAGGAATATATATTGCGGAGGATTCTATCAGGCATTATCCCTTTGGCAACTATCTCTCACATGTTTTAGGATTTGCAGGAATAGACAACCAAGGCCTGCTTGGTCTCGAAGCGTATTATGATGAACAGCTGAAAGGCAAGAAGGGATATGTGAAATTCTATTCTGATGCTAAAGGTAAAAGAATGCCGGACGAGGCTGATGATTATACAGCTCCAATAGACGGGGCGAGTTTAAAATTAACTGTTGATTCCAAAGTTCAGACCATTATTGAGAGGGAATTGGATCTGGCAGAAGCAACCTATAATCCGGATGGCATGATTGCGATAGCCATGAACCCGAACAACGGTGAAATCATTGGTATGTCGAGCAGGCCCGGCTTTGACCCTGCTAATTATAAAAACACAGATCCGATAGTCTACAATAGAAATCTGCCCGTTTGGAGCAATTATGAGCCCGGTTCAACTTTTAAAATCATTACTTTGGCGGCAGCGCTTGAGGAGAAAAAGGTAAACTTGGAAAAAGAGCATTTTTATGATGGCGGATCAGTGGAAGTCGGAGGAGCAAGGTTAAGGTGCTGGAAAAGGGGAGGACACGGAAGCCAAAGCTTTTTAGAGGTTGTCCAGAACTCCTGCAACCCCGGATTTGTCGAACTGGGGCAGAGGCTCGGAAAGAAAACTCTATTTCAATATATAAGCAATTTTGGCTTTGGCAAAAAAACCGGAATTGATTTGCAGGGAGAAGGAACTGGAATATTATTTCGTCTGGATAGAGTAGGTCCGGTTGAACAGGCAACCACCGCGTTTGGACAGGGTGTCTCGGTTACACCGATACAGCAGGTAACAGCTGTTTCTGCTGCAGTTAACGGGGGAATCCTGTATACCCCTTACATTGCTAAAGAATGGCTGGATCCGATCACAGGCGAAGTGTTGAACCGTCATACGCCTAATGCCAAGCGAAGAGTGATTTCTGAAGACACTTCAAAACAAATACGATATGCCCTGGAAAGCGTAGTTGCTCAAGGTACAGGGGGCAAGGCGTTTGTAGATGGCTACCGCGTTGGCGGAAAAACAGGAACAGCACAAAAAGTGAAAGACGGAAAATACCTGAAAAACAACCATATTGTTTCCTTTATTGGATTTGCTCCGGCTGACGACCCTCAGCTCGTTGTGTATGTTGCAGTCGATAATCCAAAAGGCACCATTCAATTCGGAGGAACAGTTGCTGCTCCGATTGTAGGAAATATCATTGGAGACAGTTTAAGGGAACTTGGTGTGAAACCGAGGAAAAATCAGATCGAGAAAGAGTATAAATGGCTGGACACAAAACTGGTAGCTGTGCCGAACCTTTTAGGACTGACAAAGGGTGAAGTGCAGGAACAGCTGATAAATATGAAGCTTGACGTTTCAGGAGAGGGCGGGGTGGTCGTGCAGCAGTCTCCGTCTGCGGGAGCCAAAATGAAAGAGGGCGGTACGATCCGCTTGTACTTGGGAGATCAAAAAGCTCCTCCTGACAAGGAAGAGGAGTCTTAACAAAAGCGGCAGTCGTTTTTACGATTGCCTGCATGTTTTTGGGAGTTACTCCTTACTGCTTGATTGGCCCTCAAAAAAGAATTCCTTGATGTATGGCATATGCGTCCATATTGCGTTAAAATATGTACTGTATGCCATAAAGAATTTTATTTATCAGGGAAAGAATTGAGAGGTTTTTACATGAAATTGAATGAGTTGCTGAATTTGTTGCCATTTTACAAATGCAAAAACGCTGAAGAATTGAATATTGATATTCAATCCATTGAAATGGACTCCAGGGAAGTGAAAGACGGAAGTCTGTTCATTTGCATAGAAGGGTTTACAGTTGACGGCCATCTGTTTGCTGCTGCTGCCAAAGATAAAGGAGCGGCTGCCATTCTTGCAGAAAGGGACATAGAATGTGACTTGCCGGTCATCATTGTGAATGATACTAAAAGGGCCATGGCTGTGCTGGCTGATGCATTTTATGGGCAGCCTTCCCAAAAGCTGCATCTGATTGGAATAACAGGTACCAACGGCAAAACAACTACAAGCCATATTGTGGAGCAGATTCTTAAAAATCACGGCAAAAAAACTGGTTTAATCGGCACAATGTACATAAAAATTGGTGAGAATGTGTCCAACGTCAAAAATACGACCCCAGACAGCCTGACACTGCAAAAAACTTTCCGCCGTATGCTTGATGAAGGTGTGGAAGGAGCAGTGATGGAAGTATCATCACATGCATTGCATATGGGAAGGGTGTACGGCTGTGATTATGACGTTGCTGTCTTTACAAACCTGACTCAGGATCATTTAGATTATCACAAAACAATGGATTCATACCGTCAGGCCAAAGGTCTTCTATTTTCTCAGCTGGGAAACACGTTTTATCACAACAAGCCCAAGTTCGCAGTGCTGAACAATGATGATCCCGCCTCTTCACAATATAAATTAATGACAGCTGCGCATATTCTAACGTATGGCATTGATAGCAGCAGCGATATTATGGCGGAAGATATCAAGATGACAGCCAGCGGCACTAGTTTTAATTTAAAAACACCTGCCGGCACTAAAAAAGTAGAGATGAAGCTGATCGGCAAATTCAGTGTTTATAATGTGCTTGCCGCCGCCGGTGCCGCCGCCGCTTCTGGCATACCGCTAGATACGATTGTCGAAGCCATTGAGAATCTCCAAGCTGTCAGAGGGCGCTTTGAAGTCGTGGATGCAGGACAGGATTTTACTGTGATTGTAGATTATGCACATACTCCCGACAGTCTTGAAAACGTGCTGAAAACCATCAGGCAGTTTGCGCGCAGCAACGTATACGCTGTAGTGGGCTGCGGCGGAGACAGGGACAGGGCAAAACGTCCCGTGATGGCTGAAATTGCTGCAACATACAGTGATGTCCCAATCTTTACTTCAGATAATCCTCGAAGCGAAAATCCTGAACAAATTCTGAAAGACATGGAACAAGGCGTGATGGGCAAAGATTATCTGAAGATTATCAGCAGAGAACAAGCTATATTTGCAGCGATCGAAAAAGCTGAAGCCGGTGATGTTGTCCTTATTGCAGGAAAAGGCCACGAAACCTATCAGATCATCGGGACAGAGATTTTAGATTTTGACGATCGTGAAGTAGCTATCAGAGCAATTTCTTCTGTCAGAAGCGGAGGAAAGTAAAAATGATAAGCAAAAACAGAATTTTGGAAGAAAGAGTTGTGGATCAATTGAATAAGGTTATAAAGCTAAGTAAAATGTGTAAGCTGAACGAGAAGGGAGGGGCTTCCGTATGCTCGAACAGGTAATATTCTTTACGATTTTATTGGGATTTTTAATCAGTGCCCTCTTCTCTCCCATCTTTATCCCCTTTCTGAGAAGACTGAAGTTTGGCCAGTCCATCAGGGATGAAGGGCCAAAATCCCATCAGAAAAAGACGGGTACGCCTACGATGGGCGGCATTATGATTATCATATCAATCATTGTAACGACATTGGTCATGACATATAAATTCTCTGAGCCTAGCGTGGAAATGTATTTGCTTCTTTTTGTAACGCTCGGGTATGGAGTTCTTGGCTTTTTAGATGATTTTATAAAAGTTGTGATGAAAAGAAATCTCGGATTAACATCTAAACAGAAGCTGATTGGTCAAATAATCATTGCGGTTATTTTTTATCTGGTATTCAATCAATTCGGTTTTTCAACAGACATCCGTATTCCAGGGACCGATGTTAGCTTTGATTTAGGCTGGTTTTACATTGTTTTAGTGGTCCTTATGCTTGTTGGCGGATCTAATGCAGTTAACCTGACAGATGGTCTGGACGGTCTTCTTTCCGGAACGGCTGCTGTGGCCTTCGGCGCATTCGCAGTGCTGGCCTGGAATCAATCTCAATATGATGTTGCCATTTTCTCAGTTGCTGTTGTAGGGGCTGTTCTTGGTTTTCTTGTTTTCAACGCCCATCCGGCCAAGGTGTTTATGGGTGATACAGGTTCATTGGCTCTAGGAGGAGCAATCGTTACAATTGCAATTCTGACAAAGCTGGAAATACTCCTGATCTTAATCGGGGGCGTCTTTGTGCTGGAAACACTTTCGGTTATTATTCAGGTCATATCATTTAAAACAACAGGAAAACGTGTCTTTAAGATGAGCCCGCTGCATCATCATTACGAGCTGTCGGGATGGTCAGAGTGGAGAGTTGTTGTGACTTTCTGGACTGTTGGCCTGCTGTTTGCCGTGTTGGGAATTTATATTGAGGTGTGGTTATAATTGAAGCAGATTAAACAATATGTAAATAAACAAGTACTTGTACTCGGTTTGGCAAAAAGCGGCTTAGCTGCAGCTAAATTACTACACGCGCTGGGCGCTGTAGTCACTGTTAATGACATGAAGCCATTCGAAGAAAATGAAGCGGCCCAGGAGCTGGAAAAACTAGGAATTACAGTCATCTGCGGGAACCATCCACTCAGCTTGTTTGAAGAGCGGGGAATTGAACTGGTAGTGAAAAATCCCGGAATTCCTTATTCAAACTCCATGATTGAAAAGGCGCAGCATTTGAATATTCCGATTGTTACAGAGGTAGAGCTTGCCTATCAAATCAGTGAAGCGGATATAATCGGTATAACAGGCTCTAATGGAAAAACTACTACAACCACGCTGATCTATGAAATGTTAAAAGCAGACAGCCAGCATGCGCTGATTGCCGGAAACATTGGAACAGTTGCGTGTGAAGTAGCAGCTAAAGCAGAACAGGGCCAAGTCATCGTTACGGAACTGTCTTCTTTTCAGCTGATGGGTACATTAGAATTTAAACCTGACATTGCGATTGTATTGAACATCTTTGATGCCCATCTGGATTATCATGGTACACGCGAGGAATATGCCTCTGCAAAAGGCAAAATTTACGAAAATCTGACAGAAGACGATATTGCTGTTATCAATTGGGACGATAAAACAGTCAACCTGCTTGCTGAAAAGACGAAAGGGAAAAAATTATATTTTTCTGTCAGCAGCGAACTTGAAAACGGCGTTTGTATAAAGGACGGCTGGCTTACATATTTAGGGGAACCGATTATGAACATAAAAGAGATTGTTCTTCCTGGAAAGCATAACCTTGAAAATATACTTGCGGCAGTAGCTGCTGCAAAAAGCAGGGGAGCTGGAAATGAAGCCATTAGAAAAGTGTTAACAAGCTTTTCAGGAGTAAGGCACCGCCTGCAGTTCGTTGATCAGATGAATGGTGTGAAATACTACAATGATTCTAAAGCCACGAACATTTTGGCTACAAGCAAGGCGCTTGAAGCATTTCAAAATCCCGTTATCCTGCTTGCAGGAGGTCTGGACCGCGGGAACGAGTTTGACGAGCTGCTTCCTTCCCTGAAAAATGTCCGCGCCCTGATAACTTTCGGGCAGACTGCCCCTAAACTTGAGGCAGTAGCTGTAAAAGCCGGAATAGAAATTATACAACGCGTCGATAATGTGGAGAAAGCAGTATCGGCTGCCAATGAAGTTTCCAAAGAAGGCAACGTTGTTTTATTGTCTCCCGCTTGTGCAAGCTGGGATCAGTATAAGACGTTTGAGCAAAGAGGAGACATGTTTATTGATGCCGTGCATATGCTTAAATAAGGGCTTGTACACGCGCAGCAGGGAACACTTCACGCACCGGCCCTAATAACTTTTATTGGGGTGTATGGCGTTGACGACAAAAAGATCTACACCGGATTTTATTCTGGTCATCATAACACTGCTTTTGCTGTCCATCGGGCTGATTATGGTGTACAGTGCCAGTGCAGTATGGGCTACTTATAAATTTGATGATTCTTTTTTCTTTGCGAAACGCCAGCTTTTATTTGCTGTAATCGGCGTAATAGCCATGTTTTTTATCATGAATGTTGATTATTGGACCTGGAGAACATGGGCAAAGCTGTTGATCATCATCTGCTTTGTGTTGTTAATAGCTGTTCTCGTACCAGGTGTTGGAATGGTTAGAAATGGATCTCGAAGCTGGATAGGTGTAGGGGCTTTTTCCATTCAGCCCTCTGAATTTATGAAGCTTGCCATGATTGCGTTTCTGGCAAAATTCTTGTCCGAGCATCAGAAGAAAATCACCTCTTTTAAAAATGGGCTTTTTCCATCATTGCTGCTTGTATTTACTGCTTTTGGCATGATTATGCTGCAGCCTGACCTGGGCACCGGCACCGTTATGGTGGGCACTTGTATTGCAATGATTTTTGTAGCGGGAGCGAGAATCAGCCATTTTGCATTTCTCGGTCTTCTGGGAGTAGCGGGCTTTGTAGGCTTGGTTTTGTCAGCTCCATATCGCATAAAAAGGATTACCTCATTTCTTAATCCATGGGAAGACCCTCTCGGAAGCGGGTTTCAGATCATTCAATCACTTTATGCAATCGGCCCTGGAGGTCTTTTTGGTTTGGGTCTGGGACAAAGCCGGCAAAAATTCTTTTATCTGCCTGAGCCTCAGACAGACTTTATATTTGCTATCTTGTCTGAAGAACTGGGGTTCATCGGGGGGTCTCTGGTTATTCTGCTGTTCAGCCTGCTGCTTTGGAGAGGGATTCGAATTGCGTTGGGAGCCCCGGATCTTTACGGCAGTTTTGTCGCAGTTGGAATTGTTTCAATGATTGCCATACAAGTCATGATCAATGTAGGTGTCGTAACAGGCTTAATGCCTGTCACAGGCATCACTCTGCCTTTCCTGAGCTATGGAGGTTCCTCGCTGACACTTATGCTGATGGCAGTAGGTGTTTTGCTGAACATCAGCAGATATGCCAGATACTAAAGATACTTCTTTCATACCGCCTGGTAAGTTATGCTGCAGCGTATCTATAAATGCTTGTAGATCAGAAAAATGGATTTTAGTTAGATTAAGAGTATATTTGACGCTTGTCTTTCCGTTATAATATTTTTGAATGGCCCTGTTGACGCTCAACAGGGTTAAGCTTTTTAACTATCAGTTTTATTGGAGGTTTGCAAATGAAAGTAGTAGTAAGCGGCGGAGGTACCGGCGGTCATATATATCCTGCTTTGGCATTGATCAATGAAATGAAAAAAGAAGATCAAGAAGCTGAGTTTTTATACATAGGAACAGAAAAAGGTCTTGAGAAAAAAATTGTCGGCAGAGAGGGCATTCCATTTCAATCCATTGAAATTACTGGGTTTAAAAGAAGCATTTCTTTTGAGAATGCAAGAACAATTTTTCGCTTTCTCAAGGGTGTTAATGAAAGTAAAAAAATGTTGAAAGAATATAAGCCGGATGTTGTCATAGGAACTGGCGGGTATGTTTGCGGACCTGTCGTATACGCAGCATCCAAATTGAAAATTCCAACGATCATTCACGAGCAGAATAGCATTCCAGGTTTAACGAACAAGTTTCTTGCAAGGTATGTGGATAAGGTAGCTGTTTGTTTTGAGGAAGCAAAAAGCTTTTTTCCTTCGGAGAAAACTGTGCTGACAGGAAATCCGAGGGCATCGGAAGTCATCGGTGTGGACGGAAGCAAAGGGAAAGCTTCTGCTGGGCTCCATCCTCAAAAAAACACTGTGCTGATTTTTGGGGGAAGCAGAGGGGCTAAGGCAATTAATGATGCTGTTCTTGCTATGCTGAATAACCTTGGCAAAAGGGAGTATCAGGTACTCTATATTACTGGTGAAGTACATTATGAGACGGTTATGAATAAAGCGAAAAAAGCAGGTATACCGGATAATGTGCACATTAAACCTTTCATCCATAACATGCCGGAAGTCCTTGCAGGTGTCGAGCTCATTGTTTCGCGTGCCGGTGCCACTTCACTGGCGGAGATAACAGCTCTTGGGCTTCCGAGCATTTTGGTTCCAAGCCCTCATGTTACAGCAAATCATCAGGAAAAAAATGCCCGCGCACTCAGCGACCATGGCGCAGCAGTACTTTTACTGGAGAGCGAATTAAACAATGACAATCTTCTCAAAAAAATTGATGATATCCTTTTAAATCAGGAAGAACTTCAACATATGCAGCAGGCTTCAAGGAAATTAGGCATGCCGGATGCGGCAAGGCGATTGTCTGAACTGATGAGAGATTTAACAAACAAATAAAAAGAATATTCTATATGGTTTCAAGAGTTGCAAAGAAGGGTATGAGACGTGAGGTTTGCTAAAATCTCTTTGGCCCCTTTATTTTCAGCCCAGAATTAAGTGAAGGATTTACAGGAGGTTGTCATGGAGACATTTATAAAAGAACTGCAACAGGCGAATGTAGGGAAGGTTACTGAACTTGAACCTTTATCAAAGCATACTACAATGAAAATTGGCGGACCTGCCGATGTATTTGTTCAACCCGGCAGCCTGGACGGCCTAAAAAAGACGATTGAACTGGTAAAAAAACATGGAATCAGCTGGACTGCAATTGGCAGGGGATCCAATTTGCTTGTATCCGATGAAGGAATTGAAGGTGTTGTTATCAAATTGGGTGACGGCCTTGATCATATGGAAATCAGCGGAAATGTCTTGACAGTTGGAGGGGGCTACTCTCTGATCAAGCTGTCGACCATCATCAGTAAAAAAGGATTATCAGGCTTGGAATTTGCAAGCGGAATTCCAGGATCGGTAGGCGGAGCAGTATATATGAATGCCGGCGCACACCGTTCAGATATGTCCAGTATTCTTTTAAAGGCTCTTGTTTTGTTTGAAGACGGAGAGATTCAATGGCTTTCAAATGAAGAAATGGAATTTTCATACCGGACGTCAGTTCTCCAGAAAAAACGCCCAGGGATATGTCTTGAAGCAGTTCTGCAGCTTCAGGAAGGAACAAAAGAAGAAATTGTGGGTGTCATGCAGAAAAATAAGGATTATCGAAGAGAAACACAGCCCTGGTCACATCCTTGCGCAGGAAGCATTTTCAGAAACCCGCTGCCTGATTATGCCGGACAGCTTGTTGAAAAAGCAGGTTTAAAAGGATACCAGATTGGCGGGGCACGCATCTCAGATATGCATGGGAATTTCATAGTGAATGCCGGCGGCGGAACTGCAAGAGATGTATTGGAGCTGATAGAGTTTGTAAAGGGCACAATTCGTGAAAAATACGGTGTCGAATTGGAAACTGAAGTCGAAATTATGGGAAGAAAACGGTAAAGAAACTCAACCTATTCACGCTGTTAGTGTGTTATAATCCTCATAAAGAGATCGGAAAACGGCATCTTCTCGTGCCGTTTGTTCTCTTTTTAAGGATAAACTTAGCCCGGAGGTTTTCTCCTGGGACGGGGTGAGGATTGTTGAGTTTGCATGAAGAAAAAAAAGTAGTATCACTGGAAGATAGAATACCGAAGATCAAGCAAAACAGAAAACAAAAAAGCAACAGAAGGCTGATCTCCTTTCTTTCTCTCTTTTTTATACTTATCCTGCTTGTCATCTACTTTCAATCTCCTCTCAGCAAGGTTTCTCATGTTGATGTTACGGGCAATGACATGGTCTCTAAAGAAGAAATCCTTAGTATGAGCGGAATTACCAGTTCAACAGGCTACTGGAATGTGAAAGAAGAAAATGTAAAAGAGCAGGTAACCAAACATAAAAAAATTAAAGATCTACAAATAGAGAAAAGACTTCCTGGAACGATAATCATAAAGGTAGAAGAGTATGCCAGAGTAGCTTATGCAGAAAAAAACAATGCATATTTCCCATTTCTTGAGAACGGAAATATTTTAGATGCTGTTCCTGATACGATTCCAGCTGACGCACCAATCCTTGTTAACTGGAAGTCCGGAGAAGAAATCAGAGATATGGCGAGTGAATTAATGAAACTGCCGGACAGTATCGCAAACTCCATTTCAGAAATTCATCATACTCCAACAGAGTCGGATCCATGGCGCATTACACTCTTTATGAATGACGGGTTTGAAGTGAGTGCTTCCGTGAGAAATTTTGCAGAAAAAATGTTACTCTACCCTTCAATTGCAAGCCAGCTGAATCCTGATGTAAAAGGTGTCATCCATTTGGAAGTTGGTACCTATTTTAAGGCTTACAATGGGGAAACTGAAGAGCTTGAAGGAGAGAACAGCAGCAATGAAAATGAAGAGTAAATCTGTCATTTTTTCTTTGATTATGCTTGTGGCGGGATTTCTTATTTCCTTTTCCTATCAATTGACAAAAGAACAGCAGGTACTTCATCCGCTTTCTACTGAACAATGGGAAAAAGAGTACAAAATAAGGAATGACCTCATACAGCAGGAGGAAAAAAACCGTTCTTTACAGCAGGAGCTCTATCAAAAGCAGGAGCAGGTTAGACAGCTGGAAGAAGATCTGAAGAATGAAAAACAAATATATTTTAATCTTGTTGAAGATGTAGAAAAATACAGAATGTTTACCGGCGAAGTAGGTGTGGCAGGAGCAGGTGTTCAGGTAACGCTTGATGACTCGTCCTACATCCCTGAAGGAGAAAATGTGAACAATTATATAGTTCATGAGAGCCATGTTTTCAAAGTGGTCAATGAACTCCTGATTGCGGGTGCAAGCGCGGTCTCAATAAACGGACAGCGCTTATCACATAACTCCTATATATTTTGCAACGGCCCGGTTATCACAGTGGATGGAAATCAATTTCCTGCACCTTTTGTTATTTCTGCAATTGGTGATCCGGATGTTTTAGTTCCGGCTTTGAATATCTCAGGAGGAACGGTTGAACAGCTTGCGTTTGATAATATAGTGGTTACTCTTGAAAAAAGAGATTCTGTCGTGATGAATCCGTTGCTTCGGGATGGGAATTCCTCCTAAAAAGAACAGGTGGTAGTATAGCGAAATGAAATGGAACAAAGGATTGGGCTTTACAATATTAACAATGGTGTTTGGTTTCATGCTTGCGGTCCAGTTTTTGTCTATTAAGGAACCTGCCGTCAGAGATACAAGAGACATGTGGGAGATACGGGAAGATTTAAAAAAAGAACAGCAGCTCGGTGCCCAGATGCTTTCGGAAATAAGGAAATATGAAGAAATGCTGAAAAGTTATGAGGAGCAGGAAAACCAGAATCCTGAACGAGCTTTAAAGGATGCTCTGCAGCAGCTAAAGGTGAAGGCCGGTGTGACTGAAGCTGAAGGACCAGGCATTGAAATCATGGTAGAACCCCTGTTCAGCGGAGAAGTGCTAGGGAAAGAAATACAAAGTGTGCCTCCTGAGCTCCTGAAAAGGCTCATAAATGAATTGAATTCCTACGGAGCTGAGCAGATTTCAATTTCGGGAAGAAGGTATATTAACACCAGCGTTATCAGGGATATTAACGGCGTTACGAAAATTGACGGCTACAGCCTTAACAATTATCCTATTATTTTAAAAGTAATTTCTTCAGATGCGGACAAGCTTTACAACCGATTGTCAGCATCAAATACAGACGAGAACTTTGCAATTGACAATCTGAGTTTAAAAATTTCCCAGCCCAGGCAGTCTGTTAAAGTTCCTGGCTATGAAGATTCAATCAGGGTCAAGCAGCTGAAGCCTGTAAAAGCCTCAGAAGGGGGGGCTTCTTGATGTGGCTTCCGATTCTCGGGTTAATTTTAGGAATTGCACTCGGTCTGTTAACAGAGTTCCGCATTCCTGCTGAATACTCAAATTATCTTTCTATAGCAATTTTAGCAGCGCTGGATACACTTTTGGGAGGCATCCGCGCCCAGCTTCAAAATGTGTACGATGAGCTTGTATTTGTATCGGGATTTTTCTTTAATATTATCCTTGCGGCAAGTTTGGCTTTTCTGGGTGTCCATCTTGGTGTAGACTTGTATTTAGTGGCTGTCTTTGCGTTTGGAGTAAGGCTTTTTCAAAATATAGCAGTCATTCGCAGAATTATTATTTCAAAGTGGAGTCTTCATCGAGAAAATTTGAAAAAAAAGTGATTTTTAAAAAGGGATATAGAAGCTTATAGCGAATAACTCATGTAACTGTATTTGTGGATAAAAGACAACAAGTGTATAACAGTTGTTACAAAGCTGTAATACCAGTTTAATTGTATTGTTGTTCTCCTAATAATAGAATAGAAAAGATAGATAAGGAGGTGCCATAGAATGAACAGCAATGAAATATTTGTAAGTCTTGACATCGGTACATCCAGTGTTAAAGTAATCATCGGCGAAATGGCTAATGATTCCCTGAACATTATAGGTGTTGGCCATGTAAAGTCTGAAGGTCTAAGAAAAGGCTCAATAGTTGATATAGATGAAACAGTTCATTCTATAAAAAAAGCTGTAGAGCAGGCGGAGAGAATGGTAGGGATCCCTTTAAAGAAAGTGGTTGTGGGAGTTACCGGAAACCATGTCCATCTCCAAGACTGTCACGGAGTTGTTGCGGTTTCCAGTGATAATAGGGAAATCAGCAACGAGGATGTTCGAAGAGTAATTGAAGCGGCACAGGTTGTTTCCATTCCACCCGAACGGGAAATAATTGATGTTATACCACGCCAGTTTATCGTGGATGGGCTTGATGAAATTAACGATCCTCGCGGCATGCTGGGTGTTAGATTAGAAATGGAAGGAACCATTATTACAGGTTCCAAAACGATCTTACATAACTTACTTAGATGTGTTGAAAGAGCAGGGTTGGAAATTACTGATATTTGCCTGCAATCTCTTGCAGCGGGGTCCGTGGCTTTGTCTAAGGACGAAAAAAATCTGGGTGTAGCGCTTGTTGATGTTGGCGGCGGTTCTACAACAATCGCTGTTTTTAAAGACGGACACCTGCAGTCAACAACTGTGTTCCCTGTCGGAGGGGAGCATATTACAAAGGATATTTCAATCGGCCTGCGAACAAATACGGAAGAAGCTGAAAGAATAAAAGTGAAACACGGTCACGCTTACTATGATTATGCTTCAGAGGATGACATCTTTGAAGTTTCAATTATTGGAACAGACCAGAAGCAGCAGTTCACACAGCTGGAATTATCTGAGATTATAGAGGCAAGGCTTGAAGAAGTGCTGGAACTGGTGCAAAATGAAATTAGAAGAATGGGATATCATGACCTTCCTGGAGGGTATGTGCTAACTGGGGGTTCCGTTGGAATGCCCGGTGTCTCCGAGCTGTCCCAGGCAGTTCTGCAAAACAGCGTCAGAATTGCCAGCCCTGATTATATAGGGGTTCGCGAACCCAAATATATGACTGGTGTTGGTTTGATCCAGTTTGCCCACAAAAATGCAAAAATACAAGGTAGAAAAATCAGTTCCAATGTTGCTGCAGAAAAAGTGGAGGTAGCTGCTGCGAAGGAAGAGCAGCGCACCAAAGCAAAGTCTCAGCAGCCTAGCGGTGAAAAAAAATCTAATAAAGTGAAAAAGTTTTTTGGTTACTTCTTTGAATAGAATCACCGATGAGAAGCCATTGATGGATTAGGAGGATTTTGCATGTTGGAGTTTGATACAAATATTGACGGATTAGCCACTATAAAGGTAATTGGAGTTGGCGGCGGTGGAAACAACGCTGTTAACCGGATGATTGAGCATGGAGTTCAGGGGGTTGAGTTTATTGCAGTAAATACTGATGCTCAAGCCTTAAACCTGTCCAAAGCGGAAATTAAAATGCAAATAGGCTCCAAATTAACAAGAGGACTAGGTGCCGGAGCTAACCCTGAAGTAGGGAAAAAAGCAGCTGAAGAAAGCAAAGAACAGATTGAAGAAGCACTGAGAGGTGCTGACATGGTGTTTGTTACAGCTGGTATGGGAGGCGGCACTGGAACAGGTGCAGCGCCGGTTATTGCTCAAATCGCAAAAGATCTTGGAGCTTTAACAGTTGGTGTTGTTACAAGGCCGTTTACATTTGAAGGCCGTAAACGCCAAATGCAGGCTGCCGGTGGAATTGCATCTATGAAAGAAGCGGTAGATACACTGATCGTCATCCCGAACGACCGTCTTCTTGAGATTGTTGACAAAAATACACCAATGCTTGAAGCGTTCCGTGAGGCTGACAATGTTCTTCGCCAGGGTGTACAAGGTATATCCGACTTGATTGCGACTCCAGGGTTAATTAACCTCGACTTTGCAGACGTAAAAACAATTATGTCTAACCGTGGTTCTTCTCTTATGGGAATCGGTGTGGCGACCGGAGAAAATCGTGCTGCAGAAGCAGCTAAGAAAGCTGTTTCCAGTCCATTGCTCGAGACTGCCATTGATGGTGCACAAGGTGTCTTAATGAATATTACCGGAGGCACTAACCTCAGCCTTTATGAAGTTCAGGAAGCTGCTGATATTGTTGCTTCTGCATCTGATCAGGATGTGAATATGATTTTCGGTTCTGTGATTAACGAGAATTTGAAAGATGAAATCATTGTTACAGTCATTGCCACTGGATTCAGTGAGCAGGAAATCAATACTCCTAAGTCGGGACGTCCATTCGGGGGCATGAAACCAAATGTGACACCTACAGCTAAAAGGGAAAGAGAAAGAGAAGTTAAAAGGGAAGAACAGCCTCAAGAAATACCTACAAGGTCTCAACAGCCTGAGGATGCGCTTGATATCCCTACTTTCCTTCGTAACCGTAATAGACGCAGATAACAGATCCGGCATGATCCCCATTGGGGATCATGCTTTTTTTTATGAAATAGCAGAAATAAAGCTGCCCCAATTCAAAGGCTTCTTATATTATAGAACAAACGTTCTTGTAAATCAAGGGTAAAAACCAGCCCCCGCCATTTACGTCAGAAAATGGAGGGGGTCAAGTATTTTCTCGTCATATTCTCTCGACAAAACTTCCAGTTTTCCTTCAAAATTTCTCCCATCCTCTCAACAGCAAGTGACAGACTTTCAACTTCTTTCTGCTTTATACTAATCTCTAACAGGCTTGCTTTCTTTATAAGTTTGTATATTCTGCTTAAAGAAATACAGGGGAAGGAGCATGCGGTGGCAATATATCTTGATGTAATCTGGCTGTTAAACTTTACTTTTGATGGCATGCTTCTGCTGCTGACAGCACTTATACTTAAAAGAAGTTTCAAGTGGCATAGGCTTATGCTGGGGGCTCTTATAGGATCCAGTATTGTGGTTCTTTTGTTCACCCCGGCAGCACCTTTGGTATCTCACCCTGCAGGTAAACTTTTATTTTCTTTACTTATGGTAATTACAGCTTTTTCTTTTAAACGATTTTCTTTCTTCATTCAAAATTTACTGACATTCTATTTTTCTACTTTCATTGTTGGCGGCGGAATTATCGGGCTTCACTTTTTCTTGAAAACGGAATTCAGTGTATTCAGCGGCATTGTGAATACGTATTCTACAGGCTACGGAGATCCTGTCAGCTGGATGTTTGTTGCAGCTGCTTTTCCGGCTCTCTGGTATTTTTCAAGAAGAAGAGTGGAAGAATTTGAAACAAAAAAAATACAATATGATCAGATAGCAGAAGTGTCTATTAGGATAGAAGATTCTTTTCTGCAGATTAGGGGATTGATAGACAGCGGAAATCAGCTTTCCGACCCTCTGACTAAAGTGCCCGTTATGATACTGGGTGTGCAGTATGTAAGAGACCAGCTGCCCCAGCAGCTGGTGAGCAATATTATGTCAGGAGATGCGGCTGTATCTTTTTTAAATGACAGCAGTGAGTGGCCTTGGCTGGACCGGCTGCGGATTATACCGTACAGGGGAGTTGGTCAGTCACATCAATTCTTGCTGGGTGTAAAGCCTGATTTGGTTAAGATTACTACTGCAGAGGGAGTCTTTGAAGTAAAAAAGGCAATAGTAGGACTTAATGCCGAGCCCCTCTCTTCAGATGGAGACTTTCAATGTATTCTGCACCCTAAAATGCTTC
Source organism: Metabacillus lacus (assembly GCF_009674805.1). Classification (GTDB taxonomy): domain Bacteria; phylum Bacillota; class Bacilli; order Bacillales; family Bacillaceae; genus Metabacillus_C; species Metabacillus_C lacus. Next base: position 1,041 of record NZ_WKKI01000002.1, on the reverse strand, counting down.
AGGGAGATCCTGTACAGCACGTTTCCTAAAGGCACAGATAGTATTATCTTACTCGTTAAATAAATATTTAGAAGGGGGAGAATAATGAAAAAACTCAAACTGTACTTTACGTATCTTTGGTATAAACTGCTAATCAAGCTCGGATTAAAAACAGATGAAATTTACTATATCGGAGGCAGCGAAGCCCTGCCTCCACCATTATCAAAGGAAGAAGAGGAGCTTTTGCTGATTAAGCTTCCTTCTGGGGATGAAGCAGCCAGATCCATCCTAATTGAGCGTAATCTGAGGCTTGTTGTTTATATTGCCAGAAAGTTTGAAAATACGGGGATCAATATAGAGGATTTAATTAGTATTGGAACAATCGGTCTTATCAAAGCGGTGAATACATTTAATCCTGAAAAGAAAATTAAGCTGGCTACATATGCATCCCGGTGCATTGAAAATGAAATACTGATGTATCTGAGAAGAAATAATAAAATCCGCTCAGAGGTTTCATTTGATGAACCTTTGAATATTGATTGGGACGGCAATGAGCTTCTTCTATCCGATGTTCTTGGGACCGATGAGGATATCATTACCAAAGATCTGGAAGCGAATGTGGATAAAAAGCTTCTTTTAAAAGCACTTCAACAGCTGAATGAGCGTGAAAAGCAAATCATGGAGCTGAGATTCGGCCTTTTGGGAGGAGAGGAAAAAACACAAAAAGACGTGGCTGATATGCTGGGGATTTCGCAATCCTATATTTCAAGGCTGGAAAAAAGAATTATTAAAAGATTGAGAAAAGAATTTAATAAAATGGTCTGATGGAATTTTTAAGTTGTTGTTTTCTAATATTTACCATAGGTTCACAAGGACAAGGGAATACCTTGTCCTCAGGCTGTCGAGAAACTCTCGACAGTCTTTTATTTTTTTTCTTTTACTTTCCCAATTCACCGCGTTAATTTGGTATAATATAGGTAATAACTCTAGGATGGTGAATGGGATGTTTAAACCAAAAAGAGAATCACAAAATGAAGCGGAATTTGTTTTTATTGAAGACTT
>NZ_WKKI01000001.1 GCF_009674805.1 Metabacillus lacus | reverse complement strand
ATGAAGGACAAAACTAGGTGGAATAACATGAGAAATGTCCTTCATAAGGCCGATGAAGGACAAAACTCAGTAAAAAAGCATGGGAAATGTCCTTCATAAGGGGTATGAAGGACAAAACTCGGTAAAAAGCATGAGAAATGTCCTTCATTGTCATAGTAGTGGAAGGATTTCTTGTTTTTATGGCTTGGACAAGTTGTCCCTCTTAGTTTCATAAAACGTATACGTCTAAATTGACATGTCTTTTCAATACTGCTGCTGATCATTCCTGCCTCATCTAAATGTATATGAAAAAAGCAGGCATCTGCATGATTTGAATGCTGTGAGACACGTAGAAGCTTCATTCAAATAACTAAAAAGTTATGTAACAGAATCAATCTAAAAAATAAGAAAAACAGGCTTAGAAAAGCCTGCTTCCTTCTTTTAAGAATTAATAACCGTAACCGCCGTAGCCGCCTCCAACATAAGCTGCACCGATAATTACCAAAAGGATAAATAGTACAACTAGAAGCGCAAAGCCTGAACCGTAGCCAAATCCTGTTCCGCCACAACCTGCTCCACCTGGATTGCTCATTATCTTCACTCCTTTAATTAAGAGATAATGTATACTATGGCACTCTGCCCTAAAAAGTTATCATCTAAGGTAAACTTTTTAAAAACGGGCTTATCCTATCATTTAAGCAGAGCATGATACCCCTGCCGCAGAGCAATTATCATGATTCAAGAGCTTTCTGTGTTAGAATAAACATGGTGAAATAACGAAAACGGGGTTGAAAAATGGATCAGCAGATATTGCTTAAAATTAGCGGCCTTTCTAAGAAAATAAATACGTCCAGCGTTCTGAATGACATCTTCCTCACTGTTAAAGAAGGAGAAATATTTGGGCTTCTTGGACCTAACGGGTCTGGTAAAACCACTTTAATCAAATGTATCGTAGGCTTAATCAGACCAGATTCCGGCAGTATCCAATTGAATGGATTGCATATCAGCACATCTTTTGAAAAAGCAATTTCTTCAATAGGTGCCATTGTGGAAAATCCTGAGTTTTATGAATATATGACAGGAAGAGATCATTTAAAGATGGCAGCTGCTTTTTATCCTGCTGCAGACTCTGATAGGATGAAAGAAGTCATTGAGCTTGTGAATCTTGGGAAAGCCATTGACGACAGGGTATCTACCTATTCGCTCGGTATGAAGCAGAGGCTGGGAATTGCTGGGGCTGTTCTTCATAAACCCAAGCTGTTGATTCTGGATGAACCCCAAAATGGGCTGGATCCGGCAGGGATGATTGAGCTGAGGACTTATATTAAATTGCTGCAGAAAAATGAAGGAACAACGATCATCTGTACAAGTCATTTACTGAATGAAATGGAAGACTTGTGCGACAGGGTAGCAATCCTTAAGAGCGGCTCTGTTATTCATATACATCAATTAAAACAGGAAGGCAGCAGCCGCATTTTTATAAAAGCCGAGCCTTTCAATAAAGCAAGAAAGCTTCTTTCAACCCACTTTTCAACCATTCAAAAAGAAAACGGACTTTACATTGCAGCAAATGCCGAAAGAATACCAGAGATAACAAGGCTGCTGGTTGCGAATTCACTCGAAGTTTACAGTATTTACCCCGTGAAAAAATCCCTCGAAGAAGCTTTTCTTGAAGTAACAGAGGGGAGAGTCGGGGAATGATCTCGTTGATAATAAATGAGCATCGAAAGATACTGGCTCATTTTAGCACAAAGTGGATTTTTATATCATTGATTTTATTAAACTTACTTAATGCCATATTGCTGAAACGGCTTCTAACAGGTGCTGGAATCGGGGATAATGCGATCGGTTTCACTGCTTTCAGCGGGCAGGTTTTGCTGGCTGTCCAGCTTTTTGCCATTGTGATTGCAGGTTCAATGGTTTCAAAGGAATATGGCTGGGATACAATGAAGTCACTGCTGCTTTTGCCAAAAAGCAGGAGCAAAATTCTGTCAGCGAAATTTTTAACAACGATGCTTTTCACCCTGTATCTTTATTTGTTTTACTTTATTTCTTCAATAGTAACTGGTGTTCTTTTTTTTGGAATAAAGTATACTGCAGTATCATCAAGAAGCATGAATTACATAGGAGCAGATTACCTCACAAGCATGGCCGAAGCCTTTTTACTTGGAGCGTTCGCCTTTGCTCTTTCTTCACTTTCGAAAAACAGTTCTATGGCAATAGGCCTTGCTTTCATCTTAGCTCTAACAGGAAGGACGACTGCTGATATACTCAGTCACTTTGAGGTGCTGTATGGAAAATACTTTTTATTTTCCATCACGAATGTCCGGCAGTATACAGAGGGAGGGCAGATCATGTTTGAAGGTATGACACCGCTGTTTTCTGCTGCCATGGGAATATCATATCTGATCTTATTTTTGCTGCCAGCCTGGTGGTTTTTCGTTAAAAGAGATGTAACATAATATTGCGGAGGCTCATCGAAGTATGCTCATGGAACCATAAAAAATAACAAATTGAAAGCGGGGGATACACCTTGAATAAGCCGAGGATATTAATGATTGGTGCTGGAAGAATGGCAGAGGCCGTTATTTCGGGCTTACTTGTAAATAATAACGAAAGCATTGAAGAAATCATTGTTTCAAATTCAACAGATCATCAGAAACTTCTTCGTTTGCAGAATAAATATGGCATTACACCACAGCCAAACTGGCTTGATGATGTCAGCAGGTCAGACATGATTGTGCTTGCCATGCCTCCAGACGCTCACCCTGACATTTTAAACATTCTTTCCAAACAGGGTCCGCTTCCTTTTATCGTTACAATTGCAGCGGGGATTGACCCGGAATACCTGGAAAACCGTTTGCCTGAAGGGACACCTGCTGCCTGGATTATGCCAAACACCGCCGCAGAAGTGTCCCGATCCGTGTCATTATTCTCCTGCGGACAATATGTTGAACGAACGCACCGCAGCCTGCTGACAATATTACTTTCCTCAATCGGCACCTATGAAGAATGTACCCCTGAAGATATTCATAACCTGACGGCAGTTACAGGAAGTGCACCAGCCTTTTTATATCTTTTTGCCGAGGGACTGATAGAAGCAGCACTGCCTCATACAGGAGATAGAAAAACAGCTGAAAAGCTTGTAATAGAAATGATTGCCGGTTCTGCTGCCATGCTCAGCAAGCACGGCAGCCCAGCACAGTTGAGAGAGCAGGTAGCCACTCCAGGCGGCGCAACAGAAGCAGGTTTGCTGGAGCTGAGATCTGCTAAGTTTGAAGAGCTTATACTATCAGCTGTTACTGCTGTGAACGAAAAAGCTAAAGCAAACGCTAACTGAAATCAGGTGATTTTAAAAGTGCCAGTCATATCTTTGCTCCACAGATATAAACACAGCAACAGTAAGTGAAAAAAGGGCTCCCTTCGTCATACCAATGACATTGGGAAGCCCTTTTTCAATTCAACAGTATTAATTTTCATTTAAAAATTCTTTCAGCGCCTGTTTATTTTTCTCTGTATTTATGTCGAGTACAGCTCCCGCACCGCTGTATCTCTTATTTTCAAAGCTTCCATCAACAGGGATGCGCAGGCTGTCTATATTTCCTGCCCCTCCTGTCAATGCATCAGTACCCATAAAAACGATATCTGTTGTTTTTAGATTCGTGTTCACATAGGGGGTAATGACACCAGCCATTTTAGGGATTTTTGTAACGCCTTGAACACTGATTAACTGGTCAGCAAGAGCCTTCATCACTTCCTGCTGGCGGTCAACTCGGCCAAAATCTCCAACAGCATCTCCTCTAAATCTCACATAGCCAAGAAGATGGGCTCCATCGAGTTTTTGTTTACCAGGCTCCAATGTAACACCAATATTCTTACTCATTCTCTTTTCAACGTTCACTTCAACGCCGTCAGGGAATGCCGTATCAATTGCCTTTTGAAAGCCTACAAAATCGACAATGGTATAATATTGAAGATCAACATCAAAATTTTGCTTGATTGTTTTTCTTAACAGCTCTGGTCCTCCATAAGCATAGGCAGCGTTAATCTTGTTTTTTCCGTGACCTGGTATATCAACATAAGTATCCCTCATAATGGATACAATTTTCTGAGTATTATTTTTGGAATTAAATTGTGCAATCATGATTGTGTCTGTTCTGGCCTTTTCTTCACCCCGGGAATCGCTCCCAAGCAGCAGAATATTGGTACTGCCATTTTTGTCTTTTTTTCCATCGAATTCATAGGTTTCTGCAGGCAGCTCGGTTTCGCTGGCAGACTGCACCATTCCATCTCTAAACTGCAGCACAATAAACGTACCGATTCCAAAGATAAATAATGTAAAAAGAGATAGTAATAATCGGATACGTTTGGCGGTTTTTTTCTTTTTTTGAACCCTGCGATCTACTCTCATAATTCTCCCTTTCTTAAAAACTCTTTTTGGAGCGGTTTACATATTAGACAGAAAATAATACAAATTGTTTCAAAGTTAAACAACTTTTATCATAATTCTTATGATCGCATTTCTCAAGCGTTATTTTTGTAAAATATAAGAAAATGTAGAAAGGGAGACTGATTTTTCCAGGTTTTCAGATATTTCTATTTAGTTTTTCACTCTCCTCTTTATCTACAGTCCCTTCTTTTACCTTAAGAAATACAGGTTTCTTTTCAACCTCCACTTGTAAAAACCCTGTGTTGAAATCTGTAGAGTTTTCTTTGTAAAATATTCCTTTTTTTAAATAGGAAAGTGGTCTATCAAGCGTTAATGTAAACTCTTCTCCATCTTTTTCCAGGTAAGCAGGAATACCTCTTTGATAAGGAATCTCTTCATCTGCTTTATCCGAGGTAATTTCTACTATATGCAAATCGACTCCTTCTAAAACCGAGAAGAGATCACTCACTATTGATCCTTTTGTAAGAAAGTCCCATTTGGAAAGAATTGGCTGGCCAATCACAATCTGTTTGATACGTTCTTTTGCTGCTGTTTCGGCTATCACTGCTGCAAGCTTCCTGTGTTTGGCAGGTACACACTGCAGAGATAGATTGAATTTGGCTGCAGTATGTAATAGAATGTCCAACAGATATTCGTGCTGATAATCCTTCTCTTCTTCTTCATATAAATCAACATGCAGAAGTACGCACTTACCTTTAAAAGCAGAAGCTAGCTGCTTTCCTCTGTTAATCAACAGCTCTGCATGTTTCTGATTTTTAATGCAAACTAGAATATTTTCCATCGAAGATTTCCTCCCATCCTGTTATCACTTAAATTCTACCACTATTTAGCATTTTCAATCTCACAAACTTGTGTTTCTTAATAAAAAAGGGCAGCTGGATTCTGATATAATAGGGGAAAGAATGAAAAAAGGATGAATGCTGTGTTAAAGCAAGCAACAGAAACATTAAAACAATATTTTGGATATGAGCAATTCAGACAGGGCCAAGAATGGATCATTTCAAATGTTCTCGATGGAAAGCCTACACTTGGAGTTATGCCGACAGGCGGAGGAAAATCAATTTGCTATCAAATTCCAGCATTGCTCCTGCCAGGAATTACAATTGTTATCTCGCCATTGATTTCACTTATGAAAGATCAGGTAGATGCCTTGGAGACTGCGGGAATTCCCGCAGCCTATATCAATAGCTCCCTTACTTACAGAGAGGCTGAAAAGCGGATGGAAGCTGCTGCAAACGGTGCATATAAGCTATTGTATCTCGCACCTGAAAGGCTTGATTCACCTGAATTTTTCCATACATTAAAGAAGCTCAACATTTCTCTTTTTGCAGTAGATGAAGCCCATTGTATTTCACAGTGGGGACATGACTTTCGGCCAAGCTATCTTAGAATCGCTAGGTTAATCAATGAACTTCCTTCCAGGCCGGTCACGCTGGCCCTGACTGCAACTGCCACTCCTTCGGTTCGAGATGATATTAGACAATCGCTATCTATCTTTCAGGAAAATGAGTATGTGGCAGGGTTTCAGCGCAGCAATCTATCTTTTCAAGTGGTTAGAGGAGCTGATAAGCTTCAGTACTTGCAGCATTATATTGGAACACATAAATCAGAATCAGGAATCATTTATGCTGCAACAAGAAAAGAAGTTGATCAGCTTCACGCTTCATTGATAAAAAAAGGAGTCAGAGCAGGAAAGTATCATGGAGGGTTAAGTGATGGGGAGAGGGCTGATCAGCAGGACGGCTTTATCAAGGACAACCTTTCCGTCATGGTTGCCACTAACGCTTTTGGAATGGGTATAGATAAATCAAATGTAAGATTCGTGCTCCATTATCAGCTTCCAAAAAATATGGAAGGCTATTATCAGGAAGCAGGCAGGGCAGGCAGGGACGGGTTGGAAAGCGAGTGCATTCTTCTTTACAGCCCATATGACTTGCAGGTTCAGCGTTTTCTCATCGAGAAGTCCATATCAGATACTCAGAGAATACGGCAGGAAACAGAGAAGCTTCAAAGTATGAAAGATTATTGCTTTGTAGAAAACTGTCTACAGCAGTATATTCAGCAGTATTTTGGCGAGAGTGGTGCAGCTCCCTGCGGAAAATGCAGCAACTGCCACGACACCAGGGAAAAAGTCAATATTACCAGGGAAGCACAAATGATTCTATCCTGTATGGTGAGGATGGAAAGAAAATTTGGCAAAACAGTCATCAGCCAGGTTCTTGCCGGTTCAGCAAATAAAAAAATCAGCAGCTTTGGATTTCATAAACTGTCGACCTACGGCATTATGAAAGACAAGCCTGCAAAGCAAATAGGTCATTTAATAGATTATTTAACGTCTGAACAATTTATCGGCATTACCGGAACACAGTATCCAGTTTTATATGTTACTGAGAAAGGGAAGGACGTACTTCAAGGCAGGCAGGAAATTTATAAGAAAGCAGAAAAGCTTTCAGCTGCTAAAAAGAATGATACGAAAAATTCAGCATTATTTGAGGAACTTAGAAAACTTAGAAAAGAAATCGCAGATACCGCTAAAGTTCCGCCCTTTGTTATATTTTCAGACAGCACGCTTCTCGATATGTGTACCGCCCTTCCTTCGAATGCAGAGGAATTTTTAACTATTAAAGGTGTTGGACAAAAGAAGCAAAAAGACTACGGAGAAGCGTTTATTTCAGTGATTCAAAACTATATTCAATCAGAAGACTCTCAAGACTATCAAGATACAAATAACGGCAAGGGGTCGCATCTGAAGACCTATGAGTTGTTGAGTGACGGGTACAGTCTTGAAGAAATTGCAAAAAAGCGGCAGCTGTCTGCCGTTACAGTTGAAAATCACGTTCTCAGGTGTGCAAAAGAAGGGATGACGGTTGAATGGGAGAAGTTTGTTTCTGAGGAGAATGAATTACAGATTAAAGAATGTATTCAAAGAGAAAAAACAATTTTTCTAAAGCCATTGAAAGAACAACTGCCTGAAAGCATCAGTTATTTTATGATCAAAGCAGTGCTGACAAAAATGGAGATCCAGAGAGTTTCTGTATAAAAGATAAAAGAAGGAGTGCTCTTTGAGAGTACTCCTTTTTCAGTCACATTATACATAAGGCCAAGTTAAGGATTATTATCAGGAAGCAACGTTATTTCTTTGCACTAACAGGAAAATTTTCCAGAATGGGAAGAGTTCTTTCGCTTACCACCATGGCATGTCCGCACAAAGGACAATCAGGTTCTTCTGAGTGCTTGAAATTATCTCTCATCCAGCCATTGCATGTTTCGGATCCGCAGCTCCAGACTTTCACAACGCTTTCAGGCGGCTTTTCTTTTTGACCATTGTTCCACATAAATTTACACATCCTTAACGTATAAAAATTTCGTACATATACATTATACACTTAAACTCAGCTAATATGCCTTCCTAAGCAAAAATTGTCATGGCAAAAAGACGATCAGATATCAAAGTAAAGGTGATAATGAAGGCTGCAACCCGGATTAAAGGCAGACTGACAATTAGGGCACTCTGATTCTGAAAACAAATATTCTTCTATTGATATTTCACACTTGCAAACTCCGCACAAGACAGCCAGTTCATTAAACTGTTCCTTTGGCCATACTTTGGCTGAATGCCCTGCTTCTGCCTGATGGCATTGATAACAAGGAAAATATTCACCACAACAATAAAACTTGATGGATATGATGTCTTTTAAACTATGATAGTGTATGCATCTTGATTGAGAATCTACCAATAAACCTCTTACTCCCGAATCCTTCATGAATTTCCTCCCCAGGAAACATTGCCTTTTTTGACGTCCCTCCGCATATGGCGTGAACTTTTTTACTAATAACATAATAAACTATCTTAGCTATGAATGAAATCATAGACTTTCAAGGTAATCAGAAAGCGAGGTTCTATATGGCCAGACTAACTACAGGCCCAATTGAGAATAGTCCGGTTAATGGCAGCAGACTGACCAGAACGGTAACCATCAAGATCGATAACCAAGATGCATCTGAAGCTTCTTCCATTCTTATACAGGGATTTTACTTGAATGGAACGAGAACGCAATATGTTAGTGAATTATTACTCCTTAATCCCAATGAAGTTATAACCAGAAACTACTTTGCAGATTTTGATGCATATGAATTTGTTTTTATTACAGGAGGGCCAGCAGAAGAATTAACAGAAGTATCTGTATGGGGAAGAAACAGTGAAGGGCAGCTGAATACTGCTCACAGGCTCGTTTCCGCAGAACTAGAGGGAGAATCCCCTACAGGGCCAACGGGTCCTACTGGGCCTTCGGGCGGCACAACTGGAGCAACGGGTCCTACTGGAGCAACGGGTCCTACTGGAGCAGCAGGAGCAACTGGACCAACTGGAACCACTGGAGCAGCAGGAGCAACTGGACCAACTGGAGCTACTGGAGCGGCAGGAGCAACAGGTCCTACTGGGGCAACTGGAACCACTGGAGCGGCAGGAGCAACAGGTCCTACTGGAGCAGCAGGAGCAACTGGAGCAACAGGTCCTACTGGAGCAGCAGGAGCAACAGGTCCTACTGGTGCTGCAGGAGCAACAGGTCCTACTGGAGCAACTGGACCAACTGGAGCAGCAGGAGCAACTGGGGCAACTGGAGCAACAGGTCCTACTGGAGCAGCAGGAGAAACAGGTCCTACTGGAGCAGCAGGAGCAACCGGAGCAACAGGTCCTACTGGAGCAGCAGGAGCAACTGGAGCAACAGGTCCTACTGGTGCAGCAGGAGCAACTGGAGCAACTGGACCAACTGGAGCAGCAGGAGCAACTGGGGCAACTGGAGCTACTGGAGCAACAGGTCCTACTGGAGCAGCAGGAGCAACTGGAGCAACAGGTCCTACTGGTGCAGCAGGAATAGGTGTTACAGGGCCTACTGGACCTACTGGACCAGGGGGAGGAGCTCCATCAGTATTGGCATTTCAAAATGCTTTTGGAAGCATTCAAATATTCCCGCCGCTAGGAACAGAAGTTGTTGTAGCTCAGGTTGTAGCACCCGTCACTGCAGGACAAAGAATTAAGGTGGATTTCGCCTTAGCTGTGGAAGAAAATGCTGATGCCAACAATACTTTCACTGTGAGCTTTAATCTTTATAGAGATAACCAGTTGTTAACCACGAGAGTTTTAAACAGGACTTTGGTCAATGCAGGAATACAGCGGTTTGATATATCCAATACTTTTGTGGATGTACCGGCAACATCCAATCCTGCAGCTGTTTATCAAGTCAGAACAAATGTAACCTCTGGAATCAATGTTGTCAGTGCTTCAGCTGTAAACCGGAACTTAAATTTAACTGTTTAATTTAAGAAAGGATCTTTCATGGAATAACAAATACAGGAGGGATTAAAGATGGCCGTATTTAAAACCGGGCCAATAGATAATAACACCACTGACGGAAATCGACCTACACAGTCTGTCACTGCGGTAATTATAAATACAAGCCAGACGAATGCTGCATCTATTCTTATTCAAGGTTACTTCTTAAATGGAAATAGAACTCAATACGTCAGTGAGTTATTTAGAATAGAACCAAATCAAGTAATTAATAGAGAGTTTTTTGCGGATTTTGATGGCTTCGAATATATATTTACAACAGGAGGCAGCGGTGAAGAAGGGGTAGAATTGTCAATATGGGGCAAAAATGAAGCAGGAGAGATAGTTGCCGCGCACAGGTTAGTTTACGATGAACTAGTGAGGGACGAAACCTCACAGATTAAGCTCGTTAACAGTCAGGCTATTGCCGGAATCTTCTTGCCTCTAAACAACTCGGTAACTGTACTCACAGCTCCTGCCATTTCTACTGTAGATGGGGAAAGACTGATAATTACTGCATTTTCTCAAGTAGATATCACGACTTCTGCTTCCTCAACCACTCCATCTTACAATATTTCTTTTGAGCTATTCAGGGATCACGTGCCTATTTCATTTGTATCCATCACATCACAAGACGAATTTGTCACTCCTATCACAAGGTCCTTTACAGAAATACCATCTCTCACTTGGGTGGATAATCCGCCTCAAGGTGATCACGTATACAACGTTAGAATTACTGTGACAGGAACGGGCTTAGAATCTGCAATCGTAGAAACTCGTTCGCTGATTGTCACGCGGCCTTAAATAAATTTTTATGATAAAAGGCTTCCATGCATATCATATGGGAGCTTTTTTCTTATATAAGAATGAAACTAACAAAACCTTCCTGCTTTGTTTTCACAAAAAATTAAGTGTATAGTGGTATTGAAAATACATAAGGAGATGACACAATGAAACTCATAGCCATTGACTTGGACGGGACCCTTCTTTCTACATCCCTGACTATATCTGAACGCAACAAGGCGGCAATCCAAAAGGCACAGGAACAGGGCCATATCGTGATGATTTGTTCAGGAAGAGCACCGGAAGATATTATAGGAATTCTTAAGGAAGCAAAACTGGACTGCCATGTTGCAGGCAGCAATGGAACGGCCGTATATGCAGCCGGAAAGCTACTAAAAGTCATTTCCATTGAAAAAGAAGATATTAACACAATAGGCTCATTATTAGATGAAGAAGAAGTGCCTTACCGTATATACAGCAATCAGGGCATATTTACGCCAGACAGCTGGGTGGACTCAATATCCAAAGTGCTGGAAAGCGGAAGGGCAAACGTAGTGGATTTAACAGAAGAGCAGAGGAAAAAGATTACGGAACAGCCCAAAAAGGAGAATATTCAGCTTTTTACTCATATTAGGGATGTAGCAGACAGAGAAGATATCACTGTTCAAAAATTCTTTATCCTTACCCTTGATCTTGATCAAAAAGAAAAGCTGAGCGAAATATTTAAAAACATAGATGGAATTAATGTCACTTCATCTGGAACTTTTAACTTGGAAGTGATGAATAAGGAAGGACATAAAGGAAACGGCTTAAAAACAGCTGCTGCTCATTTCGGGGTTTCTATGAAAGATACAGTGGCAATCGGAGATAATTTCAATGACCTTCCAATGCTGAAAGCTGCAGGTATATCAATTGCGATGGACAACGGTGATCCACACATTAAAGAAATATGTGATTACATAACTGCATCAAATGATGAGGATGGTGTGGGGCAGGCGATTGAAAAACATGTGTTAACTTGATGATACAGACAGATTCCACTCCGGATTCTGTCTTTTTTCTTTTGCAGAACACACAGGCTGCATCAATAGTTAGCAAAGCCAGGCTCGGAGTTCTATAAGGAAGAGCATATTTAGCCGTTTATCCCTTTATACAGTCGGGAATGGAATGAGTAAATCTAGTGGGGAGGTGCTTTTGATGAATTATCAAGATAAAGATACGTCTATTCAAAGAGAGAAAGTAGAATCAAAACTAGATGCTCTTAGCAAGCAAGAAAAAGATGAAATTCTGGAGAATTTTCAAACGTTCAGAAACTACTTGGGAGATAAAGTAAATGCAGGAGAGAAATTAGGGCTTAGTGAGGAAGCATTAGCCAAAAGTGCGAAAATTACAGCTGAATACCTGGCGAATAATGTTGATCCGCGGAACAGGGAAGAAATGCTTTTAAAAGAACTGTGGGAAGCGGCTACAGAGGAAGAACAGAATCATTTTTCCCGCTTGCTTGTAGAATTTGCCAAACAGTCTCATTAAAGAGAGGGATGCTGATCTTGGAAAATAAAGTAGTGATTGTTACAGGTGCAACTTCAGGGATAGGGAAAGCAACTGCTAAGCTTTTTTGTGAAAAAGGATATTCAGTGATAGCACTGGGCAGGTCCGAAGAAGAGGGCAGGAAGCTTGAAGCTGTTGGAGAAGAAGGCAGCGGATCTATTACCTTTAAAAGCGTGGAGCTGACAGAAAAAGAATCTGTCGAAGCGTTTTTTCAATGGTTCAGCGAAGAATATGAAAAGCTGCATGTATTGTTCAACAATGCCGGCAGTGCTGAGCTTGGCCTCGGCTCTTTATTAAAGGTTGAAGAAGAAGATTGGGACAGGCTGTTTGAGGTGAATCTCAGATCTCAGTACCTTATGCTGAAAAACGGCGAAAAATACTTTTCAACTGACGAACCGGTCAGCATCATTAATAATGCAGCATCGGTAGGATCTGAAACATATTCACCTGCATTGCCTGCATACAGTGCGACAAAGGCGGGTGTAGTAGGTTTAACAAAATCACTTGCTTCCCGTTTTGCCAAAACCAATATTAGAGTTAACTCGGTTTCACCCGGTCCGGTAGATACTGATCTGGCCAAAAGTGTGTATCCTTCCTCTGAAATGTATGAAGAGGCAAAGTCAGAGCATCCGCGAGGCAGTTTTGGAAAACCTGAAGAAATTGCCAAAGCCGTTTACTTTTTAGCCAGCGAAGATTCAAGTTATATAAACGGGCATAATCTGGTTGTGGACGGAGGCTATTCCTTATAAACAGCAAAAAATGTAGTTGATTAAGAATATACCTCTTCTTTAGAGGTATATTCTTTTGATGTACATGTATTTACAAATAAAAAAACCTTCTATCCAAAGGAAGAAGGAAGCCGAAAGGGCTTAAAAGTATATCATAGGGGGTCTACAACCAATATTTACCCATTACAAACCTTCCCAAAACCACATTCTGAAAACTTTTCTCAAATTAATTTAATGTCTAATTTTCGTTCATCTTGAAGAATTATGATAAAATTACTTTTGGACAATTAATTTAATGCTTCATAAATAAAACTAAATAGAGGGAGAGAGCGTATGACATTTAAGAGGAAGCAGATGGTCGGTTTTGGCACCATACTGATTTTTATGCTGCTTTTGCTTTCTGTACTGTTATTCATGGTCAGTAATATTAGAAGCACAATGACTGAAATTACAGATGACCGTTATCAAAAAGTAAAGCAGTCGATCAGCATTCAGGATCTATATACATCTACAGAGCGAGATGTGCTTATACTCCTGAATGATGAACAGGAAGCAAATGTAAGTGCCGGTATTCAGGCCATACAGGAAAAGCAAAGTGAAATTGAAGGTGCGATGTCGAGGCTTGAGCCTACCCTGAACAGGGAGGAAGGCAGACAAATGATGGCGGAGATATGGGACCGCTACCGAAGCTTTGCACAAACAGAATCGGCCATCGCTGCACAAATTGCAGAGGGAAATACAAACATAAACAGTTCTTCAGCAATATTTAATGATTATCAGCAGGAAAGACAAGCTCTAGGGGAAAAGATTTCTGAGTTTCAGTTCTTTCAGGAAAACTTAATGGATGAAGCACAGGCCCATGCAGCAGAGATTTATAACCAGGCTGTTATATTTGTCGTTGTGTCACTGGCAATATGCCTGCTGATGATATTCCTCATCTCAGCCTGGGTGATAAAAAGCACCTCAGCCAGTATTAAAAGCATTACCGGTGTGATGAATAATGTGGATTACACGAACCTGACTTCCCTGCCAAGAGTTCCAGTCAAGACTAAGGATGAAATTGGACAAATAGCCGTGTCTTTTAATGAAATGGCAGCTTCTCTTGAGGAGTATGGAAGAAAAGAAAAGGATTTTACAGCTAAAATTACTGAACAAAACTGGCTGCAGACAAATGTCGCAGAAATTGCCACAATGTATCAGGGAATTACCGAAGTAGAAGACTTAGCGAAACAGTTTATGAATAGTATTGCGGAAAAATTGGATGCATCACTTGGCGCTCTTTATATTCGAAAAGGGGAAGGCGAGGAAACAGCATTTCATAAAATTTCGTCTTTTGCTGACTCCCATGATGCAGGGAGAAATTCCTTCCGTCTTGGCGAAGGACTGATCGGACAGGCTGCATTAGAACAAAAAACGATTATTATGCAGGACATTCCTGAAGATTTCCGGTATATTACTACCGGCCTTGGTGAGGTTAAGCCCAAAACCCTTGCTGTAATGCCGGTTCTTTTTGAGAAAAAAATTGTAGCCATGCTGGAATTTGCCAGTTTGCATGAAATTTCTCCATTACAATTTAACCTGCTCACAAATGTTCTAGATACATTGGGAATTACGATAAACAGTGTATTAGGCAGGGCAGAAATAGAAAGACTTCTGAAAGAATCACAGGAAATGACAGAAGAGCTTCAAACACAGTCAGAAGAGCTTCAGGCGCAATCTGAGGAAATGCAGGCGCAATCTGAAGAGCTTCAGGCTCAGTCTGAAGAACTTCGAATGACAAATGAACAGCTTGAAGAACGGTCGAAGGATGCAGAAACAAAATCTTCTGAACTTGAAAGGGCTAAAAAATCACTGGAAGAAAAAGCTCGGGAACTAATGGTGAGCTCACGCTACAAATCTGAATTTCTTGCAAATATGTCCCATGAACTGAGAACACCTTTAAACAGTATTTTGATTCTTTCAGAAATGCTTTCAGAGGACAGCAGCGGGGAATTAACAGACGAGCATAAAGAATTTGCCGGTGTGATTCATTCATCAGGACAGGAGCTTCTATCTTTAATTAATGACATTTTGGATCTTTCTAAGATTGAAGCTGGAAAGGCTGAAGTCCATTTTTCTGAAATGAACATCAGCGAGCTGCCTGATCATATTGAAAGAAACTTCAGCCACATTGCCCAAAACCGAGGATTGCAGCTTGAGGTTAAAAAGGGAGAACGTGTTCCTGCTATACTGTGGACAGATGAGCAAAGGCTGCAGCAGGTATTAAAGAATTTGCTGTCAAATGCTCTGAAGTTTACGGAACAGGGAGCTGTCACAGTTTCAATTGATCTAGCACCCAAAGCTTCAGTAAGCCATATAGATTCTTTAGAGAATGCAGAGTACTGGCTTCAAATTGCTGTAAGAGATACAGGAATCGGAATACCGGCAGATAAACAAAAGCTGATATTTGAAGCCTTTCAGCAGGCCGATGGTGCTGCAATGCGCAAATTCGGGGGAACAGGTCTTGGTTTGTCTATCAGCAGGGAATTCACAAGGTTACTTGGAGGATTTATTGAGCTGGAAAGTATAGAAGGGGAAGGAAGCACTTTTTCAATCTATATTCCAAGCCTGCCCCTTACTGGGAAGGCAGAAGGGACTATGAGTGCCGAAGAAGAAGTACAGGAAGCAACAAAACAAGTGGCTGCAGCCGTTACAGTGAAGAAGCCTGAAATAGCTGATGCAAAAGCCGTCTTTAAGAATAAACGCGTTTTAATTGTGGATGATGATAATAGAAACATTTATTCTTTGAAAAGTGCTCTTCAGCAGGAAGGCATGGACGTCATGACTGCACAAAACGGAATTGAATGCCTGAATATGCTGGAGGGAAGAGGCGATATTGATATTATTTTAATGGATATTATGATGCCGTACATGGACGGATATGAAACAATGAGAAATATACGTTCCAACGGGCTTCACCCTGATATTCCGATTATTGCCCTGACTGCCAAGGCAATGAAGGGAGACCGGGAAAAATGCCTGGAAGCAGGCGCATCTGATTATGTCAGCAAGCCATTAAAATTGGATCAGCTGCTTTCAGTTATGAGGGTATGGCTGTCATAGAGAGAAGACTGTTTCATTAAACAACTTAATTGCAAGAGAAAGCGGAGGAAACATTTTTGGGTAAGATTCTAAATGATGATGAGCGCCAGCAGCTGGAAATAGATCTGCTGCTGCAGGGCGTTTACCTTTCTACTGGTTATGATTTTCGGAAATATATGAGATCTTCCATTGAAAGAAGGCTTGAAAACAGGATGCGGCTGGAACAAATCTCAAGCATAACTGGAGTGTTGGAGAAAGTTCTTCATGAACCTGGATTTGTTGATAAGCTTCTTAGCGACTTTTCTATAAACGTAACAGAAATGTTCAGAGACCCTTCTTTTTTCTATGCATTTCGAAGAGATGTTATCCCAATGCTTCGCCAGCATTCAGAAATCAGGATCTGGCATGCAGGATGTGCAACAGGAGAAGAAGCCTATTCGATGGCAATTATGCTCCATGAAGAAGGTTTGCTTGGCCGCACCAGAATTTATGCAACAGATATGAATGAGCAAGTCGTGAAACTGGCTGAACGGGGAGCTTTTTCCCTGAACAGGATGCAAACTTATACAAAAAATTATTTGCAATCTGGAGGAAGCAGTGCTTTTTCTGAGTATTACAGTACTGATGAACAGAACGCCAGCTTTCACAGATATTTAGCAGATTCTATCATTTTTGCACAGCATAATCTGGTAACAGATGGTTCGTTTAATGAATTTCATGCGATTATATGCCGTAATGTATTAATCTATTTTTCCGGGGGATTACAAACTGACGTGACTAAGCTTTTTTACGACAGCCTGGCGAGCAACGGTTTCCTGTGTCTTGGAAGCAAGGAAGCTCTGCGTCCAGATGCCCGTTACAATTACAGAACCTTTAATAGCAAAGAAAAAATCTACCGCAAAGAAAATTATATTACATGAAAAAAGAAGCTTGGAAATTAGATTTCCAAGCTTCTTTTTTTATGCTCTTATATTATTTTAGCTTTCTGTGCTCAATCCTAAGAAGCTTTAATTACCACTACACACATATCATCAGGATGATTTTTCTGCAGTTCTTCTGTCAAAATGAAATCCAGCGGGTTTGTCATTAATTGCGGATCATCAATGTGTTCACTTGCCGCTTTCAAAAAATGCAGTCCATCAATCCCTTCATTTTCTATCGCCTCCAAAACTCCGTCTGTATACATCAGAATTTGAATGGATTCACGATAAGAGAGGGAATGCTTTTTCATATCAATTTCTTCAAAAAAGCCAACTGCACAGCAGCTTCTCTTTAAAAGTTCGGTTTGTGAACCATCTATCAGTGCAAAACCTGGCGGATGGCCTGCATTTATGTAATCGACTGTTTTCTTTTTTGTATCGATAACCAAATAAATCGCAGTGAAATAATAATTCATTTCGTTTTCTTCATTGTAGAGCTGATGCATCCAGTTGTTTAGTTCCCTAATTACCTCTTCAGGTTCTGTGTAATGCTTCATCGCATCTCTGAGTACAGAAGAGATGTACATGCATACCAAGGAAGAAGAAATACCGTGCCCCATCATGTCCAGGATCATGACGCCGTATCTTTCGTTATCCAGTTTTTGCCAGTAATACATATCTCCTGCCAGCTGAAAAGCAGGAAGGTAAGAGGATGCGATTTGAAGATTCGGTGTAGAGATGGGGCTGCTTAATAAATTTCTTTGAACTTCTGTTGCAAGGCGGAGCTCATCTCTTATTTTTTTCTCTTGCTGCGTATGCCAGTCTTTTTCATATTTTAGCCGAAGTGCCACTCTTAAACGTGCAAGCAGTTCAACTTTTTTTATAGGTTTTGTTATATAATCAATGGCTCCCACATCCAAAGCCTCTGCTACTTTTTCGGAATCTTCCAGTGCCGTAACAAATATGACAGGAATATCTCTTAAATGAGGTGTCTCTTGAAGTATCTTGCAGGCCTGTATTCCGTCTATTCCGGGCATCATGATATCCATAAGAATAACATCCGCATCAATCTGTGAGGAAGGGGAATCCAGTTTTAAATACTGAAAAAGTTCCGTTGCTGATGTAAATGAAATAAAATCTGTGTACCCTTCGTTTTTTAAGATCTTTTCAATAACGAAAAGATTTACCTTATTGTCGTCAACAATCAATATGGACATCTTGTTTCTCCTTTGAACTGTGTTTAACGGATCTAATTATAAATAACCTCTATTCTTTTCCCTTTTTTAATTAATAGTAAACCTGTTTGTCCAGTATTCATATCTTCTATGTTTTCAGCATAATGTGATAGAAACAAGCTATTTTAACTGGGCGGGGAAAAATTGAAAAATCAACTAAAATTAATGAGTTCCCTATATGCTTTTCTTGCAGTGGCTTTTTGGGGCATTTCCTTTGTTTCGGCAAAATCGGTCCTAGATGAATTGGATTTGTTCTCTTTGATTACAGCCAGATTTGCAATAGGAGCAGTATTTCTGTTAGTTTTGCTAGTCATCACCAGGAAAAAAATATTCGTTTCGCCTCAATATTGGCCGCACCTGTTTATCCTTTCAATTATAGGTGTGTTTGTTCATCAACTGCTGCAGGCGGCTGCGCTTACATCTATTGATGCCTCAGAAGCAGGATGGCTGATTGCATTTTCACCAGTTTTCACCGTAATCCTGGCAGTCATCTTTTTGCGGGAATCGTTTTCCTTTTATATGCTTCTGGGGATGCTGACTGCCATCCTGGGTGTTTTATTTATTACTGCCTTTGGTTCCGGGAACTTTGTGTTTCCAAGGGAAGCAGGGTATTTTTTTATGCTGGCCAGCACATTGAACTGGGCTGTTTATTCTATATTACTTAAGAAACTTGATATTCCATACCCAAGCTTAACTATTACTTTTTATATTAGCTGTATTGGCTGTGCAGTTACTATGCCGATCTTTTTGAGTAATGGGGGGCTCATGCAGCTGCAGCTGTTAAGCTCCTCAAATGTATGGCATTTGCTGTTTCTGGGTGTATTTGTTACAGCTATAGCCTATTGGTTTTGGGGTAAAGCACTTGAAATCATGGAGGCCAGCATTGTTTCAAACTTTATGTACCTGGAGCCTCCAGTTGCATGTTTAGCTGCAATGCTGCTTTTAAAAGAAGAATTTTATATGTCATCTGCATTGGGCGGAATCTTGATTATTGCGGGTGTAATGGCTATACAAGCTTCTAAAAATAATAGCGGTTAATTTTATTGTCATCATTATCATTTTACTTTAGGATAAGAGTTTCTTCAGTACAAACCAGCAGAAAGCCACTTGAACTGTTACCACCAAACATGTAAAATATGTTGAGGTAAATTTGATAATTTTTCTATTTCATGAAACATTTGCAGGGTATCATTCGTCTTATATACAGAACGATCTTAGAAATAAAAGGGGTCTAACAAAAAGTTAAATGGGAGAGAATACATGAAAAAATTGATTTATGTCGCTTTATTCAGCTTAGTTTTAACTGGTTGCAGCAGTTTAAGCGGTGGACAGGAAACTGAGGAAAAAGTACTAAAGAGAAATGAACAAAAACTCAGCAGCCTTGTTACGAAAGATTACGAGCTTGAAGTAAAGCTCATTGATAACAGAAACAGTAATGTTCTTCATACCTATATGCCCTCTAAAGAGAACAGAGAAGATGTACAAAAGGTTGTGAAAGAGCTGGCAAGGAATATCGACCGGCCAATGATTCCTGTTAAACTGAATTCAAACGGCGAGTTGACAGGCGGACAAAGCAGGGTAATACTTGACGAAAAAAAGGCTTTGGAACTTTTAAATAA
Source organism: Metabacillus lacus (assembly GCF_009674805.1). Taxonomy (GTDB): domain Bacteria; phylum Bacillota; class Bacilli; order Bacillales; family Bacillaceae; genus Metabacillus_C; species Metabacillus_C lacus. The sequence continues at coordinate 233,029 of NZ_WKKI01000001.1, read as the reverse complement.
TATGACTGCTTTTGATAAAGAAATTGAGCTGCCTATCGAAGAGACTCCGCCAAATGTTTCAAAAGATACTTTCTCACCGGAGCAAACAATCCTGCTTGGGAGTTACAAAACTTCTTTCAATCCAACGATAGCCGGGAGAACACAAAACATTTCAATATCCTCTAACGTAATTAACCAAACTGTTCTTGGTCCCGGAGACCGCTTTTACTTCAATTTAGTTGTAGGCGACAGAACTATAGAAAATGGCTACCAAAAGGCACTTGAAATTGTAAACAAGGAATTTGTGGAAGGTATCGGCGGTGGAGTCTGCCAAACCTCCAGTACTTTATATAATGCAGTTGAAAAGGCAGGTTTGGAAATTTTAGAACTTCATCATCACTCCAAGTCAGTTGGATACGTACCAGAAGGCAAGGATGCTACTGTGGCATACGGATACAAGGATTTCAAATTCATGAATAACAAAGATTATCCAGTCATGATCAGGTCGATTGTTGATAGTAAAAGCGGAACACTTGAAGTACAGGTTGTTGCTTCTTCTGATGCTGTCAGTCAGTAACTTTAAAGAAATCCCTTTGAATTGGGCAGCCTCGGGAAAGCCTCCTTTAAGGCGAAACGGTGCCAGTCCCCTTAATACTGGACTGTGCCGTTTTTGCTTCTCAGCCCGGCAGCATAACAAAAGGGTGAAAAAGGGGAAATTACCATTGTTGTTTTCAAAGTGGTATTATAAAATAAGAAAAGCCAGTTAAAGGTCCTATTGGTAAAACCAAGCAGCTAGAGAAGAGGTTTAACATGCCATATAAACTAAAACGTAACAATAGAGCATTATTTTTCTATAAATTTTGGACTGATCCAAAGCAAATTGGAAGCATTACACCCAGCTCCCGTTTTTTGGCAAAAAAGATTGTGGATCAAGTGAATTGGGAACAAGCAGAAACAATTGTTGAATTAGGTGCCGGAACAGGCGTTTTTACCAAATATATTTCTCAGAATGCCAAAAATGGCTCTTCTGTCCTTATTATAGAACAGGATTTCTACATGAGAGAAAAGCTGAAGAAGGAGTATCCATCTTTTTATTTTGCATCTAATGCTGAAGAGCTTACAGTCATAATGGACAAAATGAATTTAAAAAAGGCTGATGCGGTTATTTCCGGTCTCCCTTTTGCTAATTTTTCAGATGAAAGCAGAACTAGTATCATGAATGAAGTTAAAAACTCTCTTCAAGAGGACGGAGCTTTTGTCGGCTTTCAGTACTCTTTTCAAATGAAAGAGATGCTAAAGGCGTATTATAATTCTGTTTCTTTTAAATTTGTACCTCTAAATATTCCGCCTGCTTTTGTGTATACTTGTAAACATGCAAAAATGATATAAGGGAGACCTGGCATGGAGCTGGAGCATTTTATTGATTTGATTGGCAGCTATGGATATGTGGCCTTGTTTTTCAGTTTATGGCTGGGTATCTTTGGGCTTCCAATTCCTGATGAAGCCATTGTCATGTGCGGGGGTTTTGCATCTTCCCTGGGTATATTGCAGCCTTATGGCGCCTTTTTTGTTACTTATTTTGGCGTCATTTCAGGCCTTTCCATTGGCTACGCTGGCGGCAGACTGCTTGGAGCACCAGTGCTCGCATATTTTGGCAGGAAGAATAAATGGAAAAAGCATATTGAAAGGGCAGAACTGCTCACTGCAAGGTATGGAGCATTTTCAATTATTCTCAGCTATTTTTTACCTGTCATCCGTCATCTTGTGCCATATATTGTGGGAGCTAATCAAATGGCCTATAGAAAGTATGCACTATACTCTTACTCCATAGGCTTTATATGGACAGCAGTCTTTTTTGCGGCCGGTCATTACCTGGGTTTTAATATTGAAGCTTTCAGCCAAGTCATTCATAAGGCAGCTTTGCTACTGTTTGTCATCATTGTCCTGGCAATTTGCTCCAGAATCCTTTATAAACGAAAGATTATCTTTTCAAGATAAACTACCCATGTACTGATGAAAAATTAAAGCATCTGTGGGAAGACAGTAGTATTGACTAAAAGATAGTGAGAAACTTAACCTTCTCAATATCTTTTTTTTTATAAAAAAAAGCTGCAGGAGTAACCCGGCAGCTGGATTGTATATAGTAGCTTACATATATGAAGACTGTTTTAGTTTAGCATCTAACACAATGTTTCCAAAAGGAATAAAGGCGACTGCAATTGCACTCACTACCCACTTTAGAGACCAGCGTATTTTAAACGTTGTATATGCAAGGATAAAAAGGTAGAGGATAAACAGAAAACCATGCAAAGAGCCGACCACTGTAACAGCCAATGGGATGTCAGCGAGATATTTTAAAGGCATTGCGATAAATAGAAGTATGAGGAGTGACCCTCCTTCTAAAAATCCCATTAAGCGAAACGTTCCAACTGTTGTATTTGTCATTGTAACCTCCGTTTAAGTTTCTCTTATTATACTTGTATTATAACTCACCTGTATTTAGAAGTGTTAAATACCCTTATTAGTTCAGAAAGTCTTCATTTTTATTAACTTTTGCCCCAGCGTCTTTACTTCCCATTATAAGCTTTGTTTATACGTGAAATTATCACAGTTTTTTTTCAGAAAAAAGCATTGGATTGTCATTGGTTTCATATAGATTATAATAATCTCTCAACAATGTGATGCAGATTACATGACCTCTGATTGTGGTACAAGTATAATATAGAGAGATGATTATATTACAGGAGGGGACCAATGAAAGCAAAATCCATTATCCTATCTTCACTCATTGTCGTTTTGGTTACCTTATTGGCGGTTAACTTCTTTCCGGAAGAAAAACCTGAAGCTTTAAACAAACAGATAGAAGACCAGCAGTACAGGGTTTATAAATATAAAATCACCGAGGTTACCGGCGATGATTATCACGGCGTTTCCATTGAAGGATCTGGAGGTATACACTTTACTTCCAGTAAAATTCCTGACACTTCCAATATAAAAATTCAGGAGGGCGACCTGATAAGGGCCTATTTTGATTTGGACAATACCATTCAAGGGCTTGTTAAAGTAGAAAAAATGGCTAAGGGTGAAGAGAGTTAGAGGGACGCAGGGACAGGTCCCTCGTCCCAAGGAGAAGTAAATTTGCTTCTCCTTTTTTTAGTACCTTTTTTTACCGCCTGTTCTTAGTATTTCTGTGGGAAGTTATCTCCGATTATCCTATAAAGGATCATTATCGGTTGATTCATAGGAGTGCATGGCCTGGTCAACTGCTCTGTGTGCTTCTGCAAAAGCATTGGTGGCAGAAGCATCTCCTGTTCTGATCAGCTGCTGTTTTGCATGTTTGGCATGCTGAACTGCATGGATGATACCTTGAAACATTTCCTGTTTGTCCCCGGCACTTTTCTTTGCCTCTTGCAATTCTGATATGCAATGGTCTAAATCATGCCCCTCAGGATTGTCAAATGATTGTTCTAATTCAAGCTTCACATGCTGTAGAATTTCTTTCATAGAAATCTGCCTTCCTTCCTGCTTATACTGTTTTACCCAAATTTAGTATAAGCAAATATAGAGGGAATATCCCTGTAGCCGCAGCACTTGCTGGACTAATTCATAAAAAAATCCACCTCTGAAAACTCAGAGGTGGATTTCTTCAGCCTTTTACAGAACCGGCTGTCATGCCTGCTATAAAGTAACGCTGAAGAAACAGATAAGCAATAACCATTGGTGCAGATGCTAAAATGACCCCGGTAAACAGCATAGGATAATTGGTCATATATTCTCCCTGAAAATCCAGGAGAGCGAGCGGAAGCGTTTTGTATTGATCGTCTGTAATCAGCAAAAGAGGGTACAGTAAATCATTCCAATGCATAACAAACAGGAAAATTGCAGTTGCTGCCAAGGATGGCAGTGATAAAGGAATCGCAATTTTAGTGTACATCTTCCAGTTAGAAGCGCCATCTATACTGCTGGCTTCAAAAAGGGAAGAGGGGAGCGATTTCATAAACCCTGTTAAAATAAAAACACCAACGGGCATTGTTACAGCAGTATTAACAATGATCAGTCCTGCAAGACTGTTCGTGAGCCCTAATTCAACCATCAGCTGATAAAGAGGGATCATATTCACCTGTGCAGGAACCATCATACCCAGCAAAAATAGAATAAAAAAACCATTTCCAATTGTTTTCCCTAATCTTGTGATGCTGAACGCAATGAGACTTGAAAGGAAAAGAGTGAGAATAACGGAACAGATCGTCACAGTCACACTGTTTGTAAAATATGTACCCATTGATTCATTAGCTACAAGGGAAGTATAATTTTCCGGACTAATATTTTCAGGTATACCAAGAACATTTTTGTACATTTCTGCAGGTGTTTTAAAGGTTGTAAAAAAGATAGACAGCACTGGTATGATGATCAGCAGTGCGTATAATATGAGCAATCCGCCTTTAGTAGATTTCATTCTGTCCCTCCTTACGTATTTACTCTATTTGCTCTTAAAATTCTGAATTGCACAATGGTGATCACTGCAATGACAATCATAAAAATAACAGATTGTGCAGAAGCGTAGCCAAACTTAAAGTTTCTAAAAGCAGATGAATAGATTAATGTTGCCAGGATTTCTGTAGCATAGTTTGGACCCCCGCGAGTCATCGCATATATTAAATCGAAGGCCTTAAAGGACTGAAGAGTTGTATAAGCAATTACAATTGTTGCTGCCGGAGCCAAAAGAGGCCATGTAACAAACCGGAATCTCTGCCATCTTGAAGCGCCTTCAATTGTTGCCACTTCATATAAGTCTTCAGGTATGCTCTGCAGTCCGGTGACAAAAATAATCAGCATTTGTCCAGTATGAAACCATACTTGCACAACTGCGATGGAGAAAATAGCCAGCCCTTCGTTTCCAAGCCAGTTTTGTGCTAAAAAGTCCAAATTTATACTTCTTAGGACTGTGTTCAATACACCCATTTCAGGATCGTAAATAAAAGACCAGATAAAAGCTACTGATACTGAAGAAAGTATCGTTGGAAAGAAGTAAAGTGCTCTTAGAAACGTATTAGTTTTAGTATTTTTCACAACAAAAATTGCAAAAATTAATGACAATAGTGTTTGAAAAACAACCACAAACAGCATAAATTTCAGGTTATTTCCAAATGCCTTCATAAAAATTGAATCATTTGTCAGGATATTAGTATAGTTATTCAGACCGACAAAATCATAGTCTGGAGTAAGGCCATCCCAGTTTGTAAAAGAGTAGAAGAGGGCACTGAAAGTGGGATATACAAAGAAAACGGAATAAATAAGCAGCCCTGGCAAAATAAACAGATACAAAGCTTTATTTCTTTTAAGTTTCATAGAACCCCCGCCTGACAAAGTTATAGTGTAAAAAAGGGAACTCCGGAAAGTTCCCCTTCTAGATGTATGGTATTTTTGGAGCTGAACTATATTTATTGTGAGATATTTTGGTTTACAATTTTCTGAGCTTCCTCAGCAGCTTTTTCAGGGCTTTCTCCCCCAATTACGGATTGAATAGAACCTAGAACAGCTTTTTCTACATCAAGATTCGGAATCATGTAGCGCGGCTGAAATCTTGTTTTCTTTTCCATCCAATCAATTGAGTTTTTAAGCTCATCTGACTCATACTCTATATCGCTGATAGTAAGGAACTGACCAGTTTCGTTAGCGTATATTTCAGCATTCTCTTTTTGAGCAAGGAATTCAATAAACTTTTTCCCTTCCTCTTTTCTTTCTGAATTCGTGTTCAGGCCAAGCATAAAGGTTGTTGTGTGAACGCCTTCATACGCTGCCTCACTTTCTGATACGGTGATAGGAGCAAGCATTTTAAGGTTAATATCTGGATTTAAGTTTTTAATGTTTGCCATTGCATAAGAGCCTGTAGCCAGCATGGCTGCGCGTTCCTGAGCAACTTGAGCAATTGCTCCATCATGTTTTGTGCCAAGGGCATCTTTAGAAATATAGCCATTTTTGTAGAGCTCTTGGAATTGAGACAGCGTTTTAATCCACCATTCTTCAGTGAGTTGAGCTTCGCCGTTCATCAACTTTGTGAAAATCTCTTCATCTTGAGCATTGTTCATTACCATACTATTCATAAACTGGCCTGGACCAATATCGGCACCAGGGAAAGCAATTGGTATGTATCCGTTTTCTTTTAAGGTCTCACATAGCGCTAGAAAACCTTCCCAATCCTTAGCAGGCTCTAGTCCCAATTCTTCAAAAATATCAGCATTGTAAACAGGCTGGTTATATACAAGCTGATAAGGAAGGGCTAGCTGCTGATTCTCCACATTGCCAACCTCTATCAGTTTTTCATTAAAAAGGTCTACAAAGGATTCCCCAGTAAGATCTTCATAAAAACCTGCTTTTTTCAACATTTCAAATTGTGAGCCTGGAGTAGAAGCAAAAACATCAGTGCTGCTTTCTCTTAAAAGTGTCTGAACAGGATATTGCTCAGAAGGATAGATATTCATCTTTACTTTTAAACCCGGATTCTCTTCTTCAAACTTAGAAATCAGCTGCTTAAAAACTTCTGCATCCTCTCCGCGCCAGTGAATAAATGTAATCGTCTTTTCTTCTCCGCCTTCACCGGCATTGGTGTTTTGAGATGAGCATGCACCAAGCATAGTTCCTACTAACAGAATAAGTGCGAATAATAACCCTTTTTTCATATGTTTTCCCCCTTGTTTTTTGCTCTGCCTCTGATGTGGTAAAGCAACTTATCAAAACATATATACCCTTTTTGAATACCTATAAACTTATTTTTGCAAAAATTAATACTATATTCTACTTTTTATGAGAATTTTATCGAAATATTTGGAAAACCCGGAGAATGACCTAGGACTTTATAATGGAATGCAGGGAAGTATAGGTACATTAGAGGAGAACTTTAGTAAAGGAGATTTCATGCGGCTTCCTTTTTACTGGCTCTGCTGCATCACTCTGTCGATTGGAGTATAGGTGTCATACCGTCATGTGCTATACAATAAGATGCTGCGCTTATCTTCTTTCGCTGATTATCCAATTCATGCTGATATCATACTAAAAAATCAACACAATCAGTTATCATCTCCTCTTAAAAATGAGCAGCGTAAAAAAAACCATTATCCTCGAGAGAAGATAATGGCTTTTTGCTCTGTTGCGACTTCTTTCATTCAGAAGTTAAGTCCCTTACATTATGATTTTCAAGAGTTCTTTCTAAGCACAGGCATTGAACAACAGCGGAAAGAACCTCCGGATTTGATAATTTCAGTAATATCAACTTCAATGACTTCATATCCTCTGGTTCTCAGCTTTTCGTTTACATTTTTATTAACAGGAAGACTTAGAATTTTCTTGTTCCCGAGAGACAGCATATTTGTTCCAAGGGTAAATTGCTCTTCTTCACTGACTTCAATGAGGTCAAATCGTTCATGAAGAACCCTCGAAGCTGAATCTTCAATAACTCCGGGAAATATAAGTGCTTCACTTGGTGATATAATATTAAAGACACAATCAAGATGCAGATATTTTTCTGTAAAGGGTACAGTGACTACCTCATATTCAGGCAGCAGGCTTTGCAGGTGATGAATGGCTTCTCTGTTAGTCCTGTTACTGACTCCTACATAAACGGAATTTCTGTCAACAATGACATCTCCACCTTCAATGATATCTTTCTTTAAGTCAAAGTGTGAAATCCCATGTTCATCAAGCCATTTTTTTAAATATCCTTCTTCACCCTGCCGGAGCTCATTTGCCATTTCTGCCACAAATACGGTACTGCCGATTGTAAAGCCAATGTCTCTGGTAAATACCTGTTCAGGAAACTGTCTGTGGGAAGGAAGCAGAACCACCTCAACTTGATGTTCCCTGAGAACCTTCACAAACTGCTCATGCTGCTCCAGAGCTTTTTCTATATGAATTCCTTCATCTTTAAACTTTTTCTGAGTTTCGTTGATGACCTCGCGTATTGTCATATGATCAGGCTGGCATAATATAACAGTTTTCAGCACATCATACTCTGTATCGCACCTTGCTTCATGCTGCTGCATAAATATCCTCCTTTAACTGCTTATAAAAATACTATCTCCTCTCAATAGAATGTTTATGACAATTTCTTTTTGTGTTCGTGTGAACTTAAAAACAATTTATGTTAGGATGGTTTTAAATCAAATTTACAGGAGGTAATGTGATGATTGCCTCGCAGTCATATATTAAAGTAATCAGAAAAATGGAATGGAACAGGCAGCTGTTTGAAGAGGTGGAGCTCAGGATAGAACTTTATGAAGATAAAATAGTGACTGGCGCCAACAGTTTCCGGCTTCAAGATGTGTTTGATGTGTCTTTCAAATATTCTGATGCAAGCTATGGATTTCTATATCTTCATACAAATCAGGGCGTGTTTCCATACACAGTAAAAAATGTTCCGCATGACTTTATTTTTCATTATCAGGAAACCCGAAAGCTTTGGAAATGTTAAAAAGGGAAGTATTGGGCTGCTTCTCCTCATAGAATATCGTATCAATGTTTTTATGAGGCGGTGATATGCAGCATGTTCATTCATGTAGTGCAAAAAGGAGATACATTATGGCAGCTTTCATCTATGTATGGAGCGGATGTTTCTGAAATTGCAGCCCTAAACGGGTTAACCTCCGACAGGCTGGTGCCTGGTCTTTCGCTTATATTTCCTGCTGCATCACTTCCTATCAGGCTGCACAAAGTCAGCTCCGGTGATACTCTATGGCAGCTTTCCATGTTGTATCAAACATCAGTGGAATCAATCACAGCAGCCAACCCGGGAGTTGAGCCATTTCAATTGCTGATTGGCAGTGTCCTTAGAATTCCGTCACCGATAAAACGGCTGACGAGACTGCTTGGTTTTACATTCCCTTATAATCAGGAAATGGTGATCAATGTATTGGAGAATTTGGGGAGGTACCTTACCTACCTTGCTGTTGTTGGCTATTCTTTTACAGAAGAAGGATATGCTTATGAAGAGTCACCAGTTACCGGAATAATCGAAAGAAGCAGGCAGTTGAACGTCATTCCATTGCTAATGATACGCAATATAGGCAGAGACGGAGATTTCAGTGCTGAATTAGCCGGCAGTGTTTTGAGAGATCCTGTTTACAGGCGCAATTTGGTAAGGAGTATATCCAACCTCATGGTTTCAAGGGGATATGGAGGAGTCAGTATTGACTTTGAATTTATTCCTCCTCCCCAAAGAGAGGCGTTCAGTGAATTTTTGAGAGAACTGAAAGCAGAGATTGGAAATTCAATTCTTCACGTAAATGTTCATGCGAAAACAGAAGATATACCAACAAACAGAATTATTGGAGCATATGATTATAAAGCAATAGCAGAAGCAAGTGACATTGTCGCAGTGATGACGATTGATTACGGTTATCCGACCGGTCCACCAAATCCTGTTTCGCCTTATAACTGGATGGAGGAGGTCATACAGTACTCGCTCACAGAAATTCCTGCAGGAAAGCTGCAAATTGCTCTTCCTTTATACGGATACGATTGGGAATTACCATCATACTCAACGACAGCGAGATCTTCGTTGGACAGCCAGAATCTTGCAATTGCCAACTGGTCTCCCATTTTTTATGTTCCTGCTGCAAGAACGCCCGGCTATGGTTATATAAACAATGGGATGCGGCATCTTGTATGGTTTGACGATGGAAGAAGCTATCAGGAAAAATACGGTTTGATAGATTTATACAAGCTGCATGGTGCAACAGTTTGGCAGCTAAGTCTTCAGGCTCCACAGCACTGGATCATAGTCGACAGAAACTTAACAATTATCAAAGACTCTTTCCCTGATTAAATCAGCGCTCATTGGGCGTTTTTTTTTATGAATTTTTGTGGATCTTGCTGAGAACATCCGCTTTCAGTTTTGTATCTTACATAAAAATCCTTTTGAAAATCGTCAAAAAGTTTCAGTTTTACTATAGTGCAGAGTGGAATAAAGGTTAATAGAAGCTTGGAGGTGATTCAGAACATGCCGGGTGATAAACGTAAACAAATCTTAACTGCTGCTCTTACGCTGTTTTCAGAAAGAGGATATAATGCAACGACGATTCCAGTAATATCTGAGTATGCAGAAGTAGGAATAGGAACAATATACCGCTATTTTAAAAATAAAGAAGCATTGCTGAATGATTTGTTCCAAGAAAGCATCCAGAATTTCCAGGAGGCTGTTGGAGCAGAACAAAGTGTTTGTGATGAAAAAACAGTTTACGAAGAGTTTCAAGAATTGTTTCAGGGCCTGCTTTTCTTTTCACGCAGAAACATAACAGCAATTTACTTTATTGATGCTCATAAAAATTCACCTCTTTTAACGCAAGTAAGCAGGGATGCTTATCAAGAGCTTCTTGCAATCTTTGAAGTGTTTCTAAAAAAAGGACAAAAACAGGGACTTATAAAAAAACTTCCCATTTATGGTCAGATTGTGCTGCTGTACGGTGCTTTTACGAGTTTTTACAGCTATATTCAACAGGGCAAGTTAGAAGAGACAGATGAACTGCTGAATGGTCTGCGGCAAAGCTGCTGGGATGCAATTGCTTTGCAACAAACGGAATGAATATTCATTCCGGACTTAAAAAGGAGGAGAAGCAATGCTAAAACAACCTATAGATTCTATTCCTCAGCCTAAAACTTACGGACCCTTGAAAAACCTTCCTGTGATAGATAAGGAAGCTCCTACTCAGTCATTTACTAAGCTTGCAAATGAGCATGGTCCAATTTTCAGAATGGAGCTTCCCGGGAGAGATACACTTTATGTATCAGGTCATAAACTTGTTGAAGAAGTATGCGATGAAAAAAGATTTGCAAAAAATGTGTGGCTGCCGCTTCAAAATGTAAGAGAGTTTGCCGGTGACGGGTTATTTACAAGCTGGACCCATGAAGACAACTGGAAGAAAGCCCACCAGATTCTCCTGCCAAGTTTTAGTCAGAGGGCTATGCAGGATTATCACGAGAAAATGGTGGATATCGCTTTGCAGCTGATTCAAAAATGGAGCAGATTAAATGAAGATGAAGAGATTGAAGTGCCTGATGATATGACGCGGCTTACTCTTGATACAATCGGGCTATGCGGCTTCAATTACCGGTTTAACAGCTTTTATTCCAAAGAACACCATCCTTTTGTCGGAAGCATGGTGTCTGCATTGGATGAAGCCATGAACCGGCTTCAAAGGCTTGAAATACACAACAAACTAAGCCTTGGAAAGCAAAAACAATATCAACAAGATATAAAAGTGATGTACGAACTCGTTGATACCTTGATACAACAGAGGAAACGTTCAGATGAACAAAATCAAGGAGATCTTCTTTCCAGAATGCTAGAGGGAGAGGACCCCAAAACAGGCGATAAATTAAGTGATGAAAATATTAGGTATCAGATGATTACTTTTTTAATTGCAGGCCATGAAACAACTAGCGGACTTTTGTCTTTTGCACTTTATTACTTGTTGAAGCATCCAGAAAAACTAAAAAAAGCACAGGATGAATCAGATGCAGTCCTTAGGGATGAACTTCCTTCCTATGAACAGGTGAAACAGCTGAAATATGTCAGAATGGTTTTGAATGAAGCACTTCGCTTGTGGCCTACAGCGCCGGCTTTTTCACTATATGCTCTTGAGGATACAAAGCTTGCCGGAAAGTATGATATGAAGAAAGGAGACAGCGTAAATGTCCTAATTCCTGTTCTGCACCGGGATAAGGAAGCATGGGGAGAAGATGCAGAAGACTTCAGACCCGAGCGATTTGAGGATCCTGCCAAAGTTCCCCAATCAGCATACAAGCCGTTTGGTAACGGTCAGCGTGCATGCATAGGTCAGCAGTTTGCACTTCATGAAGCAACCCTGGTGCTTGGAATGATACTTAGGGAGTTTGATCTTATAGATCATAGTGATTACCAACTTGAAGTAAAGGAAACACTTACGCTGAAGCCCCACGAGTTTAAAATGAAAGCAAAAGTCAGAGAAAAACGAAATGTACTGCTTTCGGGCAGTTTCCTGACAAAGAGGCCGCCATCTAAAGAAGAGGATAAGTCAGAAGCTGAAACGGCGGCGAAGCATGGTACTCCGCTGATGGTTTTATATGGCTCATCAATGGGGACGGCAGAAGGTGTTGCCCGTGAACTAGCTGAAACGGGAAAAAAACAAGGATATCAAGCGCAGGTTTTCCCGCTGGATGAAATGAAAGGAAATCTGCCAGAAAAAGGTCTGCTGCTTCTCATCAGTTCCTCCTATAACGGCCAGCCTCCTGAAAATGCGGCTGATTTTCTCAGCTGGCTTCAGTCTCTGGATCAGTCGTTGAGCGATGTTACTTATGCAGTATTCGGCTGCGGTGATAGTAACTGGTCTAACACTTATCAAAAAGTACCGGCTGATATTGATGGTTTGCTGCAGGAAAGGGGAGCCCAAAGATTAATAGAAAGAGGAGAAGGCGATGCAAGCGGCGATTTTGAAATGGACTATCATGAGTGGACAGAAAAACTGTGGCAGGAAGCTTCAAAGGAATTTGGCGTTGAACTAAAAGGGGGAACAAGTGGAAACAAAGGAAACATCACACTCTCGTATGTCAGCGGAATTGCTGAGAAATCAGTCGCACGCAATCATTTGGCAATTGAGAGCACAGTAACGCTAAACAAGGAACTTCAAAGCGAAAATAGCAGACGGAGTACAAGGCACATTGAGATTGCAGTGCCAAAAGGAATTTCTTACAGTGAAGGAGATCACCTCGGCATTATTCCGAAAAATAACGAAAAACTGGTAAAACGGGTTTTGAACAGGTTTCAACTAAGCGGAAATGAAAAAGTAATCATTGAAGCTTCAGGAAGAAGCTCCGCTCATCTTCCAGCAGGCAAAAGTGTCAGCCTGCATGATATCTTATCATATCATGTTGAACTTCAGGAGCCTGCTTCACGGGCACAAATTCAAGAGCTTGCTAAAACAACTGTGTGTCCTCCTCACAGAATAGAACTGGAAGAAATGCTGAAGGACGACAACTACTCTACCCAAATAGCTGCTAAAAGAATATCAATGCTGGACCTTCTTGAGCAATATGAAGCCTGCATGCTTCCTTTTGAAGACTTTTTAGGCTTGCTGCCTGCTTTGAAACCGCGTTACTATTCCATTTCAAGCTCACCTTCACTGAACAAAGAACATGTTAGCATTACGGTCAGTGTGGTGAAAGGCTCTGCATGGAGCGGCAAGGGTGATTATGAAGGCACAGCATCCAATTATCTGAAGAATGTAAAAGAAGGTGATGACATATCTATATTTTTCAGAACTCAAAGAGCTTTCCGGCTGCCTGAAAATCATGCAGCACCGATCGTCATGGTTGGACCGGGTACAGGTATTGCTCCTTTCAGAGGCTTTCTTCAAGCAAGGGAAGCATTAAAAAGGAAAGGAGCACAAATAGGGGAAGCGCATCTTTATTTCGGCTGCAGAAACGAAGAGCATGATTACCTCTATCGGGAAGAATTGGAGAAATACCGTGCTCAAAATCTTGTCAAGCTGCACACAGCCTTCAGCAGAGCTGAAGGATCACCCAAAACCTATGTACAGCATTTGATGGAAGCCGATAAAGGATCCATAATTGACCTGCTAACAAAACATCAGGGCCATTTATATATTTGCGGAGACGGAAAGAAGATGGCGCCTGATGTTGAAAATATGCTGTTAAACAGCTACAGCGAGATTAAAAAAACAACGGTAAAAGAAGCAGAAAACTGGCTGATAGGCCTTCAAACAGAAGGCAGGTATGCTAAAGATGTATGGTAAACAGCAGCAGGGAAAGGTATTCAAATCATCCTATTAAGAATTTTTGAGACGGGGTTATTTAATCATAAAGGAGAGATTACAGGTGTGCGGACGATATTCACTATTTGATAATCTGGAGACGCTGCAAAATGAATTTCATTTTCAAATGAATGAGAACTCTTCCTTGGAACCGAAGTACAATATTGCCCCGTCTCAGCATGTTCTTGCCATTGCATCGAGAAACGGGGCAAGAATAGGGAATTTTCTAAAGTGGGGGCTGATTCCATCCTGGAGCAAGGATAGTAAAATAGGCTACAAGCTTATCAATGCCAGAGCAGAAACAGCTCACCAGAAACCCAGCTTTATGAATTCATTTCATTCAAAAAGGTGTATCATTCCTTGTTCCGGTTATTTTGAATGGGCAAGGAGTGAAAGTGGAAAACAGCCTTACCGGTTTCATATGAGAAATAATAAACCTTTTGCTCTTGCCGGGCTTTATGAAACTTGGAGCAGCAGCAGCGATGTTATTCATTCCTGCACAATTCTGACTACAGAAGCCAATGATCTTCAGGCTGAAATTCATGAAAGAATGCCAGTCATTTTAAACAGTGAAGCTGTATCTGTCTGGCTGAGGGAGGAGAGCACGTTACCTGATCTGCAGTCCTTACTGGTTCTCTATTCCTCGTCTGAAATGACGATGACTGCCCTGTCAGACCTGGTAAACTCACCTTCCAACCAAACAGCGGAGGTATTGACACCCTTAAATTCGCTTTAGTTGCAAGTATCAGCAAGTTACGTCAAAATGTAGATAAATATTTAGTATTAAAGGAGGAACTCTGTTGAGATTAGAGGGAAAAACAATTATTCAAATAGTCAGTGATGATTTTGAAGACCTGGAATTATGGTATCCTGTTCACCGTCTTAGAGAAGAAGGTGCTAAAGTAATTATCGCAGCTGAAGAGGCAGGTAAAAAATATATAGGGAAATATGGTGTTCCTGTTGAATCGGAGCTTTCTTTTCGAGACATGGACGCAGAACAGTATCATGCCTTGTTAGTGCCTGGCGGCTGGTCTCCTGATAAGCTGAGGCGATATGAAGAAGTACTTTCGCTTGTTAAGAAAATGAATGAAGATAAAAAAGTGATCGGACAGATTTGCCATGCAGGATGGGTATTAATATCAGCCAACATTCTTCATGGTGTGAAAGTTACAAGCACACCCGGCATAAAGGACGACATGATAAATGCGGGAGCAGAATGGGTGAATGAAGCTGTTGTTGTGGATGGACATATTGTCTCAAGCCGGCGTCCGCCTGATCTCCCGGATTATATGAGAGAGTTCATAAAAGTACTGGAAAATAAGTAAACCAAAGGACCCGTCTACACGGGTCCTTTTTTTGTATATAGAAAACCTGATGATCCCATGTGTTAACTGGATGTAAAACAGGGTAAATAAACAACAGAACACTATGGAAGGGGAAAATAGGTTAATGGCTAAAAAAATAGTAGGTGTTTACCAATCTCAAGTAGATGTAGAAAAAAAGTTTGAAGAGCTCCTAGCTAACGGGGCCAGCGAGGAAGATATCTATATTATTATAGACGGCCAAGAAAACAATGCGCCGGAATCGGATCTTCCAATCATGGATCTTTCGACCAAAAATAAAGATAAATCTTTATGGGGAGGAATACGAAAGCTGTTCATTCTCTATCCCGACAAAGATCTGCTTGAAGAAAAAATGATTGGACATGGATTGTCTGCAAATGATGCTTCCAGCTATGCAAATGATGTTTTGAACGGCAGCTATTTGCTTACAGTAGAAGAGCACGCTGTTCAATGATGTCTAAAGTAATTTATACAGAAAAAACAGGGTATGCTGAAAGATATCAGTATGCCCTGTTTTGTTATGTTGTCTTGAAACTCTAAAGGAAGAACTTTTTTTAAATGGTTGCTATAAGGGTATGAACTCCGGTTACATTCAATTTGAACTCTTTTTTGGAGAAAATTAGAGGAGACATTCCGGTTAAGCTGCTTAAAATCATCCAAATTGAAGCTTTTTAGTGAATTAGCCGGAAATCCTCCGTCTATTCCTTCCTAATTTTGCTGCATTTCTCGAATAGGCGGAAACCCTCCGTTTATAAAGGAACCAGGTGGTCTAAAGAATGATTAAAGCGAAGCGCCAGTAACCGGAAATCAACAGCCCTTATTTTTTCACTAAATAAAAATAGACTGTAGACACGCTGAATTTCCAATCCATTTTGTCTACAGTCCTAATATTTGTTTATTTTTCTGTTAAAAGTGCTTATCTCTCAGATAGACGAAATCACCATTTGCAGCAAGCAAAGTCTCACTCTGCGTTCCACTTCTCCAAAAGTGAATCTGAAGGCAGCAGTGCAGCCAGAATGCCCAGTATGGGAAGAAAAGCTGCAGCAATCATTGTCTCAGAAAGGCCGAATACATCAATAAAAAACCCGAGCGCTACTGATCCTATCGCTCCCATTCCAAATGCGAGGCCCACAGTCAGTCCTGACATCGTACCAATTTTGCCTGGAACCAGCTCTTGCGCATATACAACGGTAACAGAAAAGCTGGACATCAAGATGAGGCCGATTAAGCTAAGTATGATGTAAGAGAAGAAAGCATTCACAAACGGCAAGAGCAGTGACAGTGGAGCCGAAAGCAATAGTGAGTATAGAATGACATTTTTTTTACCGAACTTGTCGGCAAGAGGCCCCCCGCCAAATGTACCCACAGCTCCCATTACAAGAAAAACAAAGATGTAGACCTGTGCCTGAGAGATGGATAAACCGTATTTTTCCATTGCATAAAAGGTATAAAAGTTACCTATGGCGCTTCCATACCATGATCTTGCAAAGACAAGAAATACGATAATCAGCAAAGCATTCCGAACAGGCTTTGAAATTCCTTTTTTTACAGCTGCCTTGGCATTTTTGGCTGCGCTCTCCTTCATAAATGCTAGCCTTGTAGAATACCAGCCTGCGATATAAATTAAAAATGCGACTGCGATGGCTGCAATAATCGTAAACCAGATTGCTCCGAATTGGCCGAGCGGGACGAGGATAAAAGCTGTAATCAAGGGAGCAGAAGCAGAGCCTGTGTTTCCGCCTACCTGATAAATGGATTGAGCCAGCCCCCTTTTTGAACCGGCAGCCAGATAAGCTACCCTTGAGCCCTCCGGATGGAAAATAGCTGAGCCCAGTCCAATAAAAATGACGCTTAGTAGTATCGTTGTAAACGAAGGAGAGAGAGCAAGTCCTATAATGCCCAGCAGGCTGCTGGTTAGACCGATTGGGAGAGCATACGGCATTGGTTTTTTGTCAGTGTACAACCCTACAACAGGCTGCATAACGGAAGAAACCATGTTAAGAGCAAAAGCAATCAAGCCCAGCTGTGTAAATGAAAGACCCATGGATGCCTCTAAAATAGGGAACATCGCAGGTATGATTGATTGAATGCTATCATTGAGCAAATGGCACAAACCAATGATAAATAAAATATTATAAACCGGCTTGTTTTCGTCCTTACTTTCTTTCAACTCCATCTTTTTGGCAACAGCCATGTTACTGCATCCCTTCTTCTTGCATTTTTGATTTGGCAGCTGAATATCTCCCGAACTACCAGAAGTAGGGGAGAAGTTCGGCAAAAATAGATCCACTGCCATAAAGATATAAAGCATTAAGCCTGTTTCTACTCCTTCAAAGCCGGCAGTCACTGATTATAAGTCATTTCCCAGGTCAAAAGACAGTATGGCAGGTTTCAACAGCTTTCCTGCCTGACGGTGCCTGATTAACAGTAATTGTCTGAAAGCTTGGAAAGAGAGCTTCCCGGCTCAGTCCCAACAATTCAGCAGAAATGAAACACATCATGGCACTGTTTCTCATACTTAACGTCAGCATTCCTGCTAAAAAAATGTTAATGGGAGAGAACGCGCATACAGTGGCGGCTTAGGTATACAACCATTTTTCAAAAGGACCTTGTTAGCAATCTTTTAACAGCATATACCAGAAAGAAAAGCGTTGCAGGAGAACAAAGATAACCGACCATTGAGCGCTGAAAAGACCATATAATTTCAATACTTTGTAAGCTTTCTTGAAAGCTGGTAAATGTGATGGTACAAACGAAGAGTACTCAAGAATTACTATGAAAGATAGTAACCTAGGCAACTATAGCACTGTTGACAAAAAATCGTCAATTTTACTTTGAAAAAAATGGATGTAATAGCACAGAAGTTTGCTGATCACCTTCATCAAGGTTAGTATATAGTTAGAAGTTTAGACAGAAAGAGGTATTTTCATGGAAACAAATCAACAGGGACAGTGGCGCCAGTTTCTTCAACTTTTAAGAATTGGAAAACCTGCCAAAGCGCTAATCATCCTTGCGCTTCTTTTGAGTTTGTTTGAGACTGCAGCAAGCCTTGCCATTCCTTTGTTTACTGGGGATATTGTCGATCAGCTTGCTAATCAGGGAATTGAGCCCCGTATTGCTGTCTTCCTGCTGGCTGTTTTTGTTATTCAAATTATTTCCGGAGGTTTTTCCTATTACTTAATGACAAAAATAGGTGAAACGTTTGTGGCAAGAATACGCGAAAAACTTTGGGGTGTTGTTCTTGCTCTTCCGATACCTTACTTTGATAAACATCAGTCAGGAGAGACGATGAGCAGGATCACTCAGGATACCAACACTGTTAAGACGCTTGTAACAAATCATCTGGTTACATTTGTATCAGGAATAATCACGATTCTTGGAAGTATCATCATCCTGATAATTATTGATTGGCGGATGACTATGATCATGCTGCTTGCCATTCCAGTTTCCATGCTGATTATTATGCCGCTTGGTAAAAAGATCCATAAAATTTCCAAGCAGACACAGGACGAGATGGCGAGATTCAGCGGAGAGCTGGGAAGGGTGTTAAGTGACATCAGGCTGGTTAAATCTTATAACGGCCAGCCAATTGAATTTGCAAAGGGAAGAGAAGGCATTAGAAAATTATTTTACTTTGGATTAAAGGAAGCAAAAATCCAGGCTATTGTCTCGCCTTTAATGACAACGGTGATGATGCTGATACTGGTAGTCATCATCGGGTATGGAGGGGCAAGGGTTGCTTCAGGACTGCTGTCGGCAGGTTCATTGGTGGCAATTATCATTTATATGTTTCAAATTATCGTTCCTTTCAGCCAGTTGGCCATGTTTTTTACTGCTTTTCAAAAAGCGATGGGTGCTACTGAAAGAATTCAGACGCTGCTTAACACACAACAGGAAAAAAGCAATGATGTTTTGCCCGTAAAGTCACACCGGACTTTTTCATTTCAAGACATTTTCTTCTCATATGGAGAAAAGCAAATTCTGAAGGGAATTACCTTTGAGGCACACGAAGGTGAGACCGTGGCGTTTGTCGGGCCAAGCGGTGGAGGTAAAACAACCATCTTCTCTTTAATAGAAAGGTTTTATTCTCCAACCTCTGGAACCATTACACTAGATAATACGAACATCCAAGACTTTTCCCTGAGTGACTGGAGAGGCCAGATTGGCTACGTTTCGCAAGAAAGCCCGATCATGTCAGGAAGTATTAAGGATAATATCAGCTATGGCATTCAGCGGGAAGTCAGTGATGATGAAATACAGAATGCTGCAAAACTCGCTAATGCAGCAGAATTTATTCAGCAGCTTCCAGATGGCTATGATACGGAGGTAGGGGAACGCGGAATCAAACTGTCCGGCGGGCAAAGACAGAGAATTGCAGTTGCAAGAGCATTGATTCGAAATCCTAAAATACTGCTGCTGGATGAGGCAACTTCCAACTTAGACAGCGAGTCAGAGGTGCTTGTCCAGGAGGCACTAAAGTTTTTAATGGAAGGAAGGACGACTTTTATTATTGCCCACCGTCTTTCAACTGTTATACATTCTGACCAGATTCTGGTAGTAGAAGCTGGTGAAATTACTGGAAGAGGGACGCATTCAGAACTACTGAACAACCATTCCTTATACACAAAGCTTGTCAAACAGCAGCTAAAAGGAGGAACAAGAATTTCCTGATATTTTATCTTGTCAGGCTGACTGACAAAAGGTATTGTTTTAAATATGGCTAAAAGGCTCAATCAGTTGATTGGGTTTTTTTTGCCTCTACTACATCCCTTAAGGAAGAAAAGTATGTTAACAACCAAAATGTATATAAAAGAATGGCAGGAAGCATTGCAGGCAGAAATTCAGCATCTCAAAAAATACGGCGGTAAAAGCTTTTCCTTAAAAAACGGCAGGCTTCTATCTTCGGACAAGCTTTTTGTCTATTACTTTGAAAGTTCATCTTCTCTTCATCTTCCCCCGGGATCAGCAGGGAAAATTACCTGGAATACCCAGCACATTCCGGTCAGAATATTATCTTCCGGAGGCAAAAGTGCCATCTTGGAAACAGAACGCTCTCTTGGAAATGCTGTTGGCGAAGTCCTTCTTCATCAAGATCCTTGGGAGTTGCTTGATCAATTAATACAACGCCTTGAAGAAATGAAAAATAGCAAAAAAAAGCGTGGAAGATTAAAAGCTTTATTGCATCCTGACATGCCTGCCAAGCATCCTGATACATCAAAGAATTCGCTACACGAGGTGATTCTCAGAAGTAAATACAATCCAGTTACATATATCTGGGGACCGCCCGGCACAGGTAAAACGTACACTCTTGCACGGGTGGCGGCCAACAAACATTTAAAAGGAAAAAGGGTACTGATCCTCTCACACAGTAATCATGCCGTAAATGTTTTAATGGATGAAACAGCAGCTTTTCTAATAAAAAGAAACAAATTTTCAGAAGGAAAAATAATCCGGTACGGATCAGAGCACAGCGGCAGCAGCCTGCAGCATACCCAATTGATGGGCAGCAGTCTCCTGGCGGTAGAAGAACCAACGTTATCAAAGGAACTTCAACAATATCAGGAGGAAAAAAAGGGGTTAAAAGTTGACCTCTCGTCCTCTTTCAGCAGCAGAGACACCCAAAAGCTGCTTCATTTAGAAAAAAGGGCTGCCCAAGTAATAGAGAAACTCAGAAAAAAAGAGATTCAGCTGCTGCAGGAAGCTTCTATTATAGGAACAACTCTTGCTAAGTCAGCATCTGATCCGGCCATTTATGAGGGGGAATACGATCTGGTCATTCTGGATGAAGCGAGCATGGCTTATGTTCCTCAAGCAGGGTTTGCTGCCAGTTTGGCTAAAAGAACTATCATCTGCGGTGATTTTAAGCAGCTGCCTCCCATTGCGGTTTCCCGAAGCCAGCTCTCATACAAATGGCTTCAGGAGGATATTTTTCATGCAAGCGGCGTTTCTCAGCTGGTAGAGAAGGGAAGCATACATCCTCATCTGTTTCTTCTAAAGGAGCAAAGAAGGATGCATCCTGACATTTCTTCCTTTACGAACCGCCACATTTATCATTCCCTTGTAGGAGATCATGACTCAGTTGCAAGCAGCAGGAAGCCCCTGGCACAGAGCAGCCCTTTCCCTGGATATGCTTCCATTTTGCTGGATACAAACGATACCGGACAGTACTGCTTGACAGAGATCAGTTCTGGTTCCAGGTACAATATATGGCATCTTCTGTTATCTCTGCAATTAATCATGGAAGCTCTCAGACATGGAAGAGAGTCAATAGGCTACCTGTCACCATACCGTATTCAGGCTGAATTGATGAATCTTCTTCTGGATGAATTTTTTTCTCAGAATACGATAAGAGAAAAAGTACTTGCGGCAACTGTTCATAAATTTCAGGGAAGTGAAAGGGACATCATTTTGTTTGATTCAGTTGACGGAGATCCTCAGCAAAGAGCAGGGATGCTGCTGACAGGGAAAAACAGCGAGAGGCTTGTAAATGTTGCGGTGACAAGATCGAGAGGGAAGTTCATCCATCTGGCAAACTCCGGTTTCTTTCACAAAACTGCAAGGAATCATACAGCTATTCGTAAGCTAGTAGAACATCAAATGCAGCACGGCCATCAAGCAGGTCATGATAAAATTGGAAGCTGGATTCAGCATCAGCATCCTAAACTGAAATGGTTTCATGCAAAGAATATTGAACCAGTTTTACAGGATTTACGCGGATCTTCATCTTCTGCAGTTATTCATCTTCCATCCGGTGAGGATCTTCATAGCACATGGAAAAATTGCTGCCCGCATTTATCCATCATGAAAGAAACAAAGGTACCCTTTCCATTCATTATAATTGATGAGTCTATTTTATGGCTTGGTGTACCATTTCAGGAGGTAAAAGGCAGCCGTCCTCCATATGCAGCGCTCAGGGTGAACTCGCCTGGTTTAGCAGAGTTTCTTTTAAAACAAGCTTCTGACAGCAATGAAGATGTGTGATCCTGCTGAGGAGATGACGATCATCAGTATACGCTGTTAATTCTTTAAAAGCATGAAATAGAGTGATTCATTCACCAAGGATACTTACAAGGGGTTTTCGACCAGCGGAAATCCCTTTTTCTTATTCTATCAATTTGTAGAAATCTACAAATTTATAAATGGAGCTACTGCACTACAGGGAGAGCAGCAGAAAAATTAAAATTGAAAAATGTTGTTACACGAGTATTTAAAATGAATAAAACAGCAGATAATTCTCATGCTAAAACAAAAAGAGAACGGTGGTTCTAACATGATCTTTGGATGTCATGTCAGCATTCGCAATGGATATCTTGGTGCTGCAAAATATGCTCAAAGTATCAAAGCTAAAGCTTTTCAATACTTTCCTAAAAATCCGCGCAGCTTGATTGTAAAGGACTTTGATAAGCTGGATGCCGGGCATTGTAAAGAGCTCTGCAGAGAGCACAATCTGCTATCTATCGCACATACTCCGTATCCTACCAGCTTAACGCCGGCAGATGATAAACGTGAAGCTGTTATCGACTCACTAATAAATGATCTTCAAATTGCTGAAGCATGTGGTTCTGTTGGAGTTGTAGTTCATTACGGAAGTCATACTATCGGGCAGGACCCTCTTTCCGGCTATCGAGTCATGATTGAGATGCTCGATGAAGTATTGAAAGACTGGGATGGAAGCTCGCTGCTGCTTCTTGAAAACAATGCAGGTAAGCCTGGTTCAATGGGAACTACACTTGAAGAGCTTGTATCAGTGAGAAGCTTATCAAATTATAGTGAAAAAATAGGCTTTTGCCTGGATACCTGTCATGCTTACGCGAGCGGCTTGTGGAATGGAGATAACTGGCATGAGGTTGTAGAAACAGGAGAAAAACTAGATTATTTCTCACATCTAAAGGCTATACATTTTAACAATTCCATATATCCATCGGGAGAAGGAAAGGACAGACATGCAAATATCTTTAAAGGCGGATGCATTAGTGAGACTTCGTTCCAATCTTTAATGGATACGGAATTTCTTAAGCAAGTACCGTTTATCTTGGAAACTCCTTCTGAGTACGGCATATCGCATGAAGAAGAACTACAGCAGCTTTATGACAAATGGAACTAGGAGGAAAATTTCATGCCAGAGTTGCCAGAAATGGAAAATTACAGAATTTTGCTGGAGCAGCGCCTTGCAGGACAACAAATACTTTCTGCTAACATAAACCGCGAAAAATCTCTAAATACAGCTGCACATACGTTCCTAGAACAAGTTGTAAATCAAAGAATTGTTGTTATTGAACGAAAAGCGAAACACCTGCTGTTTCATTTGGACAACAATCAGTTTCTTCTTCTTCATTTAATGCTTGGAGGCTGGCTCTATTTCGGTAATGACGAAGATAAGCCGGAAAGAACGATTCAGATAGAAATTTCATTCGGCCATTTCTCTCTGTACTTTATTGGTCTCAGGCTTGGCTATCTACACTTGCATTCAATCAATTCTGCTTCCGAAGTACTGAGAAAACTTGGTCCTGAACCACTGAATCCGTCTTTTACAGAAAGTATATTTCTAAAATCCATACATGGGAGCAAAAGTCAGTTGAAAACAAAGTTGGTCAATCAGGAGTTTATTTCAGGAATTGGCAATTGCTATTCAGATGAAATCTGCTTTCATGCCAGGCTGAAGCCCTCAAGGAGGTTAAACGAACTAACTGTTGAAGAAGCAAAGCAGCTTTACACTTCAATAAAATATGTCCTGAAAGATGCTCTAAACCACGGCGGATATATGGAGCATCCTTTGTATAAAGGTGATCAGCTGACAGGCGGCTATGATTCTATATGCAAGGTGTATGATAGGGAAGGAGAGCCTTGCTTCAGGTGCAATACGACTATTACAAAAGAAATTCTTTCATCTAAAAAAACTTTTTACTGCAGTTTTTGCCAAAAATAAAGTGCTTAGCAGAGTTACATGCTGTTTATACAGACTTATTGCCTAATGCTCTTCCTCGAAACTTGTCCTAATTTAGCAAGAACAGAGAGCATGTTTAAGTCTTTTATATTATTGTAAGCGCTACCATTTCGATATATAATGTACTTGTTCAGAAAATTCAGCAATTGAAACCTACATAAACTATTTTATGGGGAGGGTATCACGTTGAGTCAAATGATAGCACAGCAAAATGAAAAAGTAGCCAAGTTTTTGGAAGGCACTAAAAAACTTTATATTAATGGAGATTTCGTTGAAAGCAGCTCCGGAAAAACATTTGAAACACCTAATCCAGCTACAGGAGAGACGCTCGCCCATGTGTTTGAGGGTGGAAAAGAAGATATAGCAAAAGCAGTTGATGCTGCACGGAAGGCATTTGATGAAGGTCCATGGCAAAAAATGAGCGCAGCCAGCAGAAGCAGGCTGATGTATAAACTTGCTGATGTAATGGAGGAGCATAAAGAAGAGCTTGCACAGCTGGAAACTATGGATAATGGGAAACCAATTCGGGAAACAAGGAATGCAGATATTCCCCTCGCGATTGAGCACTTTAGATATTATGCAGGATGGGCGACGAAAATAACCGGTCAGACGATTCCTGTCAGCGGCAAATACTTCAATTATACAAAGCATGAGGCAGTGGGCGTGGTAGGCCAAATTATACCATGGAACTTTCCGCTCCTTATGGCAGCATGGAAGCTTGGTGCTGCATTGGCAACGGGGTGTACGGTGGTGCTCAAGCCAGCTGAACAGACACCTCTTTCCGTATTGTACCTTGCTGAACTGATTGAAGAAGCAGGATTTCCAAAAGGGGTCATCAATATTGTGCCTGGATTTGGAGAAACTGCCGGCCAGGCGCTGGTAGAGCATCCTAAAGTTGATAAAATTGCGTTTACAGGTTCTACTGAAGTCGGAAAATTAATTATGCGCCAGTCAGCTGATACTCTTAAAAGAATTACCTTAGAACTTGGTGGAAAATCACCAAACATTCTTCTGCCGGATGCTGATCTTTCCATGGCTATCCCCGGCGCTCTTAACGGCGTCATGTTTAATCAGGGGCAGGTGTGCTGTGCGGGTTCAAGAGTGTTCATCCAAAAAAAGCAATATGACCGGGTTCTCTCAGATATGGCTGATCATGCGAAATCGATCCGCCAGGGTGCAGGCCTCCATCCTGAAACAGAAATTGGGCCGCTCATTTCTCAAGAACAGCAGAGCCGTGTGTTGAACTATATCGAAAAAGGAAAAGAAGAAGGCGCAGAAATCGTGGCAGGCGGATCCAATCCTTATGAAGAAGGGTATTTTGTTGCACCGACAATTTTTGCAGCTGTTGAAGACTCTATGGCTATTGCGAAGGAAGAAATATTCGGCCCTGTTATCGCTGCAATGCCATATGAAGATCTGGATGAAGTCATTGGGCGTGCAAATGACTCAGAATACGGGCTGGCAGCAGGCCTATGGACAAGGGACATCGCTAATGCTCATTATGTTGCAGGAAAACTGCGTGCAGGAACAGTCTGGGTGAATTGTTATAATGTTTTTGATGCTGCTTCTCCGTTTGGAGGCTATAAACAATCCGGGATTGGCAGGGAAATGGGTTCTTATGCACTTGATAATTATACAGAGGTGAAAAGCGTCTGGGTCAGCCTCAGCTGATAAAGGAGATTCATACACTGCCAACAGCAGCCAAGCCGGCTGCTGTTTTTTTACTTTTCATACAGTAATACAGCTTTCTCATACTTCACGGGCAAAAGGGAAAGCATATGAATGCCGGCTCTAAGAAAGCATTCGTTTATGATTGTGTGCAATGGGTAATTTAACACTATATATTTTGATATATTTTGCATAAATTCATCCTGGACATACTGTAAAGGGGGACAAATTCATGGAAATCAGGCCTGACCGCCGTATTACACTTCATGGTTTTAATAATCTAACGAAATCGCTCAGCTTTAATATGTACGATGTTTGTTATACCAAAACGAAAGAAGAGCGCGAAGCTTATATTGACTATATTGATGAACAATATAATGCAGATCGATTAACTAAAATACTTTCTAATGTAGCAGAGCTGATTGGTGCACATGTGTTGAATGTTGCTAAGCAGGATTATGTGCCGCAGGGAGCGAGTGTTACAATTCTTGTCTCAGAAGGACCTGTAGTTGAAGTGCCTGATGAAGCATATGAAGAAACTCCGGGTCCGCTGCCTGACTCAGTGGTTTGCCAGCTGGACAAAAGCCATATTACTGTCCATACATACCCGGAATATCACCCTGTTGAAGGGATCAGCACGTTCAGGGCTGATATTGATGTATCAACCTGCGGAGAAATTTCTCCTTTAAAAGCACTTCATTATCTGATTCACTCTTTTGAAACAGATATCATGACAATGGATTACAGAGTCCGCGGTTTTACCCGTGATATAGAAGGAAAGAAACTGTTCATCGATCATGATATCAATTCCATACAAAATTATATACCGGAAGAAATTAAAAACACCTATGATATGATTGATGTAAACATTTATCAGGAAAATATATTTCATACAAAATGTAAATTGAAAGAATTTGATTTAAACAACTATTTGTTTGGCTATACAATGGATAAGCTTCCTGCAGGGGAAGCGGAGGAAATTGCAGACAAACTGACTACAGAAATGGATGAAATTTTTTATGGTAAAAATATTCATTTAAGCTAAATGTAGTTATCCCAGCGGCTTAAGCGGTTCTCTTTAGGAGTATCCATAACTAATACACAGGTAAAAAAGCAATGCATTTCGCATAAGAAATCGCATTGCTTTTTTTGGTAAGAGCATGAATACTTTAAAAGGCTAAGAATCCTCAATCGTTCAAGAGAAGGATTTAGATGTTTATGCTACAATAAAAGGGAATAATATACAGTTCCTCGTGAAGTTATCTACATAAAAAAACGGAGATAGTTCAGCCAGCCCTAGAGCTCCTCATTAAAAAAACCTTTTTTCTGCATCCTTATTCTATTCAGGAAAGATCCATAAAGCAGCTCTTGCCCATGAAGCGTCTATAAACGGAGGAATTCCGCCTATTTAGAAAAAACATTAAAAATGGACCGAAATAGACGGAGGGTTTCCGCCTATGCACCTAAAAAACCTTTTAATGAAGCATTTTGATCAGCTTAAGGGGAGTTGATTCCCTTATAATCACTAAAAAACGGCTTAATTTGGATTTAACCGGAATACTTACGCTTATTTTTCTTTTGTCAGGTTGGAAGGCACCTAGTGCCTGCTGTTCCACTCATTTTTATCCATACTTCCCGCGAATAAAGGAGTGATTTTAACAGGTTTCCGAAAAGAATTCTCCCACCTCAAGGAGCGTGAAGAGCGAATCTCAGCGAGCAGGTGGTGAGATGAATTTTCGGTTGGCGTTATCCAAAGAAGGAAATGTTTTGGTCAAGGAGTTTCTGCTTGATTACAACAGGTGGCGCTCCAATAGAGATCATAAAGCAATACATTGAAAAACAAGGAAAAAAGTAGGTGTAAGCAATGTTGAAAGCATATAAATATCGCATTTATCCAAATGAAGAACAACGTATATTTTTCGCAAAAACATTCGGATGTGTGCGCTTTGTGTACAATAAAATTCTTGCAGATAGAATACGCTTTTACAAAGAATCTCAACAAAGCGTTGATAAGTCTATCAAATATCCTACCCCTGCACAATATAAAGCTGAGTTTCCTTTTTTGAAAGAAGTCGATAGTCTTGCCTTAGCTAACGCTCAAATGAATTTAGACAAGGCTTACGCTAATTTCTTTCGTGATAAATCAGTAGGATTCCCAAAATTCAAATCCAAAAAGGACAATCACCGCAGCTACAAAACGAATAACCAAAAAGGAACTGTATACATTGAGAATGGTTATATCAAACTACCAAAACTAAAGACATTAGTGCGAATCAAACAACATAGACAATTTTCGGGCTTGATTAAGTCCGTTACAATTTCTCAAGCACCAACAGGCAAATATTTTGCTTCAGTTTTGGTGGAAGAAAATGAACAGCTATTCCCTAAAATTGATACTAAGGTCGGTATTGATGTTGGCTTGAAAGACTTTGCGATATTATCCAACGGCAAGAAATATGAAAATCCTAAGTGGTTGCGTAAGGCGGAAAAAAGATTAGCTTTTTTGCAGCGTTCTTTGTCACGTAAAAAGAAAGGTTCAAGCAATCGAAACAAAGCTAGAATACAAGTAGCTAAACTTCACGAAAAGATCGCTAATCAGCGAAATGACTTTCTTCACAAAATAAGTAATGAGATCACAAACGAAAACCAAGTCATTGTGATTGAGGACTTAAAAGTGAAGAATATGCAAAAGAACCGTAAGCTAGCAAAAGCCATTAGTGAAGTCTCTTGGTCTAAATTCAGAGAATATCTTGACTATAAAGCAGTTTGGAAAGGTCGTGATTTGATAATCGCACCTAAGAATTATGCTTCTAGTCAGCTGTGTTCTTGTTGCGGGTATAAGAACAAAGAAGTAAAAAACCTAAACCTTCGTGAATGGGATTGTCCAGAGTGCACCAGCCATCATGACAGGGACATAAATGCAAGTATCAATTTGCTAAAACTAGCCATGTAAATGGTATCTTCCATAGGGGTAGGGACTACCCTCATAGCTTGGTAAATATAGATAGCTAACAAAAGTATCTAGTTCCCAAGAAGCTCCCACTTCAATCAGCTCGTGAGAGCGATAAGTGGTGAGTAGTTCACTATGGGAATTATAGCTGGGGGACCATCAGGGAGAGGTTAGAGTTAGGAATGAGAAAAGTCAGAATCATTTGTGATTAAATGAAAGCGAGACTAGAAAGCTCTCAGGAACGATTAAAAAATTATACCAAAATTCGGAAACAAGTAATAGCAATTAACTTTTATATAGAGGTGGAATCACATGCCTAAAATTGATAATATGTTAGCGATTCTATGGATGCTTCGTTCAGGTGAAAAAATTACTGCTAAACAAATTTCTGAAAAGTTAGAGATGAATATTAGGACTGTATATCGTTATATTGATACAATTTCAACAAGTGGTGTACCTATCATTTCAGAACCAGGCCATAACGGTGGATATACTTTAATGAGCAATTTTATTAAGGCTCCGCTTTTTATTGATTTTGAGGAGCAAACATCTCTTTATCATGCTGCAGTATTTGCAGAAGAAGCTGGATATTATGGTGGTGAAGCACTTGATAG
This sequence comes from Metabacillus lacus, assembly GCF_009674805.1. Classification (GTDB taxonomy): domain Bacteria; phylum Bacillota; class Bacilli; order Bacillales; family Bacillaceae; genus Metabacillus_C; species Metabacillus_C lacus. The sequence continues at coordinate 203,729 of NZ_WKKI01000001.1, read as the reverse complement.
GGCTCTTTCAAAGCTAAGCAAATATTCAAATTCAGAGCAGGAAACAATGATAAACCAACATGTGACCAGCCTTGAAGTAATTAGGAGAATCAGTTCACTCTCTATAATACCTTTCTTAAAGGAGCTGGGGCAGGCCGTAGTCGACAAATACTCAGTAAAAATTCTTTACCATAAAAGCGGGGGAGATCAATCAGAGTATAGATTGTTCAATCCGTACAGAACTATTTATTGGAATAATAAGTGGTATATAATTGGATTTTGTCATCTTAGGAATGATATTCGTAGTTTTAAAGTAGATTCCATTCTAAGTATAGAGCTAACAGAAAATAGGTTTAACAGGCCGGAAAATTTTTCAGCACGTGACTACTTTATGAAAAACCTCCTTCCAACTTTAGAAGATAAAAAAGGAATGATATCTTTCATTATAAATGCAAATACAAGAACGTTGAATGATATTTCTCATCATTGGTTTTTAGGACATTATCTACAAGAGCGGACTTCAAATTCAGCAGTTTTTCTTCTTGAAAAAGATATGTTACATACATATGTACCATTTTTACTTTTACCCTACAATAAATCTATTACAGTGATTGAGCCAATAAGTCTCAAAAATAGACTGGTTGAAGTTCTGTCGGAATTAATAAAATTTCATCAAGTATGATAACATCCCTGACGTTAACTGTCAGGGATGTTATTTTATAATTGGCTATATCAAGTGTGATTGGGGTGTTATTGGATGCAGACGGAAAAAGTTTATCTTTATGTTTTAAATACGATGTCAGACTGGGAATATGGATATGTAATTGCTGAACTGAACACAGGAAGATATTTCAAAAATAATATACCAGCTTTAAAAGTAATTACAGTAGGCGCTAATAAGGAAAGTATTATGACGATGGGAGGTCTGAGCATAAAACCGGATATCTCCGCTGATGAATGTACACTTGAAAATAACGATCTTTTAATTTTACCTGGAGGGACTACATGGAGAGAAGATATGCATCAACCTATCTTGAAAAAAATAGGAGAAGCTTTAAATCTTGGTACTAAGATTGCTGCCATTTGTGGTGCAGCTGATGCCCTCGCGAATATGGGATACTTAGATAACAGAAGGCATACAAGTAATAACTTAGAATACACTAAAATGGTATGTCCTAACTATAATGGAGAAAAGTTCTATAAAGTGGGATCTGCTGTATCCCATGAAAATTTAGTTACTGCATCAGGAATAGCTCCTCTGGAATTTGCGCTGGAAGTAGTGAGAATGTTAGATGTATTTGCACCCGACACTTTAGATGCATGGTATCACCTAAATAAGACTCATAAACCCCAATACTTCCTTCAGTTAATGAATTCAATAAACAGCTAAGCACTTAGCAGTTTTATACATGTTCAAAAAAATATGAAGTAACTAAAAAGCTCACTTTTTTAAGAGAAGTTGGGCTCTTTTAGTTTGGAATTTCCTACTCGTCATGTAAAACCTTTTTCATATTAACATGTAGAGCAAATATCCATTCTAAATGGTTTGCTTAAAGAACAATTCATTTCAATCAGAATGCATAACTTTAGAAATTAAAAAACCATTGGGATAGACTAAGATTATAAACCAAACGCCAAGGAGGGATGATGGTGCGGCTCAGTATATTGGAACAATCCGCGATTTCGGCAGGGGAGACTGCTGAAATGGCCCTTCAACATACGTTATCACTTGTAATGGAAGCTGAGCAGCTCGGCTTTCATAGATTTTGGGTGGCAGAGCATCATAACACTGCAGGGCTTGCTGGCTCCTCCCCGGAAGTGATAATGTCTCATCTTGCAGCTGTTACGAAGACGATTAAGGTAGGGTCGGGCGCGTTGCTGCTGCCTCAATACAGCCCTTTAAAAATAGCTGAAAACTTTTTAACGCTCGAGGCCATGTTTCCAGGCAGAGTAGACCTAGGAATTGGACGTTCTCCTGGCGGAGACGCTGCAACAAGACTTGCATTGACAGACGGACTAAGGAAAAGCCTCTCTGAGTTTCCAAGGCAGGTTGACGAGCTCAAACGCTATTTGGGAAATGATCCTGTTCATAAAGTTACTGCATTTCCGTCTATTGACAGACAGCCTCAGGTTTGGCTGCTGGGTACGTCTGTAAAAGGCGCGAAACTGGCAGCTGAAAAAGGACTTGCATTTACTTTCGGCCATTTTCTCTACCCCGCGGCCGGGAAGCAGGCAATCTCGACATACAAAGCAGAGTTTAGAGCAACCCCTTATCAGAAGAAGCCTCAGCATATGGTTTGTGTTTTTGTGGTTTGTGCGAAAACAGAGGAGCAAGCTGAAAAGCTTGCATTAAGTCAGGATATTTGGCTGCTGAGGGTGGAAAAAGGAGAGAATTCCCGTATACCATCTTACTCAGAAGCTGTACAGTACCCTCTTTCTGTTCGTGACAGGGAGAAAATCAGCCACAACCGAAGCAGGATGATTATTGGAACGCCGAAAAAGGTGAAGGCGGAACTAAACGCGCTTTCTCAAAGATATGAATGTAATGAATTCCTTATCCTTACAAATCTGCATAGATTTGAAGATAAACTGCAGTCTTTTCAGCTTTTGGCAAAGGAATTGATTTCTTAAAAACTGTGAGCCTTTTTATTTGTTTCGGCAATCGAAATGTATATAATGTAGTTGTGTTAAGAAGGAGGCGCAAAAAATGAATTTAAAGGATATCAAATATTCTGTGCTAGATTTGGCACCTGTCATAGAAGGCAGTACGCCCGCAGAATCTTTTAAACATACAATGGATCTTGCTCAGCATGCTGAAAAATGGGGCTATCACCGTTATTGGGTTGCCGAGCATCATAACATGGAAGGAGTAGCAAGCTCAGCAACGTCGGTACTGATCGGCTATATTGCAGGGGGAACTTCCACAATACGTGTCGGTTCGGGAGGCATTATGCTGCCAAACCATGCACCGCTTGTCATCGCTGAACAATTTGGCACGCTGGAATCTATGTACCCAGAAAGAATCGATTTAGGTTTGGGTCGTGCACCTGGCACAGACCATATGACCGCTCGGGCACTCCGCCGGGAAAACCGCAGTACAGGTGATGATTTTCCCGATCAGGTGGAAGAGCTTCGGTCCTACCTCAAACCTTCTCTGTCAAGAAGACCGGTGCGCGCAATTCCGGGTGAAGGACTGAACATTCCAATCTGGCTGCTGGGGTCTAGCACTTTAAGTGCCCGCCTTGCTGGATCACTCGGTTTGCCTTTTGCGTTCGCAAGCCACTTTTCACCAGACAATACCTTGCCTGCCATGCAGGCGTACAGAAGATATTTTCAGCCTTCTGAGGTGCTTCAGGAGCCTTATGCAATGGTAGGTGCCAATGTGATTGCAGCTGATACAGATGAAAAAGCGGCATACCTTGCCACCTCCATGCAGCAGCAGTTTTTGAATTTGGTAAGAAATGTGCCGGGCAAGCTAAGCCCACCTGTAGAAAGCATGGACGGACTATGGAATCCTTACGAAAAAGCCGCTTTGGAACAGCAGCTCGGTTCATCTATTGCAGGAAATCCTGATACAGTCAGAGAAAAGATTGCAAGCTTTATGGAGGAAACCGGTGCAAATGAGATTATGATTAATGGTTCTGTCTATTCACACGAAGATCGCTTGCGTTCCTTTGAACTGATTGCTGATCTTTTTCAAAATTCGTGATAGCTGAGACTGTATCTTGCTGATACAGTCTTTTTTTATTATTTTGAAAGGAAAGTAATCAAGTTGATCTGATAGAAAATTTTCTTTAGCTAATGCTATAATGAAGAGTAAGAAAAGGACTGGAGGAAGACAATGCTCGCCGATAAATTGAAAACGATGACAGAAGGTAGAAACAGCTTTTATGAAGAAGAAATCACTTATTTAAAATCAGCTGATTATAATCAGGATGCTATGCAAGTGGAGCTGGGCTATGACAGGTTTAAAGGCTGCTATATAGAACGGGTTAATAAAGAAACAGAAGAACTTCAGGAAGAGGCAAACAGCACTCTTTTAGATGCAAGCATTCATGAAATAGCTCTACATAAACAAGATTTCTATTATTTAGAATCAGACTGGTTTCAACTGCTCGGTGTGAACGGCTTTTCTCTGGAAGTGGATGACGTTTTCGGGCATTACAGCGCGCTTTTGGGTTTGCAGCTTCCGAAGAAGGCCGGCAGTTACCTCAAAGAATTCCTAACCGGTTCACTTGGTGAAGATCAGCTTGCATACTCTGCAATGTTCAATGATCGAGAAGGTTTATGGGAAATTAATCTGCAATATAATGTAATGGACGGCTTTCAGAGTGAGCAAAGCATTGGTGAGCTTGTAAAAATGCTTTACCTGCTTTTGTTCAATCTTGTTGCCGGCTGGGAGAGAGCGAAATAAAATCTGCGTGTTTTAATTTGGATTGAGGGCACAACGGAATTAATCCCTTGCAAAGGCTCCGCTAAATACATGTCTGAAAAAACCATAAATCATAGTAACTTGGAAGAAAAGCGGGAGCAGTTAGACTAACCCTGAAAAAAGAAAGAAATCTCATTAACATTTTGTCATCAGAATGTAACAGAGATAGAGTTGAATTCCTTTTCTGCAGGTGCTAGAATACAAGCGGACATCACGAAAAGAAATTACATAGTATAAAATAGATGCACTGACAGCAAGGGATGGATTTAAAATGCTTATAAGTCAGAAAAGGCAGTCTAGATAGACAAGTCTTTTCTGACTTTTTTAGTTCGACTTTCTAACGAGTAAGGGGTGAGCAGATTTCATATGACCAAAGGTAATTTTTTAAGCACTGAAGAAAGATTTTTCGAGGTGATTAATCAGTATACAGATGAAAAACATAAACTGCAAAAGAGGTTTTCAAAGCCAAAACTTCTATTAAAGGAAGAATTTGAAGCTTTTGTTGAATCTGCTGCAAATTCTTTTGGGATACAATATGAAAAAGATTTTAGTAAAACAACAACAGTGTATTGGTTAAGCCTGAGCAAGCATAAAGCCAAAATTGAAGTAAACTACCGATTCGGCAGGTATTATACAAGGCACCACATTCAAATACTCCAGCCTTGACCTGCCGTTCACTCAAAGGTTTTTGTTTCCTGCAGCCCGGGTAAATATCCTCTATCACCATATTATTATTGAGGACAGGGAGGCTGTAAGAATGGCAAACAAAAACAATGATGAACGAAACGAGTATTTCAAAGAAAGAGCAGGAACTGATGAAGCCAGATTCCATGTAGTGCCTCATGATGATGAAGGATGGGCTGTAAAAAAAGAAGGGGAAGATAACCCGGCTTATACTGCAGGCTCAAAATCAGATGCTGTTGAAGAAGCAAAAAGACTCGCTAAAGACGCTGGCACAATGGCTTACATTCACAGTGAGCACGGACAGATTGAAGAGCAGCATAATTACGAATCATAATGAATTTTTTAAGCGGCTAAAACAGCTGCTTTTTTTATTAGCCGAACATTTCGATGAAAAGACGCACGTATTATCAAAGCTGTTTAACTCAGTCAAAGGTTCCTGCTTTACGAAAACCGTGATAAAGGATATGATAGGGATGAAAATATTACATATATCTTTGCTACTAGGGGTGCCCAGGCGCGGGCTGAGAGAAAAACGTTCCTTTTTTAACCCTTTTGACCTGATCTGGATTATGCCAGCGTAGGAAAGTAGTGAAAAGCAGGAAAGAATTCTTGTTTCTTACTTATACTTTCTAAGCCAGGTCTTTATGACCTGGCTTTTTTGCATGTCGAACAGTACAGAGTTTCGTATATTATTCAGCCATGATGCTTATTAGGCTTATCATTGTCTTTCCTGGCGGCAGGCATGTTTCGCAGATTACTGCAAAGAAAGAAATGGAGAGAGAGAATGAGATTACAAAATCAGCTGGTGCTCGTTACAGGCGCAGGCCGCGGTCTGGGAAAAGAAATTGTAAAATCTTTTGCAAGAGAAGGAGCCCAGGTAGTGATAAACTATCGCAGCAGCAGGGATCAGGCGCTGCAGCTTGCAAGTGAAATCGGTGAACAGGCGCTTCCTTTGCAAGCGGATATACTGAATCAACAAGAGGTAATTAGAATGTTCCAAAAAGCTGAGGAGCATTTTGCAAAACCAGTCTCATGCATTGTGAATAATGCGCTCCTTGACTTTCAGTTCGACCCTGTTACACGACCCCAAGCAGAGCACATCACTTGGGATCATTACCTCAGCCAGTTTCAAGGTGCGATACAAGGTGCCCTGCATACAATTCAAGCTGGATTGCCGGGGATGAAAGAGAAGGGATTTGGAAGAATTATCAACATAGGTACAAACCTTTTTCAGCATCCGGTGGTTCCATACCATGATTACACGACCAGTAAAGCAGCATTGCTTGGTTTTACAAGGAATATGGCTGCTGAGCTTGGGCCCTATGGAATTACTGTCAACATGGTTTCTGCCGGACTGTTAAGAACTACTGACGCAAGTTCAGCTACTTCTGAGGAAGTATTTCAGCTCATTGAGTCATCAACACCATTAAGAAAAGTAACAGAACCTGCCGATGCAGCAGATGCAGTTGTCTTTTTTGCCTCGCCAGGAGCCAGAGCAATTACAGGGCAGAACCTGGTGGTTGACGGCGGACTTGTCATGGATTAATGAAGGAGGAAAAATATTATGATCCCATTAGCAGTTTTTGAAAGATTGGAAAAAGTTAAGCAAGCATCACCGCTTGTTCATAATATCACCAATACTGTGGTGACAAATTTTACAGCGAACGGACTGCTGTCCCTGGGAGCGTCCCCTGTTATGGCCTACGCAAAGGAAGAAGTTGCCGATATGGCTAAAATTGCAGGAGCACTTGTTCTGAATATCGGTACGCTTGACGAAGCAGTTGTGCAATCCATGATGATTGCAGGGAAATCAGCCAATCAGCATGATGTGCCAGTCATTTTGGACCCAGTAGGAGCAGGCGCAACACCTTATCGGACAGATTCTGTAAAAAGAATTCTCGATGAAGTAAAGGTGTCAGCAGTCAGAGGAAATGCAGCTGAGATCGCAAATATTTCCGGTCAGAACTGGAGCATTAAAGGAGTAGATGCAGGGGAAGCTCAAGGAAATTTAGAAGAGCTTGCTTTGTCAGCTTCGGCCATACTGCATACGACTGTCATCATTACAGGCAAAGTAGACTTTGTTTCAGACGGAAAACAAGTGATAAAAGTATTTAATGGCAATCAGCTGTTAACAAAGGTAACCGGTGCAGGCTGCCTGCTCACATCCATCATCGGGGCGTTTCTTGCCGTAGAAAATCATCCTGTAACTGCAGCAGCAGCAGCTCTTTCTGTTAACGGAATTGCTGCCGAGCTTGCCGCAGAGAAGGCAGATGGCCCAGGCAGTTTTCAAGCTCATTTTCTCGACTCCCTCCACAATCTTACAGAGGAAGAGATCATGAATTTCAGCAAAGTGAAAAGAGGCAGCGGACATGATTTATAAAGCCTTGACGATTGCCGGTTCAGACAGCGGCGGCGGAGCAGGCATTCAGGCAGATATTAAAACATTTCAGGAGCTGGATGTTTTTGGAATGAGCGCGCTGACAGCTGTTACTGCTCAAAATACCAAGGGAGTGCAAAATGTTTTCCCAATGACAGTTCAAGCTGTAAAAGAACAGATTTCCTCTATTGGGGATGATATGGGAACGGATGCCTTAAAAACAGGCATGCTCTTTAATGCAGATATTATAAAGACTGTAGCTGAAGCCGTTCACAATTATGGTTGGGAAAAGTTGATCATTGATCCTGTGATGATTGCAAAAGGAGGAGCACCACTTCTCCAGAACGAGGCAGTTTCAGCAATGATTCAGTATCTTTTGCCTCTCTCATATGTGATAACCCCTAATATACCTGAGGCTGAGGCATTAACTGGCATCTCTATTTCTTCTGAGGAGGATAAAAGAAAAGCTGCCGAAAAGTTGGTTAAAATGGGTACTACATTTGCAGTCATTAAGGGCGGACATGATCAGGATACGTTTGAGGCGTCAGATCTCCTGTTTGACGGAGAAAGCTTTACCGTTTACAGCAGTGAACGGCTTCCTACTGCAAACACACATGGAACAGGGTGCACTTTTTCAGCTGCTATGACCGCACAATTAGCTAAAGGACATAGCATACATGAAGCAGTGAGTGAAGCAAAGAAATTCATTCAGGCAGCGATTGAAGATGATTTAAAAATAGGAAGCGGACATGGTCCTACAAATCATTGGGCATACCGACGAAAAAGGGGGATGTCCCTTGAAAACTGAAGATCTTCGTGAAAAGCTGAAGGTATATTTTATTATGGGAAGCACTAATTGTCTGAGTGATCCGGAGGAAACTTTGAAACAGGCGTGTGAAGGGGGTATCACCCTCTTTCAGTTCAGGGAAAAAGGAACACAAGCATTAAAGGAGCAGCAAAAGTTGAATTTGGGCGGCAAACTGAAAGAAATTTGTCATCAATATTCTGTGCCATTTATCGTAAATGACGATATAGATCTTGCTGTGAGACTGGGAGCAGACGGCGTGCATATTGGCCAGGAGGACGAGCCTGCAGAAAAAGTAAGGAAGAAAATCGGCAGCGGAATTCTTGGTGTTTCTGTTCATACTCTGGAAGAGGCAAGGGCAGCGATTGAACAAGGGGCAGATTATCTTGGAATTGGACCCATTTATAAAACCACTACTAAAGAAGATGCAAAGGAAGTTCAGGGAGTTCAGCTACTTACAAGGCTTAGGGAGGAAGGCATTACCATTCCCATAGTAGGAATCGGAGGAATAACAGCTTCCAACGCTGAAGCCGTCATAAAAGCGGGTGCTGATGGTGTGTCAGTTATCACAGCTATCAGCCAAGCAGATTCTGCGAAGAATGCTGCAAAACAGTTGAGGGAGAGTGTTCAGCCTTTATAGGCCTTAAGAAGTTACGCTGCGCTTTTATCATTTTTAGAGGCTGTGCAAACAGTATTGTGCATTATATCACCGAAACAGATTAAGCAAGAAGAATAGTGGTTGCGTTAGAAATGGTGGAATATATAAGAATTGGGTGCGACAATTGTTAACAATTGCGCATAAGTAAACAATATAATTCAACCCTTACTAGCTTTATAATAGCGGTACATTTATAAAAAAAGAGACTATCGGCTTCTTCTCTAAAGATATTTCAGAGTTGCAAAGCCGTACAGTCTCTATTTTTTCTTTTTTCCTTCCTGGATTTCCTTAGTGACGGCAAAGGCGAGGTCATCATTTCCGAATGCTGAAAGAACACCTAACAGAACGTTGTTATCTATTTCTCCTGCTTCTTCTTTGGACACCGTTAACTCCATTACATCCTTCAGTACTGAATTTTCTCCCTGCTGAGGATAGGCCTTGCTGTATACCTTTTGGGGATCAAGATCTTGGTTGATACACCACTGTGCAAAAATCAATATCATCATTTTTTCATCTTTCTCGTACTGCTGAATAATATGATCTGAGAGATTTCCAGAGTTCATTAGGCGGCACTCCTTTTCCTTTAGATTACTTAAGAAGTTTTAGCTTAATAGTAACATAAAGTAAGAACTATGGGACAAGGGACCTGTCCCTGCGTCCCTGGCCTTGTGCCTTTACAGGAAGAACCTGAAAGTAAGGAATTGTCGAAATTTGTTGACAACGTTTTCATTTCTGTTTAGACTAGTGGTAAGTTAATATTCTGTGATGAGAAAAGGAGACACATTAAATACCTTGAAGCAGTATTCAAGGATATTTAATGTGTCTTTTTCGTACTCTGAACTGTTTAGTTAGCAAAATACAAAAACCAAGGTATAAAGGGGGAAAATGAATTGAATAGAGTAAAAAAACCTGTCGTCTTATTAGCGATATCATTACTATTGATACTGATTGGAAGTTTTGGGGCTTCCATGTTCAATAGTTCAAACGGTAATGTGGATGTGTCCCGTGTTTATTTTGAGACACCAAGGGGAGAGCTTTCGGGACTATTGTATATGCCTGATGGGGCGGACCAAGAAGCAAGGCCCACCATTGTGGCGACGCACGGCTATTTAAATTCTGGAGAAATGCAGGCAGCTCAGGCCATTGAGATGTCTAAAAGAGGATATGTCGTGTTGGCGCTGGATCAGTATGATCATGGGCACTCAACAGGAACCATGGAAAACCAGTCCCGTTTTTCTCATTCTGGCCGCATGCCATTTATGATGCTGTACAATATCTGTATGAACAGGATTATGTACTGAAAGATGAAAGCGGTAACGGAATCATTGCGGTATCTGGACACTCCATGGGAGGTTTTTCCTCCACTCATGCAGTGATGCTGGATGAAGCAGATTTTCAGGAAAGCGGCATTAGAAAAATTTTCAGCTCTCTGACAATGGGATCTGACTATCAATGGTTGAAGACTCTCGGCTTAAGCTTGGAAGATATCAATGATTCATACGGTCCGAGAGCATCAGGCAAAATTGCAGGACAATATGATGAGTTTTTCTTTGATGCAGATGCTTCAGCAGCGGGCATGCCTGTTGTTAAGAAAAACTATATTGGAACAGAAGAAGGCCTAAGCTTCCTGGGCAATCCGGAGAATCCTCAAGCTGGTACGGTCTATGATGTGAATGGCGGAGCAAGAGTCATTTATCAACCAAATGAAACACATCCTTGGAATCACTTCTCTAAAACTTCAACTGCACAGGCTATCAGCTTTTACGACATGGCATTTTCAGACTATTATGAAGTGCTTACAGTGGGTGAGGAAGGACAGACATGGATGTTTAAAGAGTGGCTCTCTTTTGTAGCTCTAATCGGGTTCTTCCTGCTTTTCATACCTGTTATTACGCTGTTATCAAAGCTTCCTTTCTTTAACAGCATATACACTGCAAGACCAGATCCTCTGCCATCTCCAAAGACGAATGGAGCTAAGCTTTCAGGATTAATTTTAATCATAATTGGAGGTCTTTTCCCTGCACTATTCTTCTCAGCGTTATATGGGGGAGACTTTTACGGAATGAGATTATTGAGGCAAGTTAGTATGATATTTATCGCTTCCTCTGCTATTGTACTGATATTTTCGTGGGTGAGAAAATCAGAACGCAGTGTTAAAATAGTCTCATCAGTTTTGCTTCTTCTCAGTGTTGTTCAATATATTTATTTAAGGCTTCAGGACAGAATGCTTGCGACAACAGAGCTTTTTGGCGCTCCAACTGTTAACCCAGTCCTTTATTGGGCCATTAATGTGGCAATTATCACCTTGATGATGATGGTTGGCTACCATTATATTTCAAAAAAACGTGAAGGGGCAACCTTAAATAATTATGGCGTGAAAGCAAGCATGAAAACTATTTTTGCATCGCTCGTCACAGCTATTGCTGCTGTGGGCATCGGCTACGGAGTACTATATCTAGCGGATGCAATTTTCAAAGTTGATTTCCGGATTTGGACAGTTGCTGTAAAAACATTTGAAGCTCAGCATCTGATCGCATTATTGAAATATGCACCGTTGTTCTTAATTTATTACTTTGTTGTCGGCCTGTCAGTTAATATGAATACAGCTACGGTAAAGTATAATGGAGTAAAAGGATATCTGATTTCTATCTTTCATTTCATCGGCGGGCTCGTTCTCTACCTGGTTTATCAATATGGCCTATTGTTTACTACAGGCACTGCCGGCTATCCGACAGAATCGCTTTCTTCCATCATTGTGATTGGTCTAGTACCAATCCTATTAGTAGCCGCATTGTTCAACCGCTACTTCTATAGACTAACTGGCAATGTATATGTAGGCGCATTCCTCAATACTTTGCTGATGACAATGATCACGCTGGCAAATACTGCGCTTTACACAATTTTTTAACAGAGTGCAAAGATAATAGAGGGCATGGGACTACAACTGTTCCATGCTCTTTTTTTACTGTATTTGGCTGGAACAGGGAACATGTCCCTGTGTCCCGGATACGGTATAATAGTGATATAGAAAAAAAGCAGGGAGATTAAGATATTTGGCTGGGACAAGGGACCTGTCCCTGCGTCCCATACAGCAAGGAGATTGAGATAGAGTGAAGTTGGTTTCTTGGAATGTAAATGGCATTAGAGCTTGCACAAAAAAAGGGTTTTTAACGTTTTTTGATTCAGTTGATGCAGATGTTTTCTGCCTGCAGGAAACGAAGGTTCAGGCTGGACAAATAGATTTAAAGCTGAATGGCTATCATCAGTATTGGAATTACGCAGAGAAAAAAGGCTATTCAGGCACTGCAGTTTTTACGAAGGCAGAGCCAATTACTGTGTCTTATGGATTGAATGGTGAAAATTCCGAACCGGAAGGCAGAATTTTAACACTGGAGTTTCCGGAATTCTATCTGGTTAATGTATATACACCAAACTCGAAAAGAGATTTGTCAAGATTGCCTTATCGTTTGGAATGGGAAGATAGACTGAGAGAACACCTGCTGCATTTAAATCAGCACAAACCGGTTATTTACTGCGGTGATTTAAATGTAGCACATCAGGAGATCGACCTTAAAAATCCGAAGCCGAACAGGGGAAATTCCGGTTTTACAGAAGAAGAAAGAGGAAAAATGACAGCATTATTGTCAGCTGGCTTTACGGATACTTTCAGATATTGTTATCCTGAAAAGACCGGCAGCTATACCTGGTGGTCTTATATGAGCAAAGTCAGAGAAAGAAACATCGGCTGGCGAATTGACTACTTTCTTATTTGTGATTGTTTAAAAAGCATGTTAACTACTGCTCAAATACATGGGGACATTCTTGGAAGTGATCATTGTCCTGTTTCCATTACACTAGCCATGGATGCATAATACCGATTCTGTATCATTAGCAGAAATAAAAGCCGGAGCTCAGCCCCGGCTTTTATTTATTGTGTAAAAATGGCGTTTGAGAGGTATCGGAACAAATGTTCTGTGTGATTCCTGAATCCTGCTTCCAAGCCAATCAGTGTTACATTTCTATCGTTATCCTTTACTATTACAGGCTTTCCTTTCGCTTGACTATGTTCAGCCCAATAGCCTGCGGTAAAGAAATGGTCGCTATTTTCAAAGTATGCAGCAACTTCCTTGCCATCCGTATTGCTGTACCAGACTGGCTGAAAAACAAAACCTGCATCCGACGTTTTATAGCCTGAGGACAGAAGGCTGTTTGTATTGGTGACAGTGACAATGCCATTGCTGTTACTTTTTCCTGCTGTTACTTTTATGTCAGTCAAACCAAGCTGTTCAGCAGCTTGAGAGCCTCCTGAGCCGATAGCAATAAATTGTCCGTCAGCTGCTGTAAATTTCTTCAACTGTTCCTTAAAAGCTTCATATTCAGCTCCATTTTGCAATCCAAATTCTTTATTGGCTTCTGAAAGCTGATAAGAGAGAAGGCTGCGGCTGCCGCTATAGATGAATATATCATATCCGTTCAGCCCCTTTTGAGCTACGTCCCTTGGATGAAGCTCAGTCACTTCAAAGCCCAGCTGCAAAAGTGCAAGCCTTGTTCCGGCATGTGACTGTACTTTACCTAAACCGCCATCTCTTAATATAGCAATCTTTTGATTTTTTACTGAAACTGCGTCTTCAGGAATAGCAGAGGTTACAATATCCAAAGATACATTTTTGCTCAGCTTTTTCAGCTGCTCTCTAAATTCTGAGCCCACATAGAAGTTTCCTTTAGAATCACGGCTGACTTTTGCACCAGCTTTTATAGCTTTGTTTACCAGTGCAACAGAACCGACAGAAGTGTTCGGAATCAGGTAAGGCCCTTTGCCTGAAACGTTACCGTTCTCTTTCACTTTCTTCACAGGAGAGAGAGGAGTATGAATGTTTTCATAAACAGCTGTTCGTTCAAAACCCCATAATTCAGGAAGATTCCATGCTGATATGTCATACATAGCAGGTGCCTTGACTGAAATATCTTCACCTTCCCACAGCATTGAGTTGGCTAATCCTGCTTTTGCCTGCCGAAGCGACACATGATAAGTGCCTTTGGGATACTCTTTTCCTTGAATACTGACACTTCTCTTTAATTCACTAACTTCTATATCATTCTTCAACAAATGCTGAACAGCTTTATGGGCAGCATAAGGATCTCTTTCATCAACAGGGATGAGATAGGATTCCGGGAAAAAGTCCTTTTCATGCGTGGGATGAACACCTGACAAACCGCGATTGTAAATCTCCAATTGATCGAACTGCATCTTCTGCTTATTTTGAAGGGCAAATGCCAGGGCTCCGTTCACAGCATCAATCTGCCAGCGGACACCATCCCAATCATTTGTAGGGGCCTCTAGAGTATAGCTGTATCCGCCATGAAGCATGTTATACATTGGCGTATAAATGGGAGGATAATCATCCCAGCCTGCCTCTGAATCTCTTAAAGGAATATGAGTTCCTTCCATTGTTGTATACAGTTCTGACTCATAATTGTTTCTTTGTGCAACAAGTTCTTTTTCCATCGCCTCAGCCTGCTGAATCATCCATTTATGAAGAAGATCGTATTCATAGTTTGGATTGTGAGGAGGGGTTCCCGGTAAAATCAGCCCCGGATGAGCACTTTTTCCACGCTGTTTTACATATCCATGGAGATCTAAAAGCACAAGCGGGTTCCATTCAACAATCTGGTCAACTACCGCTTTTGTTTCACTCTCTGACTGAGTAAGAAAATCTCTGTTCAAATCAATTCCGTTTTTGTTAAAGCGGGTAGCCTCTTTACGGCCGTCAGGATTGGCGTTCACGTTAAAAATCAGCGTAAAATTTTTAAGTATGGCCGAGGTTTCAGCATCTTTTTCGTATGCAAAACGCTCAATAAGTGACAGGGCTGCATCGGCTCCCACGAATTCCGTGCCATGAATAGAGGCATGAATCAAGATAGGCGCTTTCACGTTATTTTTCTTTAAGTATTCTTGAGCTTTTTTCGGATCTTTGGTACTAAGCTTTCTAAATTCGCTGTAGGCTTTTTCAGGATTTTTATCAGTTGAAATGGTAACAGTGTATAATTCCTTGCCAGTAGAAGTTTTTCCAGTAGTTTTCAGCTGCACTCTATCGCTGCTACTGGCAATCTTTTTGATCTTTTCATGTATCTGTTCATTCGTTGCATACTCATAATGTTCCGTATTAAACAGGCTTTGTGCTCTCTCGACTTTTTGCTGAAGCTGTGCTGCAGAAACAGTTAGCAGAGGCTGTGGTGCATAAGCTGAGATAGACAAAAGCAGAGAAGCAGATAAGGCAATGGCAGCAGTTTTCTTAAACAAATAGGGTTCCTCCTCAAGTTTTATATTGAAATAGGACCACTCATAACCTCCTTCCTTAAACAGCGAAAGACCTCTTTCATAAGAAAGAGGTCTCAGCATACATACACCGATGACTCTCTCTTATCCTTCAGCATTGCAGCTGCAAGATTTAGCACCGTGCTATATGATAGCCGGTTGCCGGGTTTCAAAGGGCTCGTCCCTCCACCGCTCTTTATAAGAGTAGTCCTATTCAATTGCTTTTCATTATAGATCATTCCGTTAATACGTCAATACTTTAACAGTAAAATGAATCCATTTTCTTACTATTGGTGAAGGCGAATAGAGAATTTGTCACGTAAAATTCTAAAAAAAAACCAAATTCGAGACTTGCATCTTATATATAAGTACATTATTATATAAGCGAGTGCTAATATATAACGTACAAGGGAGAAAGAGAAGGGGGATACTATATGACTCAACAAACATTGGAAATTGAGAAAGCGGCAGGAGTGTTAAAGCTGCTTGGTGATAAAACCAGATTAACGATGATAAAGATGCTAAGCTCACATGATTGCTGTGTTTGTGAATTTACAGCCATTTTTCAGGCAAGTCAGCCGGCTATCAGCCAGCATATACGAAAACTGAAAGATGCCGGGATCGTCAGCGAAACGCGCCGGGGGCAATGGATTATGTATTCCTTGAACAAAAACTGTGAATATACCTCCCTTATCGATCATTTACTGAAGCATATTCCGGATCAGGATGACAAAATTAAAGAATTAGAAGAAAAAGGACTTAGAATTACTTGCAGCTGATGGAGGTTTAGGGAATGGTTACCGTGAGTTTAGCTATCATTATTTTTCTTGTCACGCTGATTTTTGTCATCTGGCAGCCCAAGGGACTGTCTATTGGCTGGTCAGCCTGTGGAGGAGCTGTTCTGGCACTCCTCGCAGGAGTAGTAAACTTTCAAGATGTGATTGATGTTACATCTATTGTCTGGAATGCTACATTAGCCTTCATTGCCATTATCATCATCTCGTTAATACTTGATGAAATAGGATTTTTTGAATGGTCAGCGCTTCATATGGCGAAAGCAGCAAGAGGCAGCGGCGTACGTATGTTTGTGTATGTAACGATATTAGGTGCGCTTGTTGCAGCATTTTTTGCCAATGACGGAGCTGCGCTTATCCTGACACCCATTGTACTTGCAATGGTGCGCAATCTGAACTTTAGTGAAAAAATGATATTCCCATTCATTATTGCAAGCGGCTTTATTGCTGATACAACCTCATTGCCGCTTGTGGTCAGTAATCTTGTCAACATTGTGTCAGCCGACTTTTTTAACATAGGATTTACCGAGTATGCTTCACGGATGATTGTGCCTAACTTCTTTGCACTGGGTGCAAGCATACTGGTTCTTTATCTGTTCTTTAGAAAAAGCATCCCTAAAAATTATGATACTTCGCAGCTGAAGGATCCTAAAGATGCCATTAAGGATCAGAGCATGTTTAAGCTTTCCTGGATCGTCCTGGGAATACTGCTGGCAGGATATTTCTCCAGTGAATTTATTGGTGTGCCAGTATCAATTATAGCTGGATTTATTGCAGTCTTTTTCCTGCTTATGGCCAGAAAAAGCCCTGCTGTTCATACACGGTCAGTCATCAAAGGTGCGCCATGGGCAATCGTCTTTTTCTCTGTTGGTATGTATGTCGTTGTATATGGGCTGAGAAATGCAGGGCTTACCAGCCTGCTATCCGATTTCATTCAGATCACCGCAGAGCAGGGACTGTTTGCAGCAACTCTTGGAATGGGTTTTCTAGCAGCCCTTTTGTCCTCAGTAATGAACAACATGCCTACGGTGATGATCAATGCCCTTGCCATCGCTGATACACAAACTGAAGGCACGATGAGAGAAGCTTTGATTTACGCAAATGTAATTGGTTCAGATCTTGGACCGAAAATCACACCAATTGGTTCACTCGCAACATTATTATGGCTGCATGTATTGTCACTCAAAGGAGTAAAAATATCCTGGGGAACGTATTTCAAGACAGGTATAATCTTAACGATACCAACACTCTTCATTACTCTTATTGGTTTATATGTGTGGCTGCTTTTCTTACATTACTAAAAGATAATCTATATTAAAGGAGATAAAAACATGACTAAGAAAACAATTTACTTTTTATGTACAGGCAACTCTTGCAGAAGCCAAATGGCAGAGGGGTGGGCAAAACTGCATCTCGGTGAAAACTGGAATGTAAAAAGTGCTGGACTGGAAGCTCATGGTTTGAATCCTCTTGCAGTCAAAGCTATGAAAGAAGCTGGAGTAGATATTTCCGATCAAACGTCAGATGTGATAGATCCCGAAATTCTTCATTCTGCTGATTTGATTGTCACACTCTGCGGTCATGCAGCCGACAACTGCCCTGTCACTCCCTCGCACATCCATCGTGTTCACTGGGGATTTGATGATCCTGCCAAAGCGGAAGGCACTGAGGAAGAAAAGTGGGCATTCTTTCAGCACGTTCGTGATGAAATCAGTGCAAGAATTGAAACATTCGCTAAAACTGGAGAATAAATTAATGCAGCCGGAACTTCCGGCTTTTTTCATGCAGAAAATCCATAAGGATATCATTACTTCCTATAGGGTATGTGTAATTGTAGACTGCAAGGATTGAAGGAGGCGTTTTGCAATGGAAAAAGTAGTCATTCTTGGAACAGGGCCGGCAGGGCTGACAGCTGCCATTTATCTTGCCCGGGCAAACATGAACCCAGTTGTGATTGAAGGAGACCAGCCTGGGGGACAGCTCACTTTAACGACAGAAGTAGAAAATTTCCCCGGCTTTGCTGACGGCATTCTGGGACCAGAGTTAATGGACTCCATGCGTAAGCAGGCAGAGCGGTTCGGAGCAACTTTTAAAAGAGGATGGGTAACAGGGGTAGATTTAACAAATCCTCCATTTTCCCTGGAAGTAAGCGGCATCGGAAAGGTGGAAACAGAGGCGCTGATTATCTCAACAGGTGCAGCTGCAAAACTGCTGAATATACCAGGTGAAAAAGAAAATATTGGAACTGGAGTCAGCACCTGTGCTACGTGTGACGGGTTCTTTTTCAGAGGTAAGAAAGTAATCATTGTAGGAGGGGGAGACTCCGCAATGGAAGAAGCAAATTTTTTGACGAAATTTGCTAAGGAAGTTGTAATTGTTCATAGAAGAAATGACCTTCGCGCCTCCAAAATTATGCAGGAGAGAACAAGGGAAAACAGCAAGATCTCCTGGATGCTGAATCGTACTCCGCTGGAGGTCCTGTCAGCAGAAGGCGTTGTAACAGGGCTTAAGGTAGTAAACAACGAAACCGGCAATGAAGAAATCATAGAAACAAACGGCATTTTTGTTGCAATAGGTCATACGCCGAACACCGGCTTTCTGCAAAATGCAATAAGCACAGATGCACAGGGCTATATACTGGTGGAACCCGGCACGACGAAAACCAATATTCCCGGCGTTTTTGCCTGCGGTGATGTACAAGATCGAATGTACAGGCAGGCAATTACAGCAGCAGGGACAGGCTGTATGGCTGCTCTTGATGCAGAAAAATACCTGGAGGGAGAATTTGTCCTTGATTGGGGTCAAACACTTTCTTAACATGCCTGAGAGGAAGACGACCCTTTTAGAGAGAGAAAGACCCATCATAGTAAAAACAGCGTACAAAATAAACTTTTGTACGCTGTTTTTATGCATGACTCTGTTGAAATTTAGGAGTGTAGAACGTTTGTTCGTTACTGGAGTTATTCGATAAGATTATGTAAAAAAGCAGATTGTATTTAATAATACTTAAAATTTAGGTTAAGCGTCTCATCGATAATGATAGAGGTAATATTTTCTCTTATTTCAAAATATCACTAAAAAGGCGATCAAAAGCCGTAAAAATATTCTTTAATGAACACAAACTTTATGAGCATAACCAGAAAAGTTCCCTGTGAAGTGACAAAGGAATTTAAGAAAAATAATGTCCTAAAAGAAGAATTACTTCCAAATATCTCACCTTTAGGATGGGAACATATTAATTTTCTTGGAGAATATAAATTTGATTCAAATAGATTACCAGCTAATTCACTAAGACCCTTAAATAAAAACTAACAATAACAAAAGCCAAATTCCTTAACGTACAGATATTTGGCTTTTTTGTGTCGAATTTTGCTTAGCGTACAAAATTTCCGAAATGTTGGCGATACCCCTACAGTGATAATAAATGATCTATTATGGATAAATCCAATCAACAGTTAAATACTATTGATAACATGCTGATAGTGGAGGTGAGTATATGGCAGAGCTAACTTTAAAGGAACTTTCATATATAGAAGATGAAATACGTGCAGAAGAAATTACGGCAAAAACGATGAATTGGTGCGCATCCCTTTGCGATGATAAAAACATTCAACATGCACTTGAAAGAATGGCAGAGCAGCATCAACTGAAAGTTGCCGATCTTTCACAATACTTTAACCAAGCAAGAATGACTCATTAAGAGGGAGGAGGATAAACATGCCAAATAATATAAACGGACGCGGATTAACTGATCGGGAAATGCTGCAGTTGTGTCTTGAACTTGAAAAAAGCAGATGCCGAAGTATCTCACAAACGATACTGGAAGCGGTTCATTCTGATTTGCGTCATATTTATCAACAGTGCTTTGAGCTTGCCAGCAGCAATCAGCATGAGCTCTACAAGATAATGGATGAGAAGGGCTGGTATGAGACTCAGCTGGCATCACAGAATTCAATACAGCAGGTTCAGGAATATATGAAAAACAATCTTCATCCTGATGCTCATTACGAAGGGAAATAAGAGGTTGTAATCTGCAACGTCCACTATAGGGAATCGTACATTCCAGTTTCTGTTATACTTTCTTTATTGAGAGGAGGAAGACTTTATGAAAACTACTGTTTCCTGGACAGGCAACCTTTCCTTTAAGGGTCAATCACCATCAGGCCATGAAGTCATCATGGATGCAAATGAAACTGCAGGAGGGAACAACAAAGGTTCAAGGCCAACCGAACTCCTGCTGCATGCCGTTGCAGGCTGTACAGCCATTGATATTATCTTAATATTAAAAAAAATGCGCCTACAGCCAGAAAGCTTTGAAATAGAAACAACAGGGGACAGAGCTGAAGATCATCCAAAAAGATTTACGGATCTAGGGCTGAAATATGTGTTAAAAGGGGAACTGCCCCAGGAAAAAGTCATCAAAGCGATTAAGCTGTCGACGGAAAAATACTGTTCTGTGTCGCATTCTCTTAACGCAAGATTTACATACAGCTATAGTATAAACGGAATTGAAGGCACAGTAGAGAACTAAAGGGATATTTTCTTATCTGAAAGTCAGTCGACAATTATTCAAGGAGTGTTATGAATGTTTATTCAGGGTGATATACTAGCTGGAGAATTGGATTCACAGATTAATGAATTTTCGCTGCAAAAAGTAAAACATTTAGAAACACAATCTGTATTGAATGAAAAACAGTTAAGCAATATTCTGCATTACCTGAAAAAACATCAACATGAAGAAGGCGGACAAATTATTACACTATATGATCAAATGCCTGTTCATTTATCACAGCAAGAATTAAACAGCTTTATCAGTGATTTAGAAAGCGTACTATCAAAATACAATTAAACTGAATATATATTCCCTATACTCTAAATTAGCATGTGCTGTTCGTGAAAGGTAATCCAGTACATATACAAACGGAAACGAGAGTTGAACATCAAACAATATTGTTATTGTGGTAAATGAGGTCTTTTGGTGTATAAAAAGGATAGATGTATACAGGTGATCATCCTGTACATTTATCCTTTTCTTTTACACCTATAAATGTTTGACATTCTAATCAAGTATTTAGTTCTAAGGTATCTTTTGTTGGCATTTGTACGACCATTTGCCAACACAATTCTATAAAGTATAATATGAGGATAGAAAAATACAGCAAAAGGAAGAATTCTTTATTATTTTTAAACAAAAGTCACCAGTCCCTTTTATAGTTGAAAAAGATCAAGTTAAAGAGTAAGTCGAATTTCTTAGGAGGGGATAGATGAAAATTTATGTGGCAGATGCTTGTCCGGTGAACGATATTATTATTTCTGAAGCAAGCTATCTTGAAATTCAGGTTATCCTTGTTACAAGCTTGTCTCATTTTTCTAATGCAGAACAGCCATCAGGAGTGAAAACAATTTAAGTTGATTGTGGAGCAGATGCTGCAGATTATCGGATTGTGATGTAAGTGGAAAAAGGGGATATTATCGTTACGCATGATTATGGTCTTGCATCACTAGGTTTAGCAAAAGGAATTATCGTCCTCACCATAAAGGATTTAGATATACAAATAAAAACATCGATCAATTATTATAAACACGTTATTTAAGTGCAATGGCTAAAAAAGGCGGACAGCAAACAAAGGGACCAAAGCCTTTTACAGCTGAAGATCGGGAGCAATTTAGGGATCTTTTTAAACAGGTTATTTCCGTTAAAAATTAGGCTAAAACTCAGAGATTTAAAAAGGAGATACATATTTTGAAGTATTTAAAATCGCAAATGCAACAACTAATAAAGGAAAATAAAGAACTGCATACACGCTTTAAAGAACTAAAGGTTGAGCATGGTCTTGAAAAAAACAATGCCCTCAAGGCCTTGTACCATTCAGAAGTTGCGGATGGAGGAAAGTATCAAGCAGCTTACCAAGCACTTGATCAGCCCAAAAAGTAGACTTTTATATCTTATTTACACTTACTAAAAATTTGGTTATAAATGCTGGATGATATAAGTTGATTAAATTATCGAACGTTCACATAAATTATCATAGAAATGTTGATTATTTGTGCAAATAATAATGATTATCGTTTACTTAATATTTTTAACCATGTCGATTATGCAACAGATGAAGAATTAATCGCAACTTTTATTGATACAGAAACTGGAGAAACATATAATGTTAACTCAAATGAATTTAAAGCATCACTTGTATGGTTTATCCCTCTCGGCGTAGTATTGGGGGAAGCGATAATTGCTCACCTAATTTCTGCTGGGTTGGCTGTTGTAATCGCTGGTATTACATATACTGATGTTAAAGAGGTATCAGAAAAGCTTAAAAAGGAAAAACATGATCTCTATATGGCCATTTTGACATAAGGGGATTTATACATCGGAAACTCTTTAACCAAAGCACAAGCAGTAGCTCGGTTAAAATCATCAGACAGCAAAAATAACAATGTTTGGTCTAAATCGTATTCCCTTGCTGCTGCAATAGCACGGGAGGCTGGCGGAAACAGGACACCGATAGGACCTGAAAGAGATAAAGGTAAATCTTTTGCTGAAGGTTATTATTTCCACTTCCATTTGTATAATCGCACTGGTTGTCATTCATTCTATTACTAAGGGGGATGATAGAAAATATGGATTTAAAAATTGAAGAATTATACAAAAAGTATCTTAAACTTTCAATGCCAAATAAATACTTATTATCAGATGTCGAAGATATTCTAATTAATGAATATTTGGCTAAATCACTAGATGAAAAAGAAATGGATTTTTTAGTTGATTTACAAGAAATTAATAAGTATGATAAGTGTTTTATTATTGATAAAGACGAAATACTGAACAATTTATTTACAGAGCAAGAAAAAAGGGAATTTGTAAGTTTAAAGGAATTAAATAAACAATTTCCCTTAGATCCCGATAAATCTACAAAAAGTGAAGTCAAATATACCCGCATTCAAGAGGGGGAATATTTGGTGATTTTTTTAGGAGTTGATAGTGAGGATTACCTTAAAGATATCAAACTTATTGGAAATAGTGAAAAATTGTTTGATAGATTAATTGTATTAATGGGAATAGATAGAGAAGATTGTAACCTAGAAAATAGAGAATTCCATGATTATTTGAGATCTCTTTCAAATTTAGGTTACTTAAAAGCCGACTAAATATTTATGCAATGCTAAGAGGTATTAAAAACATGAAATTTAATAAAATTCACACAATGAAAAAAGCTTAAATACCTTAAAAAAGTCGATTCTTTCAGTAAGAATCGACTTTTTTAAATCCTAAATTTGCTTAACGTACAAAATTTCCGAAATGTTTGCTGTACCCCAGGATGGATTGCTGAGCGGACAGCAGCTATCCTATTTATCTTGAACTTATGACCATTGTACATTCATATTGAATATAAGTATTGATTCAGTAGAAGGGATAATGAGTTAAGGGGCAAACTTACAGGAGAACAGGATGCGAGTGAATGAAGCAATGGGAATTTATACACTTCTTGTATTTTCATTTTCTAGTTAACATAATATATATTCTCGGAAGTTATATAGGAGATGAGATTTCTTGTCTCACTGGCTAAGTATACTTGAGATAATGAGACAAAAGAAAAAAATAACGTTTACATAAGTAAGTTTTATCGTCAAATTTATATAATTTATCTACAGCAGTTTTTAAATGCTGGCTTGCAATCAAAATGAACTTTATTACATTCCATGCAATTCTGCAAACGCAAATAGCATAAATGAAATATCGGTTTTAAACCTTTGTCTTCCTAAGCAATATTCTTCCCATTTATGAAATTAGTTAACATAATCTTATTATGGAAACTTCTAAGTCTTTTTGACTCCCTATACTCATTAATATTCATTACTGTGACTTATCATTTTATTCTCAACCCTCTTACTACTCAACTTCTCTCATAACCTGTAAAATCACAAAAAAAGAAGCCTAAATTCAGTTGAATTTAAGCTCCCCATGACAAGGTTTTAACCCTTTTCCTTCCTCTTTTCCCATACTTCAGCATGCTTAAGCCCTGGTATGGAGCTTGCTGTGAATTCAGGATCCTTTCCTTCTTTACGTTGTTTCACATAATCCTTTAACACAGCAAAAGCAATTCCAGAAAGTAATGCGATTGCTATCAAGTTTGTTACAGCCATTGCGCCCATGAACAAATCTGCAAGATCCCATACAATCTGGAAGCCTGATACAGAACCGAAAACAACCATACCTATTACTGCCAGACGGTAAATGAAGAGCCAGGCTTTATTTGTGTTTAAAAATTCGATGTTTGTTTCACCATAATAATAGTTGCCGATGATTGAACTGAATGCGAACAGCAGAATAGCCACTGCCACAAAAATTTGCGCCCAGTCACCTATATGCGAAGACAATGCTGCCTGCGTAATTTGAATTCCGCTGAGCTCTCCATTTGGAGACACATCGAACAATAGAATGATAAAGGCTGTAGAGCTGCAGATGATGATTGTATCAAAAAATACGCCAAGTGACTGAATAAAGCCCTGTTTTGCCGGATGTGAAACATTAGCTGTTGCAGCGGCATTAGGAGCACTACCCATACCTGCTTCATTGGAGAACAATCCCCTTCTGATACCATTTTCCAAGGCTGCACCTATTCCTCCGCCTACAACTTCCTGCAATCCGAATGCGTTTGCAAAAATCAAGCCGATCACAGAAGGAATTTCTGTAATATTAAGAATGACTACAAATAATGCAACAGCAAGGTAAATGACAGCCATTACCGGGACGATAATCTGTGTTGCTGCAGCAACCCTTTTCAATCCTCCAAAGATAATAATTGCTGTAAATACTGCAAGAACTAATCCAATCACTGTTTTATTTGTACTGAATGCACTCTCAAAAGCCAATGAAATGGTGTTTGCCTGAACAGCATTAAAGATTAATCCAAAGCAAAGTGTTATTAGTATCGCAAACAATACTCCCATCCACTTTTGTCCTAAAGCTTTTTGCATATAATATGCCGGACCGCCTCGGAATTGATCTCCATCTCTTACTTTATAAACCTGTGCAAGGGTGCTTTCTATAAAGCTTGAGGCCATACCTACAAAAGCGATGACCCACATCCAAAATATAGCTCCCGGCCCTCCCAGTGCAATCGCAACTGCTACGCCTGCGAGATTTCCTGTTCCAATACGGGAAGCTGCACTGATAAAGAACGCCTGCAGAGATGAAATTCCTCTACCTTCTTTAGAAAGAGTGTCTTTTTGCCCGAGCAATTTGAACATTTCACCAAAGTACCTTACCTGTACGAACTTGGTTCTTATAGTAAAATAAAGACCAAGACCAATTAAAAGGTAAATCAGCAAGTATGACCATAAAACAGTGTTGCCGGCAGAAACTACATTATTAATAAAATCCATAAAAGTCCTCCTCTAGCAATCTTTTTACTTATGTATGTAAGATATATTTACATAGCTTGATATATTATATCACAATATGGAAAAAACTCTGACAATTTTTTTCTTTTCTTTTCGTAAAATATCGTATATGATTATGATATTTTAAGGAAGGAGTTAATATGAGATGAAACATAAACAATTTTATAATTTCATGTTGCTCCTTTTTGTTTTAGCAACAAGTTCCGAACTGCTTTTTGATCCTAAAGAAACTGTTGCGATCGCATTAGAAGAACATTTATCTTCCTACAATGAGAAAGAACAGGCAGAAAGTCTTCCAATGAATCTAGATTTTCCTGGCATTACTCTAAAGCTGTTTGCACTGGACTTGATTTTTTACTGCTGCTTAGCGATAAATACATACAGCAGAAAACAGCATTCCTTGAAAGTATTCCTACTTAGTGTGTTTTATCAATCCTCCTATTTTCGAAACTTATTTGTTTGTCTTCCTAAATAATATCCAAACAAGGAGGTTTTGAAACTATGATGTTCTGGATGAGAATGTTGATGATTGGCGGATTTTCCGTCACTGCGGCCACTCTGTTTTTGTATCAGGGTATTGAAATTCTTCATGCTTTTACAGATTACTTTCATGAAAAATAAATAAATATGCAAAAACATCCTCTTTCTTTTAAAAAGAGGATGTTTTTTTGCTTGATGAGCAATATTTATACGTCAGTATCATGTTCAAGCCAGGCATTTTTCACTTTTCCGGATTCTGTCTCGTCAATATAAAAGGAGCCGTTGCTGTATCTGTCATTGTTTTTCAACGTAATAATTTTCAATTTTTCTACATGGCCCTTTTCTGTTTCAAGCAGTAGTGTGGCTTTAGGGTCTGAAAGTAGTGCTTTAACAAGACGATGCGGATTTTTTTTCAGCTCCCTGAACATAATTAATCCGCGTTTTGCACGGCTGGTGCGTTCAAATTCCTTCAGCAGCATTTTTTTCACAGCCCCTCTCTGAGTCACTGTAATTAATGCAGGCGGGGTAGCAGCATCAAATGTGTAGCCGCTGACAACAAAGTCTTCAGGCTTAAGATTGATTCCTTTCACACCTGCTGCGCGAAGGCCTACCGAGCCTATTTCTTCTTCAGAAAACCATAATCCAAATCCTAGTTCAGTAGCTATAAATACATCCTGCTTTCCATCAGTTATGTAAATATCGACAACTTCGTCATCTCCTTTTACATTAACCGCGACTAGAGGCTTCGTATATCTTTGAGCCTTATAAAAAGATAGATCAGTTTTCTTCACCATGCCGTTTTTAGTAAAGAACAACAGGTAGCTGCCAGCAGAAAAATCAGTCAGCTTCATTGGCATGGTTTTGATGATTTGCTCATCTCTGTCTATAGGTATGATATTGGCAATATGCTGACCGAGATCTTTCCAGCGAATATCAGGCAGTTCATGAACAGGACAGTACAGAAAGCTGCCCTTGTTGGTAAACAGCAGCAAAACATCCGTTGTATTGATTTCGTGCTGTGCAAGAAGCCGGTCTGATTCCTTCATGCCAAAATCCTGTCCGTTAGATGCAGCAAAGGAACGCTGACTTGTTCTTTTCACATATCCATCCTTTGTTACCGTGACAATTACATCTTCTGAAGCAACAAGTACTTCAAGATTGATTTTGATTTCTTCAATCTCCGCCTCAATTACTGAACGGCGCTCGTCTGCATAAGTTTTCTTCACCTTTTTTAAATCATTCTTAATGACTAGAAAAAGCTTCTTTTCATTTCCTAATATATTCTCAAGCTCAAGTATTTTCTTTTCAAGTTCTTCAGATTCCCGCTGAAGAGCCGTGATATCCGTATTTGTCAGCCTGTAAAGCTGTAAAGATACGATTGCTTCCGCCTGAGGCTCAGTAAACTGATATTTGCTGATCAGATTATCCTTCGCATCACGCTTATCTTTGGAAGCACGAATGGTTGCAATCACTTGATCCAGAATTGACAGTGCTTTCATTAAACCTTCCACAATGTGCTGGCGCTCTTTAGCCCGCCGCAAATCATAACGGGAACGGTTAGTGATTACTTCCTTCTGGTGAGTAATATAAGCCTCCAGAATAGCCGGCAGGGTCATTAATTTCGGGTGGCGGTTATAAATGGCTACCATATTGAAATTATAAGGAATCTGCAGATCGCTGTTTTTATAAAGGTACTTTAAAACTCCTTCTGCATTGGCATCCTTTTTTAATTCAATAACAATGCGCAGTCCGGTTCTGTCTGTTTCATCGCGGACTTCTGATATGCCTTCCACTTTTCTTTCAAGCCGAAACTCATCAATTCTTTTTACAAGATTCGCTTTGTTGACTTCAAAAGGAATTTCCGTGATGACAATCTGCTGTTTACTGCCTTTAATGTCTTCAATAACTGCCTTGCCCCTGATGATAATTTTCCCTTTTCCGGTTTCATAGGCTTTTTTGATTCCTTCCACGCCCTGAATGATACCGCCCGTCGGGAAATCCGGCCCTTTCAGCACTGTCATTAGTTCATCAACACTTACCTCTGGGTTGTCAATTTTTTTGATAACAGCATCAATAACTTCTCCCAGATGATGTGGAGGAAT
Organism: Metabacillus lacus; assembly: GCF_009674805.1. Taxonomy (GTDB): domain Bacteria; phylum Bacillota; class Bacilli; order Bacillales; family Bacillaceae; genus Metabacillus_C; species Metabacillus_C lacus. Next base: position 175,697 of record NZ_WKKI01000001.1, on the reverse strand, counting down.
TTCTGTAGCATAGCCGGCTGAAATTCCGGTTGATCCATTTACCAGCAGGTTTGGAAACATGGCAGGCAAAACAACAGGTTCGCTGCTTGTATCATCAAAGTTCGGAACAAACTCGACCGTTTCCTTATCGATATCTCTCAACAATTCAGAAGCAATCGCAGACAGCCTTGCTTCTGTATAACGCATGGCTGCTGGCGGGTCACCGTCAATGCTTCCGTTGTTTCCGTGCATTTGAACAAGCAGATTGCGGACTTTCCAATCCTGGCTCATCCTTACCATTGCCTCATACACTGAGGAGTCTCCATGAGGATGATAGTTGCCAATGACATTTCCAACAGTCTTGGCAGATTTCCGGAAGCCTTTTTCCTGTGTGTTTCCTTCTGCAAACATCGCATAAAGAATTCTTCGCTGAACCGGTTTCAGTCCATCCCTCGCATCAGGAAGTGCCCGGTCCTGGATAATGTATTTGCTGTACCTGCCAAATCTGTCGCCTAATACTTCTTCAAGAGGAAGATCGCGGTATGTTTCTGGAGTTGCCATTACTCTTCACCCTCCTCAGTTACTGATAAATTCTCATTTTCAAGGATGTTGCTTTCTTCGTTCAGGCCAAATGCCACGTTCTTTTCAATCCATTTTCTGCGGGGTTCAACTTTATCGCCCATCAGCGTAGTTACACGTCTCTCTGCTCTCGCCGCATCATCAATTTTCACTCGAATCAGCGTTCTGGTTTCAGGATTCATGGTTGTTTCCCAGAGCTGATCCGCATTCATCTCTCCAAGCCCTTTATAGCGCTGAATAATATAGCCTTTTCCGAATTTTTTCAGAACAGTCTTCAGTTCTTCATCGGACCAGGCATACTCAAGAACTTCTTTCTTTCCCGTTCCCTTGCTGACTTTATAAAGCGGGGGCAGCGCTATGAAGACTTTTCCCGCTTCCAATAGAGGCTTCATATAACGGTAGAAAAAAGTAAGCAGTAAAACCTGAATGTGTGCACCGTCGGTATCGGCATCTGTCATAATGACAATTTTATCGTAATTGATGTCTTCAACAAGAAAATCCGCACCAACGCCGCCTCCGATTGCATGAATAATCGTATTAATCTCTTCATTTTTGAAAATGTCAGCAAGCTTTGCTTTTTCGGTGTTAATAACCTTACCGCGCAAAGGAAGCACTGCCTGAAAGCGTCTGTCTCTTCCCTGTTTTGCAGAGCCGCCTGCGGAGTCTCCTTCCACAAGATACAATTCGTTTCTTAGCGGATTTCTGGATTGTGCCGGAGTCAGTTTTCCGCTGAGTGTGGCTTCTGATTTTCTGCGTTTTTTCCCGGTTCTTGCTTCTTCCCTCGCTTTGCGAGCTGCTTCCCTTGCTTGATAAGCTTTAATCGCTTTTCTAACAAGCAGTGTGCTTGTGTCAGGATTTTCTTCAAAAAAATAGGAAAGATTTTCTGACACCACTGAATCTACTGACGATCGTGCTTCACTTGTGCCAAGCTTGCCTTTCGTCTGACCCTCAAATTGCAGAAGTTCTTCAGGGATGCGCACCGAAACAATAGCTGATAATCCTTCTCTAATATCTGAACCATCTAGGTTTTTATCTTTTTCTTTTAAGAGATTTACTTTTCTTGCGTATTCATTAAACGCTCTGGTCATAGCTGTTTTTGCGCCTGACTCATGTGTACCGCCGTCTTTGGTTCTTACATTGTTTACAAATGAGAGGATATTGTCTGAATATCCATCATTAAACTGAAAAGCGAAGTCTACTTCTATCCCGTTTTGAATTCCTTCAAAGGACACTACCGGATGCAAAGCATCTTTTTCTTCATTCAAATAGGTTACAAAAGCTTCAATGCCTGTTTCATAAAGGAATACTTCATGCTGCTGCTCACGCTCATCAATCAGTTCTATTTTCAGGCCTTTCAGCAAAAATGCAGATTCCCTGAGCCGCTCGCTTAGGGTATCAAAATTATAGACAATAGAGCTGAAAATAGTTGAATCAGGTTTAAAATGGATGGTCGTACCTGTTTTATTCGTTTTCCCTGTTTTCTCGAGAGTCGTCACGGGCTTACCGCCATTTTCAAATCTCTGTCTATATGTGAATCCATCTCTGTTAATTGTTACAACAAGCCACTCAGAAAGTGCATTTACAACCGAAGCGCCGACTCCATGCAGTCCCCCGCTTGTTTTATAGCCTCCCTGACCAAACTTTCCACCTGCGTGCAGGACAGTCAATATAACTTCCGGCGTCGGTTTGCCGAGCTTATGCATGCCTGTGGGCATTCCTCGTCCGGTATCTTTTACAGATACACTGTTATCTTTATGTATTTTTACGATAATGGTATCACCATGTCCTGCCAACGCTTCGTCAACAGAGTTATCTACGATTTCATAAACAAGATGATGCAGGCCTCTGATATCAGTGCTGCCTATATACATACCAGGGCGCTTTCTGACTGCTTCTAAACCTTCAAGTACCTGTATTGCATCATCATTGTATTCAAATTGCTGCTTAACCAAGAAATTAACTCCTTTCAAAATCACAAACAAGCTTTTGCCGCCAGCTCTCCGTAAGAACATTTGTTCTCGTATTTTAACTTATATGCTTCTTTATGGCAAGGCCTGAGTAATAGAATTCCCGCTCTTTGATTTATTTCCTTTTACTTTAATGATTTTCTTTTTAGCTACATGCTTTATTTTAGCGGTTCCTGTGCATTTGGCAAACTATATTTATGCAGAACTAATCGTTAATCCCACTTTTGGAAAGATGCTGTGCCGGCAGAAATGCTTCTTTTTCAACATCTGCTTTTCATAAACTTCGCCTTTTTCAAAGGGTTTTTGCACATTTTGCAGTATATATACAATGGGGATAATCTCTTGCTATCTCCCCCTGGCCCCCTTAGTTCTCAGACCCCTGCATCTTCTAATTATGATTATGGTAAATAGATAACAAAAAATCACAGGCAGCCTGTGATTTAGAAGTTATTTTGTGATAGCATGCTCCACTTTAATGCATCTGTCCATAATAATTGTCCTTCCGCTGCTTTTCAACAGCGAATAGGCTTCATCACTGTAAAGGCCAAGCTGTGCCCAGTATACATCTGCGTCCGTTAATAGGAAATCCCGTGCAGCGTCTGCCAGATATTCTGATCTCCGAAACACATTCACGATATCTATATGTCCTTGAATTTCACTGAGAGATGCGTACACCTTCTCTCCAAGAATTCTTCCCTGAACGGTCGGATTCACTGGAAGAATGATATACCCTGCTTTCTGCATAGCCCGGCTGACCATATAAGATGTTTTATATTCGTCTTTAGAAAGGCCCACAACCGCAATTCGTTTACTTACTTTTAAAATTTTTCCGATCTCGTCTCTGGAGGGATTTTGAAACATACTTTCCACTCTCCTTCTCTCACATTGTATCTGTCTTTTACTGAACATACAAATAAAATCTTAACCAGTTGTTACAAGTTATTCCCTAAATCAATCTTTTGGAATCAAGATTTTATATAGAGCATAGTTTTTAAATAGCCTAACGTGATAAAATATCAATACGTACGTTATGTAAAGGAGACTTATTTATGTTCATTGCACTTATTCTCATACTGGCTTATTTGCTTGGCAGCATTCCAAGCGGGCTGATTGTAGGAAAGATCTTCTATGGAATTGATATTCGCGAACATGGGAGCGGAAATCTTGGAGGGACAAATACCTTTCGTACACTTGGTGTAAAGGCGGGACTTGTCGTTACAATCGCTGACATATTAAAAGGGACTATTGCTGTTCTTCTGGCAATATGGCTGGTTCCTGATTTAAACCCTCTTTTAGCAGGACTTGCTGCTGTTCTCGGACATACATACCCTGTGTTTGCTAAATTTAAAGGAGGTAAAGCAGTAGCAACTTCCGGCGGTATTCTGCTTGCCATTCAACCTGTGCTGTTCCTGACAATGCTTGCGGTTTTTTTCATCTTTTTATACGCAACTAAATACGTCTCTCTCTCCTCCATGTTGACAGGAGTTTACGCGGTTATTTACAGCTTATTGACGGGAGATAGAATTCTGCTGATTTTTGTCGCGCTTTTGACCTTATTTGTCATTTACAGACACCGGACCAATATATCACGCATTAAAAACAAAACAGAACCTAAAATATCTTGGTTGTAGCAGCAGTATCCGTTTTTTGGATACTGTTTTTCTTTTCCCATGGATAGTTTGCTGAGTTAACGTCTACAATGGCTATTATTCCGGAGGTGGATTGTGTTATGAAAAAGACACTGATTGTTTTGATCTTTTGTTTGGGTATTCCGCTGTTAACAGGAGTAAAATTTGTTCCGATCATTTCCTCCCCCCTCTTTTCAGATGATCATGACAGCAGAACAACAATGGTCACACAAAAACAGTTTGTTTCTACCGCTACCTTTTCTGCAATAGGAGACATATTGCTGCACAGCCAAGTATATCAGGATGCCGAAAAAGAAGATGGCAGCTACAGCTTTACAAGCATGCTTGAACATGTTGCTCCTTATCTCGGGGAATCTGATATTACTTTCGCAAATCAGGAAACAATGATAGGGGGAAAAGAGCTTGGCTTATCTTCTTATCCGTCCTTTAACAGCCCTGTCGAAATTGCAGAAAATTTGCAGTCAGCAGGGATTGATATTGCAGGAGTAGCCAACAATCATACTCTTGACCGCGGAGAAAAAGCCGTGCAGGCTGGTTTGGCACATTATGATCGTATTGGGCTGCCATATGTAGGAGCCTATAAAAACGAAATCGATGCAAACACAAGTAGAATCATAGGGGCAAATGGCATAGATTTTGGATTTTTGTCATATACCTATGGCACGAATGGCATTCCGGTTCCTGCCGGAAAAGAGTACTTGGTGAATATCATTTCCTTTGAAAAGATGAGAAGAGATATAGAAAATATAAGAAAAGAAGCAGATGTCACTGTTGTCAGCATGCACTGGGGAGTTGAGTATGAGCGTCTGCCTAACGAAGAGCAGAAAAAACTCGCCTCTTTTGCCGCTGCACAAGGTGCAGATATAATCATTGGCCACCATCCTCATGTTCTTCAGCCAATAGAATGGATAGAACAAAAGAATGGACGGAAGAGCCTGGTCATTTATTCTCTTGGAAACTTTCTATCAGGACAAAAAGGGTTATATAAGAATATAGGAGGGATCTTTTCCTTATCAGTTACTAAAAATGAAACTGGACGCACTCAGAATATTACCATTCACAGCCCCCGCTTTCTGCCGACAATCGTTACTAATCAAAATGGAGCAGATTTTAAAGTCCTCCCGCTGAGAGAAGTGGATTTGATAAGAAATGACGAAATTCTTTCCCACATGTATCAATGGCTAAAAAAGTAGAAAGGACACTGCTTGAACAGTGTCCTTTCTGATTAAAGCCCTAAAGATATATACTTTACTTCCAAGTATTCATCCATTCCCTGTGTACCGCCTTCTCTCCCCAGTCCGCTTTCCTTCATTCCCCCAAATGGAGCCTGAGGTGTTGACGGCATTCCATCGTTCAATCCGACAATGCCATACTCCAGCTTTTCAACCAGCTGAATTCCTTGCGTAATGTTTTCAGTATACACATAGGCTGCCAGGCCATATGGAGAGTTGTTGGCACGTTCTACTGCCTCCTCCATGGTATGAAAACGAGTAAGCGGTGCCAGGGGTCCAAACGTTTCTTCATTCATGCACAGCATATCATCTTTTGCTCCATCAACAATCACAGGGTTGATATAATAGCCCTGTAAATGATCAGGAACGCTTGGACCTTCAATGATCTTTGCACCCTTTTCCTTTGCATCAGCAATGTGTTCCTGTACCTTTTTAAGCGCATCTTCATCAATAAGAGGGCCAATTGTCACATCTTCTTCAAGCCCATTTCCTATCTTTAATTTTTGAAACTCATTCATGAACTTCTCCAGAAACTGGTCATATACGGAATCATGGATATAAGCTCTGTTTGTACAAACACAAGTCTGCCCCGCGTTTCTAAATTTAGATGCCGCAAGCCCCTTTGCTGCCTTATCAAGATCTGCATCTTTCCATACAATAAAAGGAGCATGCCCGCCTAGTTCAAGCGACAATTTTTTCATCGTTTCCGCTGAGCCTTCCATCAGCTTTTTGCCAACTTCTGTTGATCCTGTAAATGACAATTTCTTCACTCTGGCATCCTTTAGCCAAGTCTTGCTGATATCGCTTGAAGATCCGGCGATGATATTTATAACGCCTTTTGGTATACCCGCTTTTTCTGCAAGCTCTGCCAGCTTCAATGCAGTTAATGGCGTAGAAGATGCCGGTTTAATGACTACTGTACAGCCTGCTGCAAGCGCTGGACCCACTTTTCTTGTTATCATGGCTGCAGGAAAGTTCCAAGGAGTAATGGCCGCCACTACACCCACTGGCTGTTTTATAACAAAGAGGCGTTTATCAGCAGAAGACGCCGGGATAGTTTCACCGTATATTCTTTTTCCTTCTTCTGCATACCATTTAATAAATCCATTGGCATATGTTACTTCTCCCACAGCCTCTTTTAATGGTTTTCCCTGTTCCTCTGTCATAAGACGACCGATATCTTCTGTATGTGCTTTGATTAATTCATGCCACTTTTCAAGATATTCAGCTCTTTCATAAGCTGTAAGCGAAGACCATTTTGAAAGGGCCTGATAAGCAGCATCAACAGCAGCTTGTGCTTCTTTGGTCCCTCCCTTAGAAACTTCCGCAATCACCTCTTTTGTAGCAGGATTTTCAACGTTTATTTTTTCTTCTGATTCTACCCAATCACCGTTTATATAGTTATTCCATGTTTTCAAATTCTTCGCCTCCCTATCCATTACATTCACCTCCTGAGAGTGTAATAAACTTCTTGAGATAAATCGTTTATTCCTTCTCAACAGAGGGAAATCCCTTTAATAAGCTACGAAAAGGAGCTGAATACTATGAATAAAAAATTTCTGCTGAGTTCAGGTATTACAATCGCAGGACTGCTGGCAATATCTGAATTTATTAAATTTAAAAAAGCTGTTCAAAAGACAGAGCAGGAAGATGAAAAGTATTGGTGAAAAGGGCTGTCTAAGCCCTTTTTTATATTGCGAGGAAATGTTAATCAATTCGTGACACGTCGTTAGTTGAAGTGTAATGGTTCACAAATTTATTTTATAGGACTTGTAACACTCTAAATAATTCAATAGTATCTTTGATTAAGTCTGACTACTTTCCATGCAGACGACGACCTTCCCATTGGCGTTTCCTTCACCAAGATAACGAATCGCTTCCTCCGTTTAATTTAACGAGAAAGATTTACCAATAAAAGGTGCACATTTTCCAGCAATGAAAAGTTCTTTTAAAAAGTTTTGATCCTTTTTGTTTGGTTTATGAATAAGGATTGTCATTTTCTTATTTTCTGTTTTTGAAATCATCGGTCCGAGAAGCACTAACTGCAGAATGAGGGACGTAGTGCCTCCAATCATCACATATATTCCTTTTGGATTTAGTGCCCGTTTGTAATCAAAGATTGACCGGCTACCTGCCACATCAAGTATTAAATCATAGGACTGTCCTTTTTTGGTAAAATCCTCTTCGCTGTAATCAATCACATAATCAGCACCGAGAAATGTGAGTGTATCTAATTTTTCTTACTGTCCACACAAGTGACTTCGGCGCCGTGTAATTTGGCAATTTGCAACGCAAAAGTTTCAACGCCGCCTCCTGCAACATTAATTAACACCGACTTAGCTTTGTGAATCAGTCCTTTATCGCAAAGTCCCTGCAGTGCGAGAACTCCCCAGTGAACTACTCACTATTTTATTTTAACGGATTTTGTAGCGGGAGCTGTTTAGTTCCTTGATGAAAGCAACTCTTTTACGGGGTCTGCAAAAGATACAATATAATGAGAAATAACAAAAGAGCATTTGAAATCAAATGCTCTTTTTAGTGTTATTTCATCCATTATTTATAAAGTATAAGGTTTGAAAATGTTTTAAACCAACTGTCCTAAGAATTCGGAAATGTCAATATTCAAAGCCTTGGCTACTCTTTGGCCGTATTCTGCATCTGCTCTAAAGAAGTTGCAAATGACAAGCAGCTGTGTACGCTCATTAACATCTTTTAAGTCAGCAGCAAGATTGCTGATTAGATTGTCTTTTTCCTCTTGTGAGAATGAGCGGTAGCGTTCACCCGCTTGTTTAAAATCATTTGGCTTTTCAATCTTTTCTCTTGTAATAAAGCCTTGAGGCAAAGGCTGCACACTGTCACGGTATTGAGGAGCAGGTGCCGGCTCAGCGGCATGGCGGCTAGGCTCATAATTGATTGTTGAAGGCTGCTGCTTAGTCTGCATCAAGCCGTCTCTCTGGTTATTACGTACAGGCGCAAATGGACAATTAACCGGAATCTGCAGATAATTGGCACCTAAACGGTGACGCTGTGTATCTGGGTAAGAAAACAATCTTCCCTGAAGCAGCTTATCTTCTGAAGCTTCAATTCCAGGCACGAGGGCACTTGGAGAGAAAGCAGATTGCTCTACTTCTGCGAAAAAGTTTTCCGGGTTGCGGTTCAGCGACATTGTTCCTGCTTTTTGCAGCGGATACACATCTTCAGGCCACACTTTGGTAGGATCACAAGGATCAAAATCAAGGGAATCATACTCTTGGAGCGGCATAATTTGAACAAAAAGCTCCCATTGCGGAAAGTTTTCTTTATCGATCGCTTCCCTTAAATCTTTTGTTGCATGGTTAAATTCGTCTTTTTGAATCTCAGCAGCCTGAGCTGCAGTCAAGTTTCTTACACCTTGAACAGGTTTCCAATGATACTTCACGTAAACAACTTCATTGTACTCATTTACCCACTTAAAGGTATGTACTCCAGAACCATCCATTTCACGGTAGTTGGCAGGTGTGCCATAATCACTGAACAGCCAAGTCAGCATATGAGTGGATTCTGGTGTTAAAGACATAAAGTCCCAGTATCTATCAGGATCTTGAGCATTTGTATCTGGTGCAGGTTTTAAAGAATGAACCATATCTGGAAACTTCATAGCATCTCTTATAAAGAATACAGGAAGATTGTTGCCGACCAAATCATAATTTCCTTCTTGTGTATAAAACTTTACAGCAAAACCGCGAGGATCACGAAGAGTTTCTGGAGATCCTGATGCGTTGATAACAGTGGAAAACCTGACAAACACAGGTGTTTCTTTCCCTGCTTCACTTAAAAATTCAGCTTTGGTAAATTGACTCATGGAATTTTCGGTTCTAAACACACCGTATGCTCCCGCTCCTCGCGCGTGAACGACTCTTTCGGGAATTCGCTCTCTGTCAAAATGAGCAAGTTTCTCAAGTAAATGATAATCTTCCAGGAGAGTCGGTCCTCTCTGGCCGGCAGTTCTGGAATTTTGGTTATCCCCTACTGGTACTCCTTGATTCGTAGTTAAATGATGATGTTTGATGTTATGGTCCATTTTATCTCCCCCTATTTCTATGTAAAAAGCTTATATTGATAATTATATTCAATTCAACTTTATAGTCAATACTTATTTATAATAATTATTAATAAATAATTTGTATCCTTTTTTATAACAGGAACCATTTATCATTCTTGTACACCTATACTGTATTCTAAAAAAAAGAGACCGAATCGGTCCCTTTTATAAGATGCAGCAGTGTTTTTTGATTGAAGAATTTTTAAAAAGCAAAATAAAAAGGCACCTGTATAAAACAGGTGCCTTGCGTATTGAGGCGAAAAACCGTACGCCACATTCGTACGTGCCATAAGGCATGTTTTCCGGCTTACACAATTCAGCTCATCGCTTAATTACTATACCACAAAAGAAAATTTAAGGCAACCTTTTTATATAGTATCATGAAAAGACTATCATAACGCCTTACCCTCTGTTTATGAAATGCTGCTGTCGGGAATAGAGCTGTAATTTATTGTGATGAAGAAACGGGGTGCATTACATGTATACAGAAGAAATAGCAGACATTCTTGCTGCGATCGAAAAAGTTGAAAATCGTATACTCTATTTGAGTTCAGAAGATGAAGAAATTCAGACACTTGCTATACAGCTTTTTGACATAGACTCTATTGATAAAGGCCAGGTAGGCTGCAGAGTCAGCAAAGATGGTACTCTTTTATTTGGGAAAGAGGACGGAGAATGGCAGGAAAGCTGGTTTGTAATTGGAACAGTATTGGGTTCTGATTCGCAAGAAGATGAACCTATCTTCGCAGACGTGACTGATCCTCAGTATCCAATTTTTAATGGAATAAAAACTGCAGAAAAATGGGAAGGGTTTTTGCTATTTTCCTCCCTTGAAGAATTTTTAGGCAGCCTGGAATAGGAATAAAAGGGGCTGCTGTCGATATGCAGATATCAATATTTCACTGGTGAAACGCTCCCATCCTTAATGAGTTTCATCTCTCAGTTAGCGCACTCTTAATCAGTTAATTGCCTAATAAGCAGGGGGATATACCCTATAGAAAAGGTTACACTATAAATGCTCTTCTATAAAAAAAGAGCTACTAACGCGAACCAGGGGGACTGATGATGAATACAATGCGTGAAGGTTTTATTCCTACTGCGCTTGGTACTGCAGTTACGGCTGCCGGTTATGCAATGAAGCAGAACAGGGGCTCTAACAAAATGATCGCAAACACAATCTTTGGATTTGGTTTAGCACATGTAGTACTAGGAGTTATCGACCTGGTTGAGCATCGCCGTTAGTAAGCACAAAGGGAAAGTCTACAGCAAGTAAAAGCAATTTCCCCTAAGGCGATTGCCCGGGGGAATTGCTATAGACTTTTCAGTGTAAATCAATTATGTTTACTGAATAAAGGGATACTTTTCCACCCATAAGCGCTCCACCAGTTTTTGCCTTCCTATTACCACTTCTTCCTCAGTGATTAGCTCGGCACCATGTGATATATAAAAATTTTTACCAGGGTTTTCCTTGAACACCCATACAAACATATTGGGCACTTCTGCATTTTTTAGAAAAGTGCACAATTCAAAAAGTAATTTCTTACCTACTCCCTTTCTCTGAAAATGCTCTAAAAGGTAAATTGCATATAATTCACCTTTATATGTTAGTATGTTATCATCTCGAGAAACACCGCCGCTAATATAGCCTATAATTCCTTCTGACTCATCTTCAGCAACAAACGTCCGGGAATTTGCACTTGAAGCTGACAGTATTTTATTCCATTTCTCTTCCTGTTGCTGCTGATTCATAGTCTCCAGAAACTCTTTAGAAATTAGTCCTTTATAAGATGATTGCCAGCTTACAATATTAACTCTTGCTATGCTGCAGGCATCCTTTACTTCAGCAGCTCTTATCAACAATTTTTTTCCCTCTTTCTATATTTAGTGTCCCGCTTCTTTTGCAGAAAAAATGATTTTAAGCCTGTCTAATTTAATTCTACTTACAATAGTAAGGTTTATTTTCAAGGTTGATATTTAAATTCAGTGTTCACGAATGGTTTTTCATTTCGTCTACCTTTATAATGAAATTAGTATGTAAAAGGAGCTGAGAACATGGATATCTTAGTCGACCAGAAAGCAGCACAGTGGTATAAGAAGGAAATGCACCTGAAGGAACGTGCCCATCTGCGTTTTTTTGCAAGATATGGGGGCTGCAGCACAGTACAGCAAGGCTTTTCACTTGGAGTGCAAAATGAAAATCCAGTAAATGCTGGTGTAAGCAGGGAGCAGCACGGCATTACATTTTTTATAGAAGAAAGTGACTTGTGGTATTTTGATAACAATGACTTGGTTGTGAATTTCGATGAAGAGGCTGACGAGCCCAGCTTTTCCTATCAACATCCCGCTTCTTAGATAATAAATTTCCACCGGGAACACTTTCCAGCTTGGAAGGCAATCCCGGTGCTTTGCAATTCAGCCGGCCGGTCATTAATTAATTCGAAATCTTTTCATCATTTCTTCCTTTTTATAAGCAGACAATATCTCCAGCTGTTTTTCCCCGAACAAATCAAAATGCGGATATTCAGGATGATTATCAATCCATTTTGGGTCCAAGCCAAAGCGTGTGCCCCATTCCTCCAGCTTTTCAACATCACAGCAACCTACTTTTGTCACACAGTGAGCATCAGGGAACCTTTCATCTAACCAGTAATGAGTGAGAATTGCTATTTCACCTTTTTTGGCTGTTTTCTTCCACTTTTTTAATTCTGTTCTATTAATGCCGAAAGCCATTAATTTTCCTTCTTTTTGGCATCTTCATAAGCTTTATGCCATTGAGGATAGTGTCTGCGGAACTGTATCGGTTTAAAGTTATCTTTTTTCACACATACATGAACAGAAGTTCCAGCAGCTGCAATTTCGCCATTTTCTTTCATTATTTCATATCCATAGACAACCTTGAAACCATTATAGCTTTCCACCCATGTATGTACCAGCCCGGTATCACCATAAGTTAGCGGTTTTTTATAGCTGATTTGAAGATCTACTACCGGGGAGATGATCCCTTCTTTTTCCATTTCTGCGTAGGAAAATCCAAGCTCCTGAATCAGAGCCGTTCTGCCAACTTCCATCCAAACCAGATAGTTAGCGTGATAGACAACTCCCATTTGATCTGTTTCTGCATATCTTACTTCAATTTCCTTTTTTGAAATCAGCATAGCTGCTCTCCTTTCTTACAACTTCTCATATCTATATTAGCATATGAAGATGTTGAGCGCCCCCTGCAGCGCCCAGCTGACAAATTGAAGGCTGTTGAACAGAATCCCTTTATATTCACCACTAAGAACGATATAGTTTGCATGCTGATATAACATTCTTACAACAAAAAAAACCAGGAAATCTCCTGGTTTATTGATATCCATTTTCTCTTGCAGCTGCTTCATCCCTTATTTCATTCCTCATTGACTGGATGGACTCTTCTCTTCTGCGATTTTTTGACTGTATTTGTTCCCGTTCTTCAGCAGAAGCAAATTGAAGGGTTTCATGCGATTCTTCAATATTTTCAATGGTGTTTTGAACCATATCCTGAAGTTTTTCGACATTATCAGAACGATCATCAGGTTTAGGCTGGCTGTATTTTTGGCTGCTCATGACAAATTCCCTCCTGCAATGTTTTCTCTGCTTATAGAAAGTTAAAGTAGACCTGCTGTCTTGTTGAACATGAAACAGCTTTACTCTCCTTTAGTCTGGAGAACCTGAGGCTGTTGGTTACTTTTAGTTTGCATTTGCTTACCTTTATTTCCGCCAAAACCGCGCGGCTTTGTGCCGATATGGTTAGGTGCAAAATGACTTTGTTTATTATTGGAATTAGTCACTTTCATCCCCTCCTCAACTCATAGGTTAGCCCTTTTTGGCAGTTATCATAAGAGAAAGAATATGGGAGAATTAAGAGAGCTTTTCTATCAGCTTTTCCTCCAGTCTCTCTTCCAGCCTGTTCAAAAAGTCTTCATCTTTCATCAATTCTTTCTTGTTTTCCAAAACAAGCTCTTCAAATGTTCGTTTTTTTATTTTTCTCATGCCCGCACCTCCTTATCTCTTCTATTAATGTCCAAATTTAGTGAAAATTATTACAAAGGGCAAAAGTTTTGTTTCATTTAATGGCTATAAAAAAAAGAGCCATGATCACTCTGGCTCTTACAGCTGCAGTAAATTTTTCATGATGTCGTATGTCATTCCCCCAACATATTTACTTTCTATAATCCCATCTTCATTAAGGACATATGTAGTCGGGTAATTGAAAATTTGATAATCTGCATTAATCCCTTCATTATCCAGTACAACCGGAAAAGTTAGCTCCAGGTCGTTCACAAACTGAGATACGTTTTCTCTGCTGGATTCACTGCTGGTAAAGTTAACAGCGAGAACAACGACAGATTCTCCGTAACCTTCATGAATTTTCTCCATGGCAGGCATTTCCTCCCTGCACGGCGGACACCATGTAGCCCAAAAATTTAACAGCACTTTTTTTCCCTTCAAGTCAGAAAGGGTGACAGTCTCACCCCTAATGGTTTCCAATGTGAAATCAGGAGCTGCATTTCCGCTTTCAAGTCCAATAACCGGTTCTTTAAACTGAAACTCCCATACAGCATAACCCAGTAAAAAAACAAGCAATGAAATCGCAAGTACTTTTTTCATATTTCCTCCAAGAAAGTAAATTACTACAGCATATGTTTCAGTACCATACAATAGGACAGCTTTTGCTTGTTTCATTGTACAAAATTCCGCCGCAAATGAACAGACATCATATAAAAGAGGGATGCATGTGCATCCCTCTTCGTCATTAAGACTGCAGTTTGTTACGAATAACCATAGGCAGAATACCACCATGACGGTAGTAGTCAATTTCCACTTCACTGTCAAAGCGGACAAGCACTTCAAACTCAGTGATTGTTCCATCTTCTGCTGTTGCACGGACCTTCACAAAATCACGCGGCTTGACAGATTCGTCAACCTGAACTTCAAGGCGCTCTTTTCCATTCAAACCGAAAGTATCAGCATTTTCTCCTTGTTTAAACTGCAGCGGCAATACGCCCATGAGTACAAGGTTACTTCTGTGAATACGCTCAAAGCTTTCTGCAATAACAGTTTTAATGCCAAGAAGGTTTGTTCCCTTTGCTGCCCAGTCACGCGAGCTTCCCATACCGTAATCTTTCCCGGCAAGAATTGCAAGGCCGGTACCCTGCTCTTTGTACTTCATACAAGCATCAAAAATGCTTGTTACTTCACCAGTCGGCCAGAAAGTCGTATAGCCGCCTTCTGTTCCTGGAGCAATCTGATTGCGAATCCGGATGTTTGCAAAAGTTCCGCGCATCATAACTTCATGATTACCGCGGCGGGATCCGTAAGAGTTGAACTCCCTTGGTGTAACACCCTTCTCCTGAAGATACAGGCCTGCAGGTGTATCTTTACCAATTGAGCCTGCAGGAGAAATATGGTCTGTTGTAACAGAGTCACCGAATTTCCCAACTACTCTTAAGCCTGCCAGCGGTTCAACTGTTCCCGGCTCAGGAGAAAGGCCCTCAAAATAAGGCGGGCTTTGAATATAGGTAGAGTCATTGTCCCACACATACAGCGCTTCATCAGTTGTTTCAATCGCATTCCATTTTTCATTATCATCAAAAACAGTATCGTACTCTTTTCTGAACAATTCTGGAGTAACCGTTTGTTTCACTACTTTAAGAATCTCTTCTCTTTCAGGCCAGATATCCTTGAAGTACACGTCATTTCCTTCGCTGTCTTTGCCAAGAGAATCGTTTGCAAGATCAATGTCAACTGTACCGGCCAATGCATAAGCAACCACTAGAGGAGGTGAAGCAAGATAGTTACCCTTTACAAGCGGGTGAATCCGCCCCTCAAAGTTTCTGTTTCCTGAAAGAACAGATGTGACCAGCAGATCTGCTTCAGCTACTGCCTTTTCAATTTCCTCTGCCAAAGGGCCGGAATTTCCGATACATGTTGTACAACCGTAACCAACTGTATTGAAACCGAGTTTTTCAAGATAAGGCATTAATCCTGAGTTGTTCAGGTAGCCTGTAACTACTTTAGAGCCAGGAGCAAGTGAAGTTTTTACATAGCCTGGAACTTGAAGGCCCTTTTCAACTGCTTTTTTAGCTACAAGCCCTGCTCCTACAAGTACATAAGGATTTGAAGTATTTGTGCAGCTTGTAATCGCTGCAATGGCGATAGCCCCTGTTTTCATTTTCACTGATTTGCCGTCTGCAAAATCAACGGCAATTTCCTTATTTATATCCGTTGGATCAAGTCCGAAGCCTTGATTGCCAAAAGGAGCAGAAAGGTGTTTATGGAAAGATTCTTTCATCATTGAAAGCGGAATCAAATCCTGAGGTCTTTTTGGACCGGAAAGATTTGGTTCGATTTCTGCCAAATCCAGTTCTACCACGTCAGTAAAAACAGGATCTTGAGAACCGGCAGTATAGAAAAGGCTGTTTTCTTTGCTGTAAGATTCTACAAGAGAAATCAAGTCTTCAGAACGTCCGGTTAAACGCATGTAATCCAACGTTTCTTCATCAACTGGGAAGAACCCGCAGGTTGCTCCATATTCCGGAGCCATGTTTGCAATTGTTGCACGATCAGCAAGCGGCAGCTCTGAAATACCAGGTCCGAAAAATTCTACAAACTTTCCTACCACACCTTTTTGGCGGAGCACTTGAGTTACTTTCAGGGCAAGGTCAGTAGCGGTTGTACCTTTGGCAAGGCTTCCAGTCAGTTTAACACCTACTACTTCAGGCACAGGGAAATATGACGGCTGGCCAAGCATCCCGGCTTCTGCTTCAATACCTCCGACACCCCAGCCCAGAACGCCTATTCCATTAATCATAGTAGTATGAGAATCTGTTCCTACTAGTGAATCAGGATAAGCAAGCAGCTCTCCATCTTTTTCTGCAGCATGAACTACATCAGCCAGATATTCAAGGTTTACCTGATGAACGATTCCTGTAGCCGGCGGGACAGCGCGGTAATTATCAAACGCTTTCTTTGCCCAGTTTAAAAATTTGTACCTTTCTGCGTTTCTTTCAAATTCAAGTTCCATATTAAATTGCAGTGCATCCTGAGTCCCAGCTCTGTCAACCTGAACGGAGTGATCAATAACCAAATCAACGGGAATTTCAGGATTAATTTTATCCGGGTCTCCTCCCATTTCAGACATTGCCTGACGGAGCGAAGCTAAATCAACAACCGCTGGTACACCTGTGAAATCCTGCAGGATAACACGGGAAGGCTTGAAAGGAACATCAATTTCTTTTACTTCTTTCGTGCCCCATTTAGCAAGATTTTCAACATGTTCCTTTTTAATCACAAACCCGTCCAATTGACGCAGGACAGATTCTAAAAGAACTTTAATGGAATAAGGCAAGCGTGTCACTTGGCCGATTCCTGCATCTTCTAATGCTTTTAATGAATAATAATTATAAGTTTTGCCGTTCAGCTCAAATTGCTTTCGAGCTTGAAACACATCATGGTCTTTCACCTGTTGATTGGACATTTTAATTTCCCCCTTAAACATTCTAACGGACATAGCCGGAAGACGGGTTTCTCCCACCATAAATTCTACACAATTTAATCTTAATACAACTTTATACATAAGTAAATATCAATGATGTTATTAAAGTTCATAAGTTTCCCTTATAGATTTAAACATTTAATATTTTTTTAAAATACAAAAATCTTTGACAACTCCAAAGAAATGCTTCACATGAAATAAAGTGAACCTGCAGACACTATAGACTGTGGGAGAAAATGAAACAAAAGCGTAGCTGACCACTTACTTTAGAGATAAACAAAAACGCTGAAGTTACAAAACAACATTGAGTTGTAAACAATTAATAAAAACCAACCATCAAACTATAGAGGTGATACATCATGACTAACAAGAACACAGGCAAGGACATGAGAAAGAATGCACCAAAGGGAAACCAGGGAAGCCAGCCTGAACCTCTCAGCGGATCAAAAAAAGTAAAAAACAGAAACCACTCCCGTCAAAAGCAGCACTCGGGCCATGACCTATAGAAAAGCGGAAGGCGCCCGTTCAGCCCTGACAAGCATAAGACGAGCCGGAATGAAGGTTGTTCTTTAACCTTCAGGCCGGATTGACTTATGACCTCGAAGGGCTGGCGCCTGGAGCTGGACAACCCGAAAAGCGGAAGGCGCCCATTCAGCTGCGACAAGCATAAGACGAGCATCTCTAAAAGGCGCTCTTTGCCTTTTTGAGAGGATTGGCTTATGACCTCGAGCAGCTGGCGCCTGCAGCTGGACAATGTAGAAAAGCGGAACCGGCCTGCTCAGCCGCGACAAGCATAAGATGGCTTGGCCGTAAGGGCGCTCTTTGCCCTTATGGCCAAGACAGCTTATGACCTCGAGCGGCTGGCCGGTGGAGCTGGACAATGTAGAAAACACAATCCAAGGAAGTCATGCAAAGAGCGCACCATATCCCGTGCTAATACATGCCTATCCGCCGTCCTGTCCTGTTTCTAGGAGTACAAGACATCTAGTGAATAAAGTGCTGTTTTTATTTTTCGGCACAAGTAACAGCTCTGCAGGTTTGTGATATTTTGATCCTTTTTCACAATACCCTTTTTCTGTGCATAATATAGCTTAGAATTGGTAAATGGGGGATCATCTTGGACAAACGGAAATATTCCATGCCATCTGATCTTGAATGCTTTGAGGAATGGGTTGAACAGTTTTTTGAAGACCCTTTTACAAGTGCACTGGATGAGTATTCTTTTCGAATTGATTTATTTGAAACGAGCACGACTTATATTATTGAAGCAGAAATTTCATCTGCCAAACTTTGTGACATACAGGTAAGGCAAAAGGGAAAACAGCTTTTTATTCTAGTGAACCAAAATCAGCACTTGTCAGAAAGATATGTTGAATTGCCATTCACATTAAGCAGCAAGCATATTTATGGAACATACCAAAATGGAATACTAGAAATTGTAATCGACAAGGAAAACGATGTAGGAAGTACACCTGAAACAATAACTATAGATGCAGCAGAACAAGGATGAGCATTTCGCTCATCCTTGTTTATAGTATCTACCCAAATAGGAAGCTGTTTAAAAACCGTGAATTGTCATCCCGCCATCAACAAACAGCGTTTGTCCTGTAATATAGCTTGCTGCATCAGAAGCCAAAAATACTGCCGGACCGACAAGCTCAGGCAGCCGGCCAATTCTCTTCAGAGGCGTGACAGATAAAATTTCATCTACATATTCTGAATTTGATAGCAGCTCTTTCGTTAAAGGAGTTTCAAAATACCAAGGTCCGATTGAATTCACCTGAATCTTATGTACTCCCCATTCAAATGCGAGAACCTTAGTCATTTGAATCATCGCAGCTTTTGCGGAGGCATATACAACTCCAGTCCGCAGAGCAGTATGTCCTGCTACGGAAGAAATATTAATAATTCTTCCACCCTCCCCTTTTCCTTTCATCACTGTACCAGCTGCCTGTGAAACCATAAACGCAGATTTGATGTTTGTCTGCATAATCGTATCCCATTCGGCTTCCGTAACATGAAAAGCTGGTGTCCTGATATTTATACCGGCATTATTAACGAGTATGTCAATGGTTCCAGCTTGTTGATGCAAAGTGTTTATAGCAGAATCAATATCTTCTTTTTTTGTAACATCTCCAGGAAGAATATATGCCTTTTGTCCTTTTTCTTCAATGACAGCGGCGACCTCTAATAAATCCTTTTCTGTTCTAGACATCAAGCCCACGTCTGCCCCTGCTTCTGCAAAGCCAATCGCAAGCGCCCTTCCAATTCCTCTTCCTGCACCTGTAATACAAGCTACTTTTCCTTTTAAGCTGAAAGACGGCAGCAGCATTGTTGTTCCCCCTTTTCTCCATTCAATCTATTTTCATCTTACCATAACCATTGTTAGTGATGGTTTAAGAGAGCTTAGAACGGGTAGCGTAACTTTGAAAGGGGGATCCTCGATGGAATGGTACACACTGGTCTACGCACTGGGATTTATTTTTGTACATTTGTATTCAAAGTACCTTACTTTTCTTCATACAATTCCACGCAGCAAGCTGTTATCCATTGCAGGCGGGATTTCTGTAGCTTATGTGTTCATTCACTTGCTGCCTGAACTGAATATGCATCAGCAGCAGATTGATGACAGACTGAACGATGGATGGATGAACTTTCTCAATCATCATATTTACATCGTAGCAATGGCTGGGCTTGCCTCCTTTTACGGACTGGAAAGAATGGTGAAGGTTTCTAAGAAAATCAGTAAGAACAGTGACGAATACGCACGGGTATTCTGGATACATATTATTTCATTTACGATTTATAATGCTTTGATAGGCTATCTCCTTGTACGTGGAGAAAATGAAGGTTTTTTTGAAATGGCTCTTTATTTTATTGCATTGTCAGTTCATTTTCTTTCAAATGACAACAGTCTAAGAGAATCACATGAACATGTGTACGACCATAAGGGCAGATGGATTTTAGCTGGTGCCATATTGTTCGGCTGGCTGATTGGCGTTACAGTAGAAGTGAATGAACTAATATTATCTTTTCTATTTGCCTTTCTCGCAGGAGGTATCGTTCTGAATGTGTTGAAAGAAGAACTGCCTGAGGAAAAAGAAAGCCATTTCGGTGCTTTTTTCCTTGGATCAGCTGCCTATTCAATTATTCTTATCCTTCTATAAATAGGAAAACAGCTTATACACCATAGTTATCCTGTACATAAGATATGAAGAGAATCTTATTGTGAGGGGATTACATTTGGGAGTTTACATTAAGAGTTTATTCATCAATCACATATCCGGCGGTGTCGTTCATTTTGGAAATGCTGTAAGAGTAGGAAATATAGAAACTTCAAAATCTGCTTCAGCCTTTGAAGAAAACGGCGGTACACCTGCAATTGAAAATCCCACTGGAGAAATAGAATTATCAATCAATATTCCAGCTGCTGATACAGCATTGAATCAATAAAAGAAAACCGGCAAGCAAGTTTTGCCGGTTATTTTGTTTTATCAGCCTTGTGAGTTTGTACACTAATTGTTATTTTTTTCATTTCTTTGTTCCCGCAATTTTTGCATGTTCCGTTCTCTGTCTCTAGATTCATACAATAATCGCAGTAATAATGAAGTATTGACATTCTTAAACACCCTTTTCCTTCTCATTTCCGGGACTTCAGTTATATGGTGAAATTTAACAGAATTTTGGCAAGATAAAAATGCATCATTAGCTAAAGCTATTAATGAGGTGAGAATCTTGCTGAATGTCATGATGTTTTTTCTTCTTTTTATTTGGGGTCCTATTTTTCTGTTAATGATTTATATGCATTATATTCCGGTAGATGAGGTTTGTTTCCTAGAAAAGGACAATGGGTTAACAAATTTAGAAAAGAAGGTTTATAACTACTTACTATTCAAAGGTCATTATGTAGAAACATCCATATACTGTGATTTCTACAGAATACCTGTAGCGCTGCCCTTCCAGAAAATTGCAGTCATGTCTTTTACTATTCATCCAGATGCAGAAAGAGAGCGTAAAGCTAAAGCTAAAGCGGTTAGAAGAAACGGCTGGACTTTATTCTTAATTCCAGACATCAAGAATAATAAGTTCCCAAGACTTTTGAAAGAACTGGACAGCATCATATTCCAAAAAACAATTAGGTAACTGTCATACCCTCTTATTTGAAGTCATATGATTTCATACAAATAGAGAGGAGAATGACAATGGCGTACTATGGAACGAAGGGCTGGTATATTCAGGAATTGAAGAAGCAGGGCATAAGCAAACACCCTGTCGAGAGACGAAAGCTGGAACTGTACAAAACTTATATCCTGCGAAATTTACTACATCAAAACACAAAGAAAAATAACGATTAACTGCCTCAAGAACAGCTTCTAACAGCTGTTCTTTTTTAAAACTGTAATATGTCACTCACTTATTTTTTTTGAGCAAAATTAGCATTTATATACGAAATGTGTCGGACTGAACTCGATATATGATTATTAGGAAGTGCTAAGCTGCAATCAGCTATTTTCAACTTTTTATCGCTGCTGTATAATAATGGGTAGATTGTAGTTGGGGGGATCATCATGCTATCAGGATGGTTTTTATGGTTTATCCTTTTCTGGGTAGTTTTTTTAGCAGCGATGCTGGGAATAGGAGGCTTTTTTATGTTCCGCAAATTTTTGAAAAGGCTGCCAAAAGAGGATGGCAGGTCTGATTTGGATTGGCAGGATCACTATATTCAGCTTACACTGCACTTATGGAATAATGAGGAGAAACAGCTGCTGAATGAACTGGTATCACCTGTTCCGGAGCTTTTCAGAGATGTAGCAAAAGCTAAGATTGCTGGTAAAATAGGTGAACTTGCATATGTTGAAAATGCCAAAAATATTACTCAGGATCTGGTTATCAGAGGCTATATTATGGCAACACCAAAACGAGATCACAAATTTCTGATTAAACGGCTAAAAGAAAAAAATATAGACTACTCACAATATCATGCGCTTTTTTAGATTGGTATTTTTAATTAAGGCTCATAGCAAATGTTATGCAGATAAGTATAACCTTTACAATTATAAAAAAGGCTCAGGACTAAATCCTGAACCTTTTTTTATATAGTTCTTCTCAGTACATTACTACGTTGCCTGAATATGAGGCGGCTTAATCTGGTGATGAAGCTTTCGAAAGGATAGGTACATGGCAATTCTCCACGGAACAATCATGCCAAAGGCCAGTATCCAAAACATCCCGCTCAGTACTCCAACATCTATGGATTCACTAAGATAAAACTTTCCAATAACTCTGACTGCCAGCAGCCCTATAAGTATAAATGCAAATGCCTTTGACCTTTTGAGATAAATCTCTTCACCTTTGATTTCAAATTTGGAAGTTTTAATAAGCAGAATAGAGAATATCATGCCGACTGTAATGGCTTCCAAAAATTCTAAAGGCGTAACACGAAACATTGGATGAAAAAACATCAACGCTCCTGTACTCATAAAGATAGGCGGCAATATGATCTTTTTTGCAGTTGCAGGCTTCCTCGAAGCCTTCATTCTTACAAACAAAGCTAAAGACCCCATGAGTACCGCCATGAAAGAAGTGGCAATGACCATCATTTTATCTTCACCCTCTTGCTTTTAGGATCTCTCTATATTATATACTAATTACAGCATACAAAAAACCATTTAAAAAATTTTTCCAAATGGTCTTTACGAATAGCTCAACACTCTTTGAACTGCTTCTATTACTCTGTCCTCTTCAAAAGGCTTCATGATAAAATCTTTGGCTCCTGCTTCTATAGCTTCAACAACAACTTTCTGCTGTCCGAGCGCTGAGCACATAATGATTTTAGCAGTAGAATGCACTTTTTTAATTTCCCGCAATGCTTCTAAGCCGTTCTTTTCAGGCATGGTGATATCCATAGTAACAAGGTCAGGCAGTAACGTATTGAACAGGTGGACAGCCTCATTACCATTTTCAGCTTCTCCTACTACCTCGTATCCAGCAGCGGTTAGTATATTAGTTAACGTCATTCTCATAAATTTAGCATCGTCTACAATTAAAATTCTTGCCATGAGAATTCCTCCCCCGAATCACTCAGACCAAATTATTAATTTTATTATACCAAATATCCCAACAAAGAATAGTCCTTTTGACTCAAATATTCAAATCAAATGTGCTTTTAGAACTAAAATCCTGTAAATCCGCCGAAAAGATCGGAAAAGATGATAATGAATTTTGTCATCCAGTCAAAAAACAATACAATACCCATAAAGATCATCAGGGTACCGCCTGCTTTCATTATAAAAGCACTGTTTCTTTTAATCCATTGAAGACTTCCAAGAAAGAAGGAAAGGATAAAAAATGGAATAGAAAAGCCAAGAGAATATGCTACCATATACAGCATACCTGAACCAGGATTAACAGCGGCCATGCTAATGACTGCGGCGAGAATTGGCCCTGTACAAGGGGTCCATCCTGCTGCGAAAGCCATTCCAATGAGTACAGATCCTGCAATGCCTGATGGCCGGCTTTTAATATCAATTCTTCTTTCTTTCATGAAGAAGGAGGGCTGGAATACGCCAAGTACCATGAAACCAAAAAAGATAATGAATATAGCTCCGAGCTGCCGAATCAAATCCTGATATTGAATAAAAAACTGCCCGATAAAAGAAGCTCCAAAGCCCATTGCTATGAAGATGATCGAAAATCCTGCTAGAAAGAATGCAGTATGAAGAAGGCTTCTCTTTTTCAACATTGCATTTTCATTTTTTATTTCACTTACCGAAACCCCTGTTATATAGGATAAAAAGGCAGGGTAAAGCGGCAGGCAGCAAGGTGAAATAAATGATAAAAACCCCGCACCAAATGCCAAGAAGATATTCAAATCTGCCATGGGTCTTCCTCCTAAAAATCCAAAATCCAATTCTATTATAGTTTATCAAAGCTATTATAAATATTGTGTCTAAAATATGTCTTTTCTCTAACAATATGACTAATTGTATGCTCTATTTAGAAAAAACATTTATAATGATTATACAAAAATAGTAAATTAATTTGTCATCAAATGGATTTTTTTTCAAAATCATGATAGTATTTAGGTACATCTTTTCACTATCTTAACAGGAAAGGACAAATGGCCGTGTCTAACTCAAAACAAGAGCTCATAAAAAGAATTGAATGCAAAAGAGCACAGCTTATTGAAACAGTTGGAAAAAATGGTTTGTCCTCTTCCATTACCATTCAATACAGCCAAGAGCTTGATTGCTTAATAAATGAATATCAAACCTCATTTAATACATCGAAATTGTTCACTGTTGCTGGATCTCTATCCAGTTAAAAGAGCCCTTTACTGAGGCTCTTCTTTATTTTCAACTCAATCTTCTCTCATTGCTTGCGAACTGTCATTTGAATATAATCACAAAAATAAAAAAGATATTCTATGTGAGATAATGTATCGTTTTGAAAAAAATTATTTAATGAAAAAACCACCTTCCTGCTAATCTTGCTGCAGTAAAAGTGGTTTTTAAGCACATTGTAAAAAGGTTAAGCAATCCAGCACAAGTAAGTGATAAGTGATGGGAAGTAACCTCAATACCAGTTATATACCCTTTTAAGAAACAATCAAGATCCATAGGATAAAACCCTCTTGCAAGGGCTTTTGGATGAAGCTTACTTAACTTGTTTGTTCATTGCACTCATCATTTGGTTGATTTTCTTTTGTGACGGTTTCATGCCCATTTGCATCATCATCATTTTTAACATTTGTTCGTTAATTGGCGGATTTTTCTTTAGGTAACTCATCATATATTTGCGAGCTATGAAAAATCCTAGCGCCACACCAGCGAGTAAAGCCAGAATGCCAACTAGAATAACAATCCATGTATCCATGTTACTTCCTCCTTCGGGTTGTCTATACTACAGTGTACTAAACCAAAGGATATTATACAACATTTGCTTTGTATTTTCCTATATTTCAGACAAAATTTCTTTCCTTTAAAGGCTTCAGCCATCCATAGCGGTTATTTTGAAAATCCATTGCCAGAAAACAAGAATCAAATTTTCTAAGCAGCTCAAAAAAGATGGTTTCAGCTTCATAGCTGCCATTTGTGGACAACTCTATATGTCTGTCTTTTAGTATGAGTGTAGAACTGCCCCGATTGCCGGGGAGTACAAGTTTATGAACGTTGTTTACACAGCTGTATTCCTTTCGAAAGGACAATTGCATAGTCAGCAATTGTTTTAGCTGATTTTCAGGAATGGGTTTTGTAATATAGTACACCTGCCGCTCTATCAGTTGAAAAAAATTAAAGAGATTGTTTTTCCAAAGATAATCTTTAAAAAGCTGATACATTTTAGATTCTCTTCCATAATAGTGTGTTGCAAATTCCTCTTCTATTAAATATATATAATACGTTCTATTCATGAGTTTGCCTCCAGAAGGTCATATTTTTCATTATTATATCGAATTGGCAGAAAAAGAATTGTCTGAAGGCGGAAAAATGAAACACTAATTTTGTCGAAATTCCATAATAATTTTTTGCAAAAAAAAGAGAGAACCTGCCCGGTTCTCTCGAAAACATCTTATTTAGAAAGCATAGCTTTTACTTTAGCTGCAACATTGTCAGCTGTGAAGCCGTACTCTTTCATAATTTTTTCCCCAGGTGCAGACGCTCCGAAAGTTCTAATGCCAAGAACCTCTCCTTCATCACCTGTATAACGCTCCCAGCCAAGCGGGGAAGCCATTTCAATGCCTAAGCGTTTTTTAACTGATTTAGGAAGAACACTATCTTTGTATTCTTGAGACTGCTTTTCAAAACGATCCCATGCCGGCATACTTACAACCGCAACATGGATGTCTTCTGCAGCCAGCTGAGCCTGTGCTTCAATAGCCAGTCCAACTTCAGAACCAGTTGCAAGCAGCAATGCATCAGCAGTTTCTTTTCCAGCTGCTGAAACAATATAAGCTCCTTTTTCCACTCCTTCACGAACAGTCTCAGGAGAGTTATTAATTGTTTTAAGATTTTGTCTTGTAAGCACAAGAGCAGTCGGGTTGGATCGTGAAGTAACCGCTAGTCTCCAGGCTTCAGCAGTTTCGTTCCCGTCAGCAGGTCTGATAACAGACAAATTCGGCATAGAACGAAGGGATGGAAGCTGCTCAACCGGCTCGTGAGTCGGTCCGTCTTCACCTACTGCAATGCTGTCATGAGTAAATACATAGGTGACCGGCAGATTCATAAGTGCCGCAAGACGGATAGCAGGACGCAAGTAATCAGAGAAAACAAAGAATGTACCTGCAAATACTTTCAATCCGCCATGAAGAGCCATACCGTTTAATGCTGCCCCCATTGCAAATTCGCGGACACCAAACCAGATATTGCGCTGGCTGTAATCATTTCTGGTGAAGTCTCCAGATCCTTTAATCGTTGTTTTGTTAGAGCCTGCAAGATCAGCAGATCCACCAAAGAAATAAGGAACTTTGTTTGCGATTGCATTTAAGACTTCTCCTGAAGAAGCACGTGTAGCAAGGCTCTTGCCTTCTTCATATACAGGAATCTCAGCATCCCAATCAGCAGGAAGTTCTCCATCTATAGCCAATGTAAGCTGCTTAGCAAGATCTGGATATTCTTTTTCATATTCTGCAAAGAGAGAATTCCATTCTTGTTCCTTCTTCTCTCCTGCTTCTTTAATTGTTTCTTGAAAATGGCTGTACACTTCATCAGGTACATGAAAGTCTTTATCAAAAGTCCACTTGTAAGCTTCCTTTGTCAGCTTAATCTCATCGATTCCAAGCGGAGCTCCGTGAACATCAGACTTACCTGCGAGATTCGGTGATCCAAAGCCGATTGTTGTTTTCACTTCTATTAAAGTTGGTCTTTCATCCTGTTTTGCAGCTTCAAGAGCAGCGGCAATTTCTTCAAGGTTGTTTCCGTCCTCTACACGGATGACCTGCCAGTTCATAGCTGTGAAACGGTCCTCAACATTCTCAGAAAAGGACTGATGAAGCTCACCGTCAAGTGAAATATCATTAGAATCATACAGGACAACTAAACGGCCAAGCTGCAAATGCCCAGCAAGAGAAGCTGCTTCTGATGAAATACCTTCCATTAAGTCACCGTCACCGCAGATTGCATAAGTAAAATGGTCAACAACATTAAAATTTTCTTTATTATATGTATCTGCAAGATGACGCTCAGCCATTGCCATACCAACAGCCATAGCAACTCCCTGACCAAGCGGACCTGTAGTAGCATCTACTCCTGCTGTATGTCCATATTCAGGGTGACCAGGTGTTTTGCTTCCCCACTGTCTGAATGATTTAAGATCCTCCATTGAAAGATCGTAGCCGGAAAGATGAAGCAAACTATACAAAAGCATAGATCCATGACCTGCAGATAATACAAATCTGTCTCTATTGAACCAGTTAGGATTGGATGGATTATGATTCATAAACTTTGTCCAAAGCTTATAAGCCATAGGAGCAGATCCCATCGGCATCCCAGGATGGCCGGAATTAGCTTTTTCAATAGCATCAATAGATAATGTTCTTATGGTAGCAATGGATAAATCTTCAATTGTATGTGACATATAAATATACCACCTTTCTCATATATTATTACTTCCTTATAATATCTTTCCATTGAGATAAGTACAACCATTTTGGCTTTAGATCGCCTTAATTTTCTTCTTTCTGCCTCTTTTACTATCCCCATACTAATGGCAATAATCCATAAAAGCTGCTAGAATCCAGAGAAGTGATATGCATGATCATACAGAAGCACACCTTTTTATGCATCAACTGCACTCAAGTGAAAAAAAGATACTCTCAGGCAGAAAGTATCTTAATTAATGAAGATTATTCTTTTTATCATCTTTTAATTTTTGAGGAGTAACATCATTTCCTTCTGGATCAACGACAGTGACTCCACGGAGAGTGTTTTTCATAGAACCCCTGAAAGCTTTTAAATACTCCTGCCTAAGCTGCTGCTGCTCGGCTTTTTCCCTTGCCGAAAGCCCTTCAGATCTGGCCTTTTTACTCAAGATGTTTATTCTGTTGATTTTTTCTTTAGGAAGCATATATGCCCGGCCCCTTCTCAGTGTTTGAAGCTATGGTACTAAAAATTAAAGTGAAACGCAAACAATACACCTATGCGTCCACCTTCTGCACATCAACATACTCTTTATATCTTCTGTGCACTGTGGCCTTAGAAACATCATAACCAAAACCCCTTAATGTTGCAGCAATCTCAGCGAAAGTTAATTTGTTTCCTCTGAGCCGGACAATTTCTTCAATTGGAACAGTCTTTTTCTCTTTTCCGCTGTTAATATGCTGCCTGCTCAAATTTTTCTGAGGCCTGAACCCTTTAGAAACGGCCCTCTTCATGCCTCTTTTAATTTTAAGATTATGTATTTTCCGCTGATACTCTTCTACAATGCTGACGATATCAAGCACCATAGTGTCCGCTTCAGACAGTGAGAGTTCACCGCTTTGGGCTACAGTGTAAATTTTGACATCTTCTTTTATAATACAGTGGAGAATGGCTATTCTTGCATTTCCTCTTCCAAGCCTCGTTTCATCCTGAATCAGGACTGCATCAATATCTCTTTTCTTAATGATATCCAGGAGCTTCATCATTCCTTCGCGGTCTATCTCATAGCCGCTCGCCTGTTCAGATATAACTTCCTCTACCTTCATTCCCCAGATTTCTGCAAGCTTCTTCAGTTCCTCTTCCTGCCTTGCAAGGGAGGTTTTTTGTTCTGTTTTTGCAGTACTTACCCTGCAATATATAATAGCTTTCACATTCAGTTCCCCTGTTCCTCTCCTGCCAGGTACTGGTGAATGTCTGATTTTTCTACAGGAATAAACACTTTGTCACCAGGCTTGATGGCAGGCGATTGCAAATTGTTCTTGCTTTGTACCCATGCAACAAAATCTACGGTTGACAGCCTGTGCTCGCCCTCATATTTTTTTGAAAGTTTCCAAAGTGAATCCCCCTCAGATATCTCCACCTCAACATAGCGGTCTATATTTTCTGAAGCTCCGGTATAGGCTAAAGCAAAAACACCCGAAATTGCAAGCATAATGAACATAAAGCTGAAAACTGCTGTTTCTTTCTTCATTGTTTACACCCCACAGAATATTTGTTCGCATTTAATAATCTGATTATAGGGCGAACAAATGTTTTCTGTCAACTTGTTTTTTCGAACTTATGTTTGTATCTGCAGGAAAATCATGCTATAATACTCTTAAATTACTTGTTTCGAGGTGCAGAGCATGATAAAACTTTCTAAAAGACAGCAGGATATCCTGAATTTTATTAAAGAAGAAGTAAAAGGCAAAGGCTATCCCCCATCTGTTCGTGAAATTGGGGAAGCAGTCGGACTAGCTTCAAGTTCAACTGTGCATGGTCATCTCGCCCGCCTGGAGAGCAAAGGCCTTATTCGAAGAGATCCAACAAAACCAAGAGCAATTGAAATTCTTGAACAAGAGTCTGGCTCTTCTATTCCAAAAAGCAATGTGATTAACATTCCCCTAATAGGTAAGGTAACTGCCGGGGTTCCGATTACAGCCGTTGAAAACATTGAGGAATATTTTCCCCTTCCGGACCGCTATGGAGCTTCTGAGGAAAATATTTTCATGCTTGAGATTATGGGAGACAGTATGATAGAGGCGGGAATTCTTAACGGAGACCTTGTTATTGTTAAACAGCAGCAGACTGCAAATAATGGAGACATCATTGTGGCCATGACGGAAGACGATGAAGCAACTGTTAAAAGATTTTTCAAGGAAAAAGATTTTATCAGGCTGCAGCCTGAAAACTCTACAATGGAACCTATTATCCTGCGGAATGTCAGTATCCTTGGCAAGGTGATCGGTGTATACAGAGCTATTCACTAAAGAGCTGATTGTGTCAGCTCTTTTTTATTTTGGTTATACACTTCTAAAAAATGGGTATTGTAGTCTCAAAAACTGAGAGGACTTAGTCTATGAACCTATCTCATCAGATATCTAATGATCTGCAGATTACTGAAGTACACAGCCAGTTTGTCTTTCCTTTCTCGCTTCAGTTGAATAAACACGAAAAGGCAGCTGAAAGCCTGCAGCAGAATGGTTTTGAGTTTTTTAAACTGAGTAAAGAAGAACATGAAGACAAATTCTATCCTGATGATATCAGAGTCTCCCATACACATATAGAACAATATTTCCTCCCTCATATTGAAAGAATACTTTTTCCGAAATTATATCAGCTAAACAGCATTAACAGATATTCCAAAGAATTCAAAGAGCCTGTTACCCTCATGACCAATAAGAACAGAAATCTGATCTACGAACTCACGCTCGACTCTATCGATCTGCTGTTGTGCCCTTTTGAGGTAGGCTTTATTACATTAAAAACGTCTATGAAGGTTCAGGATCACAAGCTGATACACGCACTGGACTTTTTAGACCATTTCCGGGTACTGGAGCCAAAGGTAGCCGAAGAGAAAGGAATAGAACTTCAATACTGCGGCAAAACGTTTGAGACACTCCAGGACTTTATTTTCGGGGAGCTTTGCCCTTTCATTGTTCCTTACATGCTGAAGGACAGGCACAGTTCACCTTACTTTGGAAGCCTGCCTTATTTTATTGACGAACGCATGTATACGATCAATTATATAAAAGTACCTAAGGATACAATTGTAGAAAATTCCCATCTGTTCAGAATTGGCCAAATTAACGGGTTTGATAAAGAAGGAAGGCTGTTAATTGCCGCTAACAATCCACACTACATAAAAAAGTATGTAGAAAAACATCTTTACGAAAGATGGGCACCTTATACTCATTATATAATTAGTGATCATACCTTTACTTGTCTAAGTCAAGATGCAGAGCGGAGCAGTCTGCTGGTTTCTGAGATGTACGGGCAGCATTATTATAAGCTGATACTTCATCTCTTTTATAAAGTTGTCTTACTCAAGTTATCTTTTGAATATTCCAAGCTGTATATTGAAAAAAAGAGGACAGATATTGAGCCGTTAATCTCCTCAATTACCAACTTCTCTGCTAAATATTTCTTTTACGAAATCAGCAGCAAAACAGAGGGACATGAAATTGCAAGAATGCTTGCACACACTTTCAATATTCAACCTATCTATGAAGAAGTAAAAAAAACTTTGCAGTCACTATATCAGAATCAGAGGAATTTAGGAGATCAGAAGAACAATAATCTACTGTTTATCCTAACGATATATACAGTTATATCTGGCATATATGGAATGAATCTGGTGATTGAGGAATGGAGCGGAAACATTAACTGGAGAAATGTGCTAACCTACTCTATATTTGAATACATCGCCTTGATTGTAGCCATTTCAGGAATTGTGGTCAGCGGTATCCTTGGCATAACAGCTTTGACAAAAATGTATAAAGAAAAAGTTAAAAACAAATTTAAAGGTTTCGAATAGCTGCATCCTTGTACCAAATGCATAAATCCTCCTTTCAAATTTGTCCTTCATCGACTTTATGATAAACGACGAAACTCCGCTTATTCAGAAAAAACGACGAAAATGGACTGAAATAAACGAAGGGTTTCCGACTATGCAGCCAAAAAATCCTTAAATGTAGGACTTTCAGCAGCTTAAGCGGAATTCGCCCCCTTATTTTCCCTATAAAAAGGCCTATTCTAAATTTATTCGGAATTTTTTTGATAGGGTGGGAGCTGCCTTATAAGTGGCACTATACAGATAAACTGCATCAAAATTTCTACAAGAAAAATGCCTCGGCTCTAGAATGATAGAGCCAAGGCCGTTTTCTTGTTTTTCTGGCAGTTCATAACTGATCCAGAATATACTTTCTCAATACATTGTCATGTACTGCTCGCGTTCCCATGGGTGAACCTGTGTGCGGAACATATCCCATTCGATTTCTTTTGCTTCCACAAAGTGTTCGAATAAGTGTTCGCCAAGCGCATTTACAATGACTTCATCAGCTTTTAGTTTTTCTAAAGCCCCTGCAAGTGTTGCTGGAAGATCTTCAATGCCTGCTTCTTCACGCTCTTCTTTTGACATCACATAAATGTTGCGGTCAATTGGCTTAGGTGCAGACAGTTTGTTTTTCACTCCGTCAAGCCCTGCAGCAAGAAGCACTGACATTGCAAGATAAGGATTTGCTGCTGGATCCACACTTCTTACCTCTACACGTGTGCTGATGCCGCGGGAAGCCGGAATACGGATAAGCGGGCTGCGGTTTCTTGCAGACCAGGCAACATAGCAAGGTGCTTCGTAACCGGGAACAAGACGCTTGTAAGAGTTTACTGTAGGATTTGTTACTGCAGTAAATGCTGAAGCATGCTTAATGATGCCAGCGATGAAATGTCTTGCTGTTTCGCTTAACTCAAGGTCTCCGCTCTCATCGTAGAATGAATTTTTCCCATCAGCAAATAATGACAAGTTACAGTGCATACCGGAACCATTCACGCCGAACAAAGGTTTTGGCATGAAAGTTGCATGAAGTCCGTGTTTGCGGGCAATTGTTTTTACAACAAGCTTGAAAGTTTGAATATCATCACAAGCTCTGATTGCACTAGCATACTTAAAGTCTATTTCATGCTGTCCTGGTGCAACCTCATGGTGAGATGCCTCAATTTCAAAGCCCATCTCCTCAAGTTCAAGCACAATGTCGCGGCGGCAGTTTTCACCAAGATCAGTCGGAGCAAGGTCGAAATATCCGCCCTTATCATTCAGCTCAAGGGTAGGTTCTCCGGCGGAATCCAGTTTAAACAAGAAGAATTCAGGCTCTGGACCTACATTGAAATCTGAGAAGCCCAGGTCTTCCATTTCTTTCAGCATGCGTTTTAAATTATTTCGAGGGTCACCATTAAATGGTGTGCCGTCTGGATTATAAATGTCACAGATAAATCGGGCTACTCTCCCTTTTTCAGAAGTCCAAGGGAAGATAACAAATGTATTAATATCAGGGAACAGATACATATCAGATTCTTCAATGCGTACAAATCCTTCAATTGAAGATCCGTCAAACATCATTTTATTATCCAATGCTTTTTCCAGCTGACTCACAGGAATCTCAACGTTTTTAATTGTACCCAGGATGTCTGTGAACTGAAGGCGGATATATTTCACATTTTCTTCTTCTACCAAGCGTCGAATATCGTCTTTTGTGTATTTAGCCATTTTGTTTTTCCTCCCAAAAGTTTTGTATATAGACTAGTGAAAAAACCTAGACATATCTCCTTGTCTCAAAGTAGCGCGCTGAAACTTTCCTGCTTGCTGAAGCTCTGCTTTCAGCAGTTTTCTTAATTGCTCATCAGTTAAATCAGGCTTATTTGCAGATGTTTCTTTTACAGAATCCGCCACTTTTTGAATCAGCTGATTTCGGTCAAAAATCTGACGTATTCCTGCAAGGTTAACTCCTTGTTCAATCAGGCTTTTAATTTCCAGTAACTTATCAACATCGTTAAAACTGAACATTCTCCGATTGCCTTCTGTTCTGGCAGGGGTAATCAGATTGTTTTCTTCATAATATCGGATTTGCCTTGCAGTAAGCTCTGTCAGCTGCATGACTATTCCGATCGGGAAAAGAGGCATTGAGCGTCGAATATTATCACTCATCATTTTCCCTCCTTAGTTTGATAATTCTATTATATTCTATGTAAGAAAAAGTGTCAAACAAATGTTAGGAAAGTTAACAATAAATTTATTTGTTGAGATACTCTCCTTATCTTTGGATGTATTCCCCAAGAAGACACCATATCAGCCATAGAAAAAAGGGAGGATTTCCTCCCTTTCTTATATATTTAACAATTTTCTCTGAAGTAAAACATCTAAAGCAGAACAAACAGCAATCTTTACATGTGTATAAGTTAATCCGCCTTGTACATATGCAGTATAAGGAGGACGAAGAGGACCGTCAGCTGTTAGTTCAATGCTTGCACCCTGAATAAACGTACCTGCGGCCATTATGACATCATCTTCATATCCAGGCATGTAACTCGGGTAAGGCGTTACATAAGAATTGATTGGAGAAAAAGCTTGAATTCCCTGGCAGAAAGCAATCATACGTTCTGGATCGTCAAACTGAACTGACTGAATCAAATCTGTTCTTTCGCTGTTCCACGAGGGCTGGGCATTTAATCCTGCTTCTTCAAGAAGCGCTGCAGTAAAAACAGCACCTTTTAAGGCTTCACTCACAACGTGCGGAGCCAGGAAAAACCCTTGGTACATTTCGAGCAGGCTGTACAGGGAGGCTCCAGCTTCTGAGCCGATACCAGGAGAAGTCATTCTGTAGGAGCATGCTTCAACAAGCTCTTTTCTTCCTACAATGTAGCCTCCAGTTTTCGCCAGTCCGCCTCCGGGATTTTTAATAAGCGAACCTGCCATTAAGTCTGCTCCTGCATGGCATGGTTCTCTTTCTTCAACAAACTCGCCGTAGCAGTTGTCCACAAAAACGACAACATCTTCCTTGATTTCTTTCACAAACTTCACCATGTCTTCTATTTCCGACACAGTAAATGATGGTCTTTCTGCATAACCCTTGGAACGCTGAATGCCAATCATTTTTGTTTTAGGCGAAATTGCTTTTCTGATTTCTTCAAAATCAGGTCTTCCTTCCGGAGTTAAGTCTACAGTCCGGTAACCAATCTGAAACTCTTTCAGGGAACCAACACCGTTTCCTCTAATTCCTACAATCTCCTCCAGCGTGTCATATGGTTTTCCGGTAATGTAAATCAATTCATCGCCGGGTCTCAGCACGCCAAAAAGAGCAATTGATATCGCATGTGTTCCTGAGATAATCTGCGGCCTGACGAGCCCTGCTTCTCCTCCGAATACTTCAGCATAGATGCTTTCAAGTGTATCTCTGCCGGCATCGTCATAACCGTATCCCGTAGACGGCAGCAGATGAGTATCACTGACTTTATGCTTTCTGTAACTCTTTAAAACTCTTGAGGTGTTTATTTCTGCTGTTGCATTCACCTTTTGATGAAGACTTGCAATTTTACTTTCTGCTTTCTCGGCAAGTGCAGCAATTTCTTCACAGTTGTGCAATTCTGTATACATGTTATTTCCCTTTCTGGCTGTATTTCTCAATGTCTCCTGCTATTGAATGGGATGAGAAGACGCTCCCACGTACATTGTAGACATCCTCTTCTTCTACAAATTTCAGTTCTTCAACAATTGTATCTGTTCTTAACTGTGAAAGAAGCTTTCCTTCTGCAGGAGGAA
This sequence comes from Metabacillus lacus, assembly GCF_009674805.1. Taxonomy (GTDB): domain Bacteria; phylum Bacillota; class Bacilli; order Bacillales; family Bacillaceae; genus Metabacillus_C; species Metabacillus_C lacus. Next base: position 140,487 of record NZ_WKKI01000001.1, on the reverse strand, counting down.
TTTTTACTGAGTAGTTTTCCATTTCTTTTTTGAGATAGTACTGAATTTTCCCCTTCAGACGGTCTACATCCTCTTTTTGGTAAGCACTGATTTGGATGAACTCGCTTCTCGGTGACGGCACAAAATTCAGGGATTGCTCATCTTGTTTATTATAAACAGTCAAAATTGGAATAGAGGCTGCATCCAATTCTTCCAAAAGAGTATAAACAGTTTTTTCATGATTTTCATAATCTTCATTAGAGCTGTCTACTATATGCAGAATAAAGTCAGCTTCTTTCACTTCCTCCAAAGTGGATCTGAAAGCTGCTACCAGCGTAGTTGGGAGGTCCTGAATAAACCCTACGGTATCTGTCAGCAGCGCTTGATATCCTGATGGAAGAATTGTCTTTCTTGTCATCGGGTCCAATGTAGCAAACAGCAGATTTTCTTCAAAGCTCTCCGCTTCTGTCAGCCTGTTGAACAGCGTAGATTTTCCGGCATTTGTATATCCCACCAAAGCAATTTGAAAAGCTCTGTTCCTTTTTCTCCGCTCTCTGTATCTTGTGCGGTGATTCACAATTTGAAGAAGCTGCTGATGTATTTCGTACACTCTCGTTCTGATGTGTCTTCTGTCAGTCTCCAGCTGCGTTTCCCCTGGGCCTCTCGTTCCAATACCCGCACCCTGCCGGGATAAATTAATTCCCTGCCCGGAAAGGCGGGGCAGCAGGTAATTCAGCTGTGCAAGCTCTACCTGCAGCTTCCCTTCTTTCGTTCTGGCACGCTGTGCAAAAATGTCCAGAATCAGCTGAGTCCGATCGATAATCCGGGCATCCAGTTCAGAAGATAAATTTCTAAGCTGGCTGGGAGATAGTTCATCATTGAAAATGATGACATCTGCTTCTGTTTCTTCCAACACATTACAGAGCTCTTCCAGTTTTCCTTTTCCTATGTATGTGGCTGAATGAACTCTATCCCTTTTTTGCGAAAAAACCATTCGTACCGTTCCGTTGGCTGTTTTTGTCAGCGAGGCCAATTCATTCATACTGTTTTCAAAATGCTCGTCCGTATTGTACGGCAGCTGGCAGCCCACCAGCAGGACTACTTCAGATGTTTGTTGGTCTATATTATTCAATAGATACTCCTGCCTTTTTCTATGGATTATTTCCCTTATCATAACAAAGTTTCTCCAGATTCACTAATTTGTGAATTTATCAAAAAAAGTATTGATTTAAAGTCCTTCAGCCGCTAAAATCTATACGTTAACAACTGTGTAATTTCACTAAAGGGGATATGTTATGACGTGGGATGTACTGAGCATAATCGGTACCATCGCTTTTGCAGTCAGCGGTGCAATTGTGGCAATGGAAGAAGAATACGATATATTAGGCGTTTATATATTAGGCATTGTTACCGCTTTTGGCGGTGGGGCTATCAGAAATTTACTGATCGGCGTTCCAATTTCTGCGCTCTGGGAGCAGAGTGTATTGTTTCAAATTGCATTATTTGCAATGACGACCGTGTTTTTGTTTCCTCAAAGGCTTTTAAAGCATTGGAGAAAATGGGGAAACCTTACTGATGCAATCGGACTGGGCGCATTTGCCATTCAAGGTGCGCTTTATGCTTCAGAAATGGGCCACCCTGTCAGCGCAGTAGTGGTGGCAGCTGTATTGACAGGAAGCGGAGGCGGCATTGTCCGCGACCTTCTTGCAGGGAGAAAACCGTTAGTTCTAAGAGAAGAGATTTATGCAGCATGGGCCATTTTAGCCGGCTTGGCAATTGGTTTTGGAGTCGTCACTTCTTCAGTTGGCTATTTTACTTTGTTTGCCTTCGTTGTGTTGTTTAGGGTTCTCTCTTACACATATAAATGGAAACTGCCGAACAAGCCTGTCCGTTTCTCAGACAGATCTCTATAAAGGAATATAAAAATCCGTCCCTGATTTTCCAGCTGTTTAGCCGGGCCAGCGGCGGATTTTTTGATAGGACTATTGCCGAACATCAGAAGTACTCTTACTCTTTTAAAACAAGATCACGGCTTTGAATAGTCACCAAGTCTTCCCTGTGATATTGATTGGCCAAAAGCAGCCGCATTGCCTGAGATCTGATCGATTTTTCAATGATGTTTCTGACAAACCTGCCGTTGCTGAATTTAGAAGGACTCGTAGTGCTTTTTACTGCCATCAGGTGATCTTTCAGCTTATTGCAGGCATCCCTGCTAAATTGATATTCTCTTTCACTCATCATCATGTTTGAAATTTCCATGAGCTGCTCTACTGTATAATCAGGAAAATCGATGACGAGCGGAAAACGAGACTGCAGTCCGGGATTCAAAGATAGGAAGTGGTCCATTTCCTTAGAGTAGCCTGCAAGAATCAGAATAAATTCATGCTGTTTATCCTCCATGTGCTTCACAAGCGTATCAATCGCTTCTTTTCCAAAATCCTTTTCCCCGCCCCTCGCAAGAGAGTAGGCTTCATCAATAAACAAAATCCCTCCAATTGATTTTTTAATCAGATCTCTTGTCTTTTGTGCAGTATGCCCAATATATTCTCCGACTAAGTCTGCTCTTTCCGCTTCAATAAGATGGCCTTTAGACAAGACATTCATTTGGTGAAAAAGCTTGCCAATCAAACGTGCCACTGTTGTTTTTCCGGTTCCCGGATTGCCTTTAAACATCATATGAAGCGCTTGCTTTCCAGCCTTCAGTCCCTGTTCTTCCCTTTTTTTGTTCACGAACAGCCAGGCATATATTTCTTTTATATTTCTTTTCATTTCATCCATTCCAACAAGGGAGGAAAGCTCAGATTCAATTTCCTGAAGAATGGCATGCTTATTATCCGCTTTTGGTATGGTTAAGTTGTAGCCCTCAGATTCAGCTGCGTCAATCACAGCTTTTTTCTGCCCGTTGAGAATAATGTTGATTTGTCCGTTGTTCTTATAAGTGACAGCCTGATCCAAGTAAACCACCTCTCAATCTTCCTTTTAGATATATGTAAAAAATATGATATCGTGACAATTGCCTAATTTCCTGCCGGGCACGATAAGCAGTTTTTGCCGCTTTCCCTCACATCTTGTTGAATTCTGCGCTTTCCCAAGAAATAATATCTCATTTTATATAGTTTATTCCTGTATTTCAGTGTACAAACCATAAAATTAAAGAAAAAAGGGTATTCATCGGGGAGTTGAAAGCACTGTTCCTTCATACATAAGATAAGCATTGCTTACAGTGATTTAGAAGTTAGCGAATAGCAGCTTTTCATAATTCCAAGGAAGAATTGGTGAGGCTCTTGAAAAACAACATAAAAAAAAGCCGGACACTTCCGGCTTTCAGTATGCTCCTGTAAAGGAAATAACTATTCCAATTCCAGCTGTACGTTTTTTTGCGGAGCAAAGGTTGAAATAGCATGCTTATAAATAAGCTGCTGTTTCCCTTCTGTTTCCAGCAATACCGTAAAATTATCAAACCCTTTTACAAGCCCTCTCAATTGAAAGCCATTGAGCAGAAAGACAGTCACAAAAGCGCCGTCCTTTCTGAGCTGGTTAAGGAATTGGTCCTGAATGTTAATTGTTTGTTTCATTGTTTCGTCCTCCTCTTTTCTCTATAGCTAAATAATTCGCTTAAAGTGACAGCTTTCCTGCCACATATGTAAAAATATCATCTGCCGTTTCATCAATGGAAACAGGCGGGGTGATATCATACCATTGTACATCCATCTTATTGCGAAACCAAGTAAATTGCCGTTTGGCATATCTTCTGGAGTTTTGTTTAAGCTGATCCACAGCTTCCTGAAGCTCAATTGTGCCATCAAAATATCCAAAAAGCTCTTTATAGCCAATTGCCTTGGCAGACTGGCTGCTGCGAAGACCTCTTCTCAGCATCATTTCCACCTCTTGTAACAGTCCTTCCCCCATCATCAAATCAATGCGCCGGTTGATTCTTTCATACAGATTATCCCGTTCCATCGATAGTCCAACAATTGCATTTTCATACCGCTGATGCTGTTCCTGCTGATCCAGATATTCTGTCATCGTGATGCCTGTACAATGGTAAATTTCAAGTGCTCTTACAAGGCGTCTGGTATTGTTAGGATGAATGCGTTCAGCTGACTGAGGATCAATGTCCATCAGTTTTTTATAAAGCTCTGACGCGCCATGGTTGGAAATATATTCCTCGAGCGCAGTGCGGTACTTTTGGTCAGAAGGAATATCAGCAAATCTGTAGTCAAAAAGAACAGATTGTATGTATAAGCCAGTCCCACCTACGATAAAGGGCAGCTTTCCTCTGGAAGCAATCTCATCAATCAGTTTCCTTGCTCTACTCTGAAACTCTGCAGCTGAAAATTCTTCATGAGGCTCTTTAATATCAATAAGATGGTGAGGAATGCCTTCCATTTCCTCAGACTTTATCTTAGCCGTTCCTATATCAAGCTCTCTATAAATCTGCATAGAGTCACCGCTGATAATTTCCGCATTCAGTTTTTTTGCAAGCTGTATACTCATGTTTGTTTTTCCGACTGCAGTGGGTCCAATCAGTACTGCAACCTTTTGCTTGTTTACATTCAAAGACAATCACTCTTTCAATTTACTCCTGATCATTATAACATTAGCGGAGATAAACACCTATTTATTATATCCTTCCCTTTTGAAAATTAAACCTAATAATTCGGCGGATAAAAGCCAAGCGGGCTGCCTGTTCTCCCTTCATACTTGTGATCATGTCTTGGTCTCTCCACATTGCTGTAAACGACCCCTCCGAACACGATTGGGAGCGGACTGGTGTAGTTATAATAAACCCTTCCAGACACTCCATGATAATGGGAACCGTCAGCCAGTGGGATGGCAGGTCCAGTTTCACCATAATACCTATGATAGTGCTCCCTTTCAAAGCTCGTCAGCCCATTATAAAAATGTGTGTGGCGATCATAGCTGCTCCCGTTAACAGGCTTCGTAAATCCGTTAACAAGATGCTGGTGGTTTTCTTCTATTGTAGAGGGTACAGCAAATCCATGTGTATGTACTCTAGGCTGTTCCCACCAATTACCCGGTACTGGCATACCCGCACTCCTCTCTGACTCTTCTCTTATCCTAGATGTATGTGCAAAAAAAGAAAAAATGCCCTGCTGCACGCAGGACATGTCACATAACTCTTTTAAACATTTTTTCCATCTCATAAGTGGAAAAGTGAACAATAATTGGTCTTCCATGAGGACAAGTAAATGGATCTTCACTGCTTCTTAATGTTTCCAGTAGAGCAAAAATCTCGTCGTTTCTTAAGTGATGATTTGCTTTAATAGAAGCTTTGCAGCTCATCATAATGGCAGCTTCTTCACGCAGCTTATGCAGGCTGATGCTTCTCTCTGTAATTACCTGCTGAAGGATATCGGTAATAATGCTCTCCTCTTCTCCTTTTGGGAACCACTGAGGGTGCGATCTTATCAAATAGCTGCCGCCGCCGAAAGGCTCAGGAAAAATCCCTACCTTTTCCAGTTCCTCCCTATTCTCTTCAATGGCAGCAGCTTCATTGCTGGAATAATCAAAGGTTAAGGGAACAAGGAGCTCCTGTACTTCCATACTCACATCGGCCACTTTATTTTTAAAATATTCGTAGTAAATTCTCTCTTGCGCTGCATGCTGATCTATTAAATATAAACCATTTTCATTTTGTGCAAGAATATATGTTCCGTGCATCTGCCCGATAGGATACAATGGCGGTATTCGCACAGAAGGAGAAAATGTCTCACTTTGAAGCTCCTCCTGAAAGTTTCCCAAGTCTGAAAGCAGAACAGACTCCTCACTCTCAAACGAGCCAATCGCAGCAGATGTCTCTTCCGCAACACTCTCAGCTTCTTCTGCCCTAGATATATAGTCGTTTTCGGCAATCAGAACAGAATGAGACTCAGCCTCCAGTTCCGGTTCCGCCTGTTTTTGTTCAGGGGTGCTGTATGGCTCCTTTATCAGCTGGGAAGAAGGGACATGTTCAAAGCTGAAGTGCTGCTGTTCTTGTTGGCTGACTTCTTTCAGCTTCACTATTTTAGCAGACACTTCAGGAATCAGCTGCCTGCTTTTAAAGACTGCTTGTATTTCATTTGTCAGCAATTGGTTCAACTCAGCTTCTTTGCTTAATCTGACTTCAAGTTTTGAAGGGTGAACATTCACATCAACTAAAATCGGATCCATCTCTATCTCCAATACTGCAATCGGATAACGGCCGATTGGAAGCAATGTGTGATAACCTTGCTGAATCGCTTTGGATAAAGAATAGTTTCTGACATAACGGCCATTAATCATAATAGACATGTAATTTCTCGACGCTCTGGTCATTTCCGGCAATGAAAGATAGCCGTTAATCCGGAAATCCAGTGACTCAGCTGAAAAAGCCACCATTTTCTTTGCTGTATTCAGGCCATAAATAGATGCAAGTACCTGCTTGACATCTCCATTTCCATTGGTATATGAAATCTGTTTTCCGTTATGAACCAGGCGAAAAGATATATGGGGATTTGATAGTGCTATTCTATTCATAACATCTGTTATGTTGCCAAGCTCTGTAGATACAGATTTCATATATTTTAATCTGGCAGGAGTATTGAAAAACAAATTGGTCACAGTAATATCTGTCCCTTTTCTGCTGGCAGCTGGTTCATGAGTAAGAATTTTTCCGCCTTCAAGGACAAGTTTTGTTCCATGCCCGTCGCCTGTTCCAGTCTTCATCTCAAGACATGATACAGACGCTATACTGGGAAGGGCTTCCCCTCTGAAACCAAGGGTCCGGATACGAAACAGATCGTTTTCATCTTTGATTTTACTGGTTGCATGACGATGAAAGGCATTCAGACAATCCTCAGGAAGGATGCCATCTCCATTATCAATTACCCGAATCTTCCCAAGTCCGGCTTCTTCTATATCAACTTCAATGATGGTACTGGCAGCATCAATTGAATTTTCCAGAAGCTCTTTAACAACTGAAGCCGGCCTTTCAACTACTTCACCTGCGGCAATTTTGTTAGAAAGCTGATCATCCAGCCGAAGTATGCTGGCCATGGCAGTCCCTCCTACTTTTTCAGTTTCTTTTGTATTCTATATAACTCGTTCATTGCCTCAAGCGGATTCATCTCAAGGATATTCAGTTCCCGAATTTCTTTCAGCAGCTGCATTTCCTTTTTAGAAGGTGCTTTTTCCTGCTTTCCTTCTTCTTCATGAAAAAAAGAAAGCTGCTCTTTTTCAGGGTAAATCGTTTGTGGAGCTGAAACATCAGATTGCTCCCTGGTAATCGATGCTCCGGCAGCTTCAAACTTGGAAAGAAGCTTTTTCGCCCTTTGGATCAGCTGCTCTGGAAGTTCTGCAAGCTCTGCGACATGTATTCCATAGCTTTTGTCAGCAGCACCCCTATCTACTTTATGAAGAAAAACAACCTTCCCTTGGTCCTCCACTGCCTTCACATGAACATTCTCTAAACCTGACAGCTTTTTTTCCAATATCGTTAATTCGTGATAATGAGTGGAAAAAAGAGTTTTTGCACCTATTTCTTTGTGTACATATTCAATAATAGCCTGCGCCAGTGCCATGCCGTCATATGTCGACGTTCCCCGTCCGATTTCATCGAAAAGAATTAAACTTCTGCTGGTTGCATGAGCAAGTGCATTGCGGGCTTCGAGCATTTCTACCATAAATGTGCTTTGACCTGAGATCAAATCATCTGCTGCACCAATTCTTGTGAAAATTTGGTCAAAAACAGGCAGATAAGCTTCTTTAGCTGGAACAAAACAACCGATTTGTGCAAGAATCGCCGTTAAAGCAATCTGTCTCATATAAGTGCTCTTTCCTGACATATTAGGCCCTGTAATGAGCAGCAGATTTCTTTCAGCATTCATTAAGCAATTGTTTGGTACATATTCCTGGCTGTCCATCACTTTTTCAACCACAGGGTGGCGTCCGTCAATCAGGCGGATTTCATCAGCAGTAAACTGAGGCTTGCAATAATGCCTTTTATCACTGACAGTTGCAAAGCACTGCAAGACATCCAGTTCACTGATTGTTTTTGCCAGCGACTGAAGTCTGCTGATAAATGTTTTTACTTTTTCTCTCAGCTGAAGAAATAATTGATGTTCCAGTTCTGCCATCTTTTCTTCAGCTTCCAGAATCAATGCTTCTTTCTCTTTTAACTCAGGTGTAATGAATCTTTCCGCATTAGCCAGAGTTTGTTTTCGTTCATAACGTCCCTCAGGAAGATGTGGCAGGTTTGCTCTGCTAACTTCTATATAATAGCCAAACACTTTGTTGTAGCCGATTTTCAAACTTTTTATCCCTGTAGATTGCCGCTCACGCTGTTCCAGCTGAACCATCCATGTTTTACCGTTTTTGCTCGCATTTCGATAGATGTCCAGCTGTTCATCAAAACCGTCCCTGATTATATTTCCTTCTTTAATAGAAATAGGCGGATGCTCTGCTAATGCATCAGAAAGAAGCACCGTCAGCTCTTCGCATGGGTCCAGCTTTTCTGCATGCCGGGCTGCATCAGGATGTTTTAACGAGCCGACAAGCTCTCTTATAGAAGGAATTTGCTCAAGAGACCTTCTCAGCTGTGTTAAATCACGCGCATTTACGTTCCCAAAAGCCACCCTGCCTGCAAGCCTTTCAAGATCATAAACTTCCTTCAGTTTTTCACGTAAATCTTCTTTTTCAAAATAGCTGTTCATAAACGTTTCGACTGTATTCAGCCGCTTGTCTATCTCAACAGGATCGAGCAGCGGCTTGTCTATCCACTGCTTCAGCATTCTAGCACCCATGCTTGTCTTTGTTTCATCCAGAAGCCAAAGAAGCGACCCTTTCTTATCTTTAGAACGGATTGTCTCTGTGAGCTCAAGGTTCCTTTTAGAATACAAATCTATTTTCATATGCTGCTGCAGCTTATATTCTTTCACTTTTTGCAAATGCTGAAGATTGCGCATCTGAGTTTTTTTCAAATAATGATACAGCCTTGAAAAAGCCTTTCGCAGCAATGGATCCGAAATATGTTCTGCGTAAGATATGATTTCTTCTGTCAATTCGTCTTCATCAGACACGGATACGGCAACTGCACAGCGCTTTTGCAATTGTTCCAGTATGATGTCTGAAAACCCAGATGAAATGACAATTTCTTTTGCACCTACAGCATAGATTTCAGTTACTGTTTCATCTATTGAAGCAAGCTTTACGACAGTGTTTTCACCTGTAGTCAAATCTGTCAGTGCAAGTGCAAAGTGCTTCTCTTCTCTTTCCAGAGAAGAGAGGTAATTGTTTTCATTCTCCTTTAACGACTTTCCCTCCATAACCGTACCAGGTGTGATTAACTGCACTACCTCTCTTTTAACGACACCTTTAGCTTGTTTTGGATCTTCTGTTTGTTCACAAATTGCAACCTTATACCCTTTTTCAATTAATCTTTCAATATATGCAGCAGCAGCATGATACGGCACCCCGCACATCGGAATTCGATCCTGCGAGCCTCCGTCCCTGCTGGTAAGTGTAATTTCAAGCTCTTTGGAAGCCTTAAGGGCGTCATCAAAGAACATTTCATAAAAATCCCCTAAGCGGAAAAATAAAAAGGCATCCTGATACTCTGCCTTGATTGATAAATATTGTTGTATCATTGGTGTATAACCACTCATAGATATCCCCCGTATATGTATAGCTCTTTATTTCAGCCTCCATTATATCATACATTCGGTTAGGTTCAGGATGGGAGAACTTTCATAAAGTTTTTATTTCTCCTTGCCGTATTCTGTAAGACTGGTCATCTCCAACTTTCTCCACTATGTCTGATCTCCGTTCAAAAGCCCTTATGGATAAGAAAAAAACTAGGAAGATATTTCTCCCTAGTTTTTGTCACTCTTCTACATCACCAATGATGTAATCAGGATCAAGTTCTTTTAATTCTTCATCAATATCCTCATACCAATGATCTTCGTCCTCTTCCTTGTATCCCTCTGGATGTACATAAAGCGCAACACAAACCTTCGTTTCCCCAATCACTTCACAAAGTATTTCACGCTCTGCATGAACAATCACTTTGTTGCCGTTTGGAGAAATGGTCACTTCAAGGCAGTTAGGCTGCTGCAAAACCTTTGCAATAACTTCATATTCATCATCAAGATAGTCATTGTCCCGATATTTCAGTTTTACCACGTCAACATATTTTACTTTTTCTGTTACTACTTCTGTTTTGGTGTTGTCTGCGTATGAATACCAAACGTTAATATCGTAAGTACCTTCCACTTCCACTGTTTTCCCATCTTTGTGGGCGTCATATTTATGGTTGATAATCCAGCCGCCTAAAATGCTCGTTGGTTTTTGTGACGGCGATATCGTGTGCGTGCATTGCGTAAACTTTTTACCTTTCGCAACTACAGCCTTTGTAATAATTTCTCTGTATTCAGACATCCGCGCATACCCTCCTCAATCAATCTCATTTAATCCTATGCTGGGCTAGTTATGTTTGTGCCAACATTTTATAATACAGAAAGACGTGAGAACTCCCTTATATAAAATCTGTATAGTCCAGTCTATGCTTATTCTTTTAAATAATTGCCTATAAAATCGAAAAAGCCTGCAAAATGAATGAGGCTGGTTAACAGAGTATTCAATTGCAGTAAGATGATGAGGGCAGATTGATGAACTGGAAGTTCACAGTTTTCCTGCCTGGAATGATCATTTCTCTTCTAAAACAGTTCTGCCTGCTTAGCAAAAAAAAGAGAGCCCTCCATACATGGGCACTCTTTTCACTTAAAATATCTTAAATTAGGAACAGCTCGAACCAGAAGTGCTTTTTACCTTTGATCCTGTCTCGCCAGTCAGGAGATCACCTTCTGTTGTACGAATGATTTCATCTGTAACATGATTTGAAATTGTATGAGAAACAAGCTGAAGTAAATCATTCACCTCTACTTGAGACTCCTGAAATTCCTGAATGATCGGCAGCTCATTCAGCTCTTCCTGAATTTTATCAATTTTTTCTTCTACTTGCTGAAGGGCTTTCTCTTTGCCATAGTGCTTAAAGTTGACAGCCTGTTTTTGCAGGCTTTTTATACTTGCAACTTTCTCGCGAATTTTTTGATTATCGTTAATTTGTGCTTCAGCTCTTTTAAAAAATTCTACCTCTTTTGTTTCAGAGATCATCTGAGCAAGTTCTCTTGCCCGTGAAACAATTTCTTCTTTCGTATAAGAACCCATCCTATTTCACCTCTGCTGCTGCTTCAACCATCTCTCCATTGAGTGACCAGGTTTTTGCTTTAGTAATTTTAACTTTCACAATTTTACCAATTGCCGATTTCGGGGCAATAAAGTTAACAAGCTTGCTTTTTTCAGTGTAGCCGGCTAGTACATGTGGATTATTCTTGCTTTCCCCTTCCACTAATACTTCGACAACCCTGCCCTCATATTCCTGCATTTTCTGAGCGGAAGTTTCATTAACAAGCGCATTTAATCTTTGCAGGCGTTCTTTCTTTACTTCCAACGGAACATTGTCAGTCATTTTTGCTGCCGGTGTGCCTTCCCGCGGAGAGTAGATAAATGTATAAGCACTGTCAAAACCTACTTCTCTGTACAGTGACATCGTCTCTTCAAACTGCTCTTCTGTTTCATTTGGGAAACCAACAATAATATCTGTTGTTAATGAAGCATTAGGCATTGCTTTCTTGATTTTTGCAACAAGCTCCAAATATTGTTCACGGCTGTATTTTCTCGCCATCAGCTTTAGTACGGAAGAGCTTCCTGATTGAACAGGCAGATGGATATGATCGAGAAGATTTCCGCCTTTTCCAAGCACCTCAATCAACCTGTCATCAAAATCTCTTGGATGGCTAGTTGTAAAACGAATTCTGGGAATGTCTATTTTGCTCAGCTCATCCATCAAGTCTCCAAGTCCATACATTAGGTCATCAAAATCTTTGCCGTATGCATTGACATTTTGGCCAAGAAGAGTGATTTCCTGATATCCTTGAGCTGCAAGCTGCCTGACTTCGTGAATGATTTCCTCAGGTCTTCTGCTTCTCTCTTTTCCACGTGTATAGGGAACGATACAGTAGGTGCAAAACTTGTCGCAGCCGTACATAATATTTACCCAGCCTTTGATGCTGCCTTTTCTGACACGGGGAAGATTTTCAATAACGTCCCCTTCTTTAGACCATACTTCTACAACCATTTCTTTGGACATATAAGCATCTTGTAAAATGTGAGGCAGACGGTGAATATTATGTGTGCCAAAAATCATATCAACATGCTGATGTTTTTGAAGAATACGGTTTACGACTGATTCCTCTTGTGACATACAGCCGCAGACACCAATTAGCAGTCCAGGTTTTTCAAGTTTTAGAGGTTTCAGATGACCTAGCTCACCGAACACTTTATTTTCAGCATTTTCACGAATTGCACATGTATTTAACAACACCACATCAGCATCTTGAACAGAGTCTGTTGCTTCATAGCCTAATGCAGAAAAAATGCCGGCCATTACTTCTGTATCATGTTCATTCATTTGGCACCCGTAGGTACGGATATAGAATTTCCGGCCGTTCCCCATACCTCTGAACTCTTCCGGAATTGAAAAATCGTTTTGATACTGCACTTCTTCCTTACCGCGTTTTTTTGCATCTTTTAATGAAGGAGGCATATAAACAGCCTGAAAGTACTTACTGTAATCCTTTTCGGATTTTCTGTCCGCAGAATTCACATTTGTGCTTTCAAGTCTTTGCTTTTCATTCATTGGGCATTCTCCTTTCAAAAACTCCAAATCTTTCATAGCAATAATTAACGTTCACAATTTTATAGTATATCTCTTTTATCGAATCAGTACAATCTTTGATTGAAGTAAACGAGGGGCCGGCTGTTATGCCATTGCATACAGGAAAAGAGAGGCTGCCCTCTCTTCTCTGACTACGAAATGATATTCAGCTCTTTGGCTGTTTTCTCTATAATATTAAGCGCTTCTTGTAGATCTTCCTTTGAATGCTCAGCAGTGACAATTGTTCTTACACGTGCCTGTCCTCTGCTAACGGTTGGAAAAGCAATTCCCTGTGCAAATACACCGTTTTTTCTCAATAAATCAGAAAACTGATGTGACAATGCTTCATCTCCAACAATAATTGGTGTTATCGGCGTTTCACTGTTTCCTGTTTGAAAGCCCAGTTCCACAAGACCTTTTTTGAAGAATTCAGTGTTATCCCAAAGCTTTTCAATCAGTTCAGGCTCTTCCAGCAGCACATCTATAGCTTCTATGCAGGCTTCTGTGACAGCTGGGGGATGAGATGTACTGAACAGGAATGGACGGCCTTTGTGAATCAGATAATCAATTAAAGTTCTTGTGCTGGCAACATAGCCTCCAAGCACACCAATTGCCTTGCTCAATGTTCCGACCTGAATATGAACTCTTCCATCAAGGCCAAAGTGGTTAACTGTGCCCCGGCCGTTTTCTCCCAATACACCGGATGCATGCGCATCATCCACCATAATTAACGCATCATATTTTTCAGCAAGCTCTACTATTTCCGGGAGAGGTGCAATATTTCCATCCATTGAAAATACACCGTCAGTCACAATCAGTCTCACTCTATAATCTTTAGATTCCTTCAGCGCTCTTTCCAAATCTTCCATATCAACATGATTGTATACTTTGCGGGCAGCCTTGGTCAGGCGGATTCCATCAATGATGCTGGCATGATTCAATGCGTCTGAAATCACCACATCGTCTTTTGTTAAAATTGCAGAAAGAACACCTTGATTCGTTGTAAAACCAGACTGAAAAACAAGAGAAGCTTCTGTATGCTTAAACTTTGCCAGTTTTTCTTCCAGTTCTTCATGCATAGAAAAGGTTCCGGCAATGGTTCTCACAGAACCTGTTCCTGCTCCATATTTCTCAACGGATTTCAGCGCTGCTTGTCTTAGGCGGGGGTGAGATGTCAATCCAAGATAGTTATTAGATGAAAGCTGAATAAGCTCCTTGCCGCCGATTGTTACTCTGGATCCCTGATCAGATTCAAGCGGGACCAGTGTTCGAAACGTGCCTTCTTCCTTCATTTCATCTAGTTCAGCCTGTAAATATTCAAAACCTTTCACAGTAAAACCTCCCATATTCTTTATTAAGGATGCAGAACTACTTTACCGCATTTTCCTTCAATCATTAAATCAAACCCCTTTGCGAAGTCTTCCAGGGGAAAATGATGGGTAATTAACGGTGTGACGTCCACCTGGCCGGATTTCAACAGGCTGGATACCTGCTGCCAGGTTTCATACATTTTTCTCCCTGTGATACCTTGAACCGTAATTCCTTTAAAAACCACGTCATTGGTAATGTCGATACTGACTGGCCTGACAGGGAGGCTTAAGATCGAAACGCGTCCTCCATTCGTCACCATTTTAAAGCCCTGGTCCATTGCCACAGGATGGCCTGACATTTCACAAACAACATCAACACCGTTTCCGTCCGTCAGCTGATGAATGACCTCCAGCGGATTCTGCTCTTTTGAATTCACTACCGCAGTTGCACCCATTTCCTTGGCAAGGTTCAAACGGTAATCGTTTAAATCAAGAGCAATTACCTGTGCAGCTCCTGCTGCTCTTGCTACACCAACAGCCATTATCCCAATTGGACCACAGCCAATTACAGCAACTGTTTTTCCTGCTACATCCCCTGCCAGAACTGTGTGAACTGCATTCCCCATCGGTTCCTGCACGGATGCTACATCAAACGGCATATCGCTTGGATTTTTCCATAGATTCACAGCTGGTAATGCTACATACTCTGCAAAACAGCCATGAGTATCTACACCAATAATTTTTGTGTTTTTACATATATGATATTGACCTGATAAACACTGCGGGCACTCGTAGCATACTAGGTGAGTTTCTGCTGAAACAAAATCACCAACCTTGACATTGGTCACTTTAGATCCTGTCTCAACCACTTCTCCGGCAAATTCATGACCAAATATATAAGGAGGATTCACCCTGCTTTCTGACCACTCATCCCACGAATATATATGAACATCCGTCCCGCAAATGGATGTTGCCTTCACTTTTATTAATACTTCATGCTCTTCAATATAAGGAATATCGACCATTTGCATTTCAGCGCCATAACCTCGCTGATGCTTCACTATCGCCTTCATTTTTCCATTCACAGCGTACACTCCCAATCGTTCCATATTACCTATCTATTAAGATATTATCATCGTATATTATTATTGTAAAGTCCGTGTCCTCCTGAAATGGACACCTGCTTGCAATGGAAAGAACCCGTTTAAAAAAGGTTTTTATCATGCTGCCAACTGCCATATAGAGTATTGTTTCTGACAATGAATGTTTCTGCATCTTCGCTTTTTTCTCGACCGGCATGCTTTGTTGATATGCTGGAAATGCCCGCCCTGTACTTTTATGAAAAGCACATATGTACCTCTTTCATAGGATGGACAAACCATGAATAAACTTTACTATTGAGAAATCTCTTTCTAATTATCAGAGCGGGGCTGGTGTCATGAAAGCTTTTTTAAGAAAAAACGGTTTTGTGCTTTCCGGAGGGCTTATTCAGGGAGCGGGGATGGGCATTTTTTTATTTCCACACAGCATTCCTTCCGGAGGAGCCGGAGGGCTTGCAGTATTGTTACACTATTGGTTTTCGATCAGCATGGGGTTAGCTTTGTGGATTGTTAATTTTTCTATGCTGCTGATTGCCATCAGGTATCTTGGCAATAGGTGTACTTTATGGACCATGCTTGCAGTTTCCATAACTTCCCTGGCAGTAGTGGTTTTGCAGCAATGTGTATCTCTGCCGCTGAATCATGTGTGGATAGATCTCCCGCTCGGTTCTTTATTTTTAGGGACTGGGGTTGGGCTGTTAATGAGGCAGGGCGTATCTAACGGCGGAGTCGGCGTTCTTGCACTTATCATATCCACATCGAGAAACTCTCTGCCTGGAAAGCCCTTATTTTGGATCAACAGTTGTATCTTTCTGCTCACCGCATTTATTATCAGATGGGACATTCTCTTCCTGGCCCTGCTCTCTCAATGGATTTCAACAAAAATGGTCGATGTCATCTATCGGCTGGACATGTGGTCAATAAGCAGCACTTTCTGGAGAAGGAAATCATAACATTATCAGCCAGCAGCCAAGGTCTTGTCACGTAGTTCATGTATTGTGCGGCTGCCGGCTGTTATCCTTTGCTTACATGTAATTATAGCGTAGGGGCTTTCCTTTTTTATGATGACCTTCTTTATCACCAACCCTGATCATGGTCAAACAAAGCAAGCCTACGATCAGTGTTAAAGCAGCAATCGACAGGAACATACCGGTCCTGGACCATTCGATTAAGCGAGTGAATACAGGGGGTCCGACGGCAACACCTATAAATCTTACAGATCCATATAAAGACGTAACAAATCCTCTTCTTTCCTTCCCGACAGATCCGGTAATCAAACTGTTGATGCAGGGAAGAATCAGCCCGGTTCCCACGCTGCTGATTGCCAGCACCCCGAGGAACGGAAGGAGGTTTTTTGTTAGGACTAAAGCTGAATATGATATCGTCATAAATAAAAAGCCAAGAACTATTAGCCTTTTCATCCGTGTAAAATTTTTGCCGATTTTCGCTCCCGTAATGTAGGAAGTGCTAACCATGACAAGCAGCGGGATGGCTAGAATCAGGCCTTTTGCTACACCATCAATAGCATATGTCTGTTCTATAAAATCTGATAAATAAAACAAAATGCCAAACAGTGTAAATAAACAAGTAGCACCTGCAAGATACGTGACTGACAGCCACCTGCCTTCATATTTAAAGACACTCAAAATTCCCCTGGCATATTTTCTAAATGGAGGAGGAGCCTGCTTGTGCCTCTTTTCTTTTATAAAGATCCAAGTCAGCAAGATGGATACGATACAAAAAATCGGAAATGCAAAAAACACTGCATACCAGACAACCAAGCCAAGCAAAGAGCCGATGATGGGCGAAAGTACTTTTCCAAGACCATTTGATGCTTCTACAATCCCCAGCACCCTGCTCTGCTCGCCTCCCTTAAACAAATCACCCGTTAGTGCCATGGCAATTGGAGCTGTGCCTGCCGCTCCTATTCCCTGCAAAACTCTCCCTATAAGTATCCACACATAGGGCTCTGCAAATGATGCTGAAGCGATTCCTGCCAGTATTCCGCCAATGCCGTAAATAACTAGTGCCGGAAGAATGATGATTTTCCTTGAAAAGCGGTCAGATAAATATCCTAATATGGGTATAAAGAGAGCTGCTGCTATGGAGAATACAGTGATTGTCATACTGACTTGAAGCTGAGTTATATGTAAAGCTTGCTTCATCTGGGGAAAGATCGGAATCAGCATACTGTTCCCAAGTGTCATGATGAGAGGGATGGATCCAATAGCTGCAATTGACATTCCTTTATTTTTTGCCATAAAACGAGCCTCCGGCTGATTATTTAATGTTTACAGGAGGCAATACAAGCCATCCTTTTTCCTTTTGAATTACAAGCAGCTTTTCCTCGTACTCTGCTCTCTGAACATAAAACTCTCCGAACAAAGAAGAGATGTCTTCTCTGACTGAAGAAGCTGCTGCAGCAGTTTGAAACATCTTTCCTGCCACAAGCTCCTTTTGCATCATTGCGGCAATTTCAGGATCATTGAATCTGGCACCTGCAGGAATATCTTCAACTGCTACATTCGGTCTGTCTGGAGGAGCAGGGGGAAGCCTGATCCCGCTTTCTTTAAGAATAGCTTCTACTTGCTGTGCTTCCTGTGTTACACAGTTTTCCATTACATCTTCCAAAAATATCTTAAGGGAAGGGTCTCCGCAATGATTAGAAAACACCTGCAGAGTTACAAGTAAGCACTTGCTATCGAGCAGATGTGCCCACAAATGATATACTTCCCCTGAGTGCAGCGGCTGTTCTTCCGGTTTTCCACTGAATATGGCCATCTCGGCACCTCCTGTAAATTACTTTCTCATCCTATTTTGCTTCAACTTTGTTTTCTTATGTAAAACAGGCAGAACATAGCAGAAATGGGAAACTTACAGCACATTAAAAAGAGTGAAATGCAACAAAAATAAAACCCTGCCGTTTAGCGGCAGGGTTACTGTATTAACATTTCAATGCTGCATGTAAAAACCGCATGAACATCTCAGCTTGCCTTCACAATCATCGTAAACTAAAAGATTATTTTATTCACAAAATTTTGATATAAAATTTTATGAACCACTTCAGCAGAGTAACTTTTAACTAAGGCGTTTGTGATATGATGATAATCCTGAAAGCCGCTAACATGTTCAATCGTTTCAGTAATACCGTCAAAATCCGATCCTAAACCAACAGAGTTCTCGCCGCCAAGAGACAACACATAATCGACGTGAGACAGAAGGTCTTTTACTGCAGCCCTTCTTTCAGGAGCTGTAAAAGCAGGTACAAAAGTAATTCCAATCATGCTGTTTTTTTGAACACACGCTGTAATCTGCCCGTCACGCAGATTGCGCGGGTGAGGACAGAGAGTGTAGGCATTAGAGTGAGTCGCCACTGGAAAGTCTGCTTCCTCTATCACGTCCCAGAAGCTTTTCTCATTCAAGTGAGATAAGTCTGTCCATACTTTAAGCATATTCAATTTTCGGACAGCTTCCACTCCCAGAGAGGATAATCCTGCATTTCTGCTTTCCAATGCTCCGTCAGCAAGAAGGTTTCCATTATTCCACGTAAGTCCAAAGCTTCTGACACCTAAATGATAAAAGGTTTCCAGTAAGTTGATGTTTCCTTGAAGGCAATCACAGCCCTCCAGTGTAAGAATTGCTCCTATTTCTCCGTCTTTCATTCCTTCTATGTCTTCCTTGCTTTTGATATGTACAAAACGATCATACTTTTTAAGAATTACTTCATGAAAAAGATTAATTTGCGAAAGTGCAGCAATTAATTTTTCGCTTCCTGACAGCTCTGAGGGAACAAAAACTGCAAAGCATTGGATAATGCCAAAGCTGCTGTTCTGAAGCTTCTGAATTGAGGTCTGCAGAAATGGATCCCCATATTCATCCATACCTGGATATTTCCATAGCTTATATAATAAATCACAATGGGCGTCAAAAATCTTCATCGTTACACCTCGGTTATGGTAGTGTTTAAAAGGTTAGTGGCTGCCCTGCTGGACAGATCATGTCCTTAGTGAGCATTTCTGTACAAGAAATGCAAACAGAGACAACTTAACCTGCCTTTCATTCGTTTTGGAGGAAAAAATAACCTGCTTGCTTTCGCAAACAGGTTTTATCATTTCATCGAGGCTCCACTATCAGTTTAATGGCAGTCCGCTCTTCGCCGTCTATTTGAATATCTGTAAATGCAGGAATGCAAATCAAATCGACTCCGCTGGGGGCAACAAATCCTCTTGCAATTGCCACAGCCTTGACTGCCTGGTTAAGTGCGCCAGCTCCAATCGCCTGTATTTCAGCAGCACCGCGTTCCCTTAATACACCTGCTAAAGCACCAGCAACAGAGTTTGGATTAGATTTAGCTGAAACTTTCAAAATTTCCACCTATAGCTCCCCCTTATTCTTACTGAAAATCGTTAGTATACATTGTAACAACCATTGTTAGAAAGCGTTTGAGACCCTATCCCCTATAGGTCTAAACTGTTTTTCATGTTCCCATTGATACTATATTCAGTGAAAAGGAGCAGTATTCCTGCATGTACATAGTTTTTTTCAAAAAATTACAAAAAATGTTTATTCAAAAAAGTGGTGATCATCGTTAATTAGCAGTCTTTGTATCTTTTTTGCTCTTCCAGATTGTTTATCTACCTGAATAAGCACCGCACTTAGCTGCGCTCTGCCTTCTGCAACCTCGAACCTTACAGGCAGGCTTGTGAGAAAACGTTTGATAACCATATCTTTTTCTACACCCAGTATTCCATCATAGGGTCCAGTCATGCCTGCATCGGTAATATAAGCCGTTCCTTTTTCCAGAATTCGTTCATCTGCAGTCTGAACATGGGTGTGTGTTCCGACGACTGCTGAAACTTTTCCATCCAGAAACCAGCCCATAGCTTGTTTCTCACTGGTTGCTTCTGCATGAAAATCAACAAAAATGAGCGGGGTCCTTTTTGCAGCTTCCTCAACCAATTCTTCCGCCTTACGGAAAGGACAGTCAATTGGAGCAAGAAAAGTCCGACCCTGAAGATTAATGACAGCAATTTCTTTCCCATTAGTTTTGATGTAGTGAATGCCTCTGCCCGGAGTTCCTTCCGGGAAGTTTGCAGGGCGGATCATATTCGGTGCAGAATCAATGAAATCAAAAATTTCTTTCTTATCCCAAGTGTGATTTCCCATTGTAATGATATCTGCCCCTAATTCCAATATTTCATGGTAAAGCTTTTCAGTTAATCCCTTACCATTGGCAGCATTTTCTCCATTTACGATCGTCAGGTCAGGCCTGTACTTAGATTTTAACTTTGAAAGATACTGTTTCAGCATATCTCTTCCGGGAGATCCTACAATATCTCCAACAAATAAAATGTTCATTGTCTATCCTTCCTTCTCCTATATGTAGTTCCTCTTGCATTCTAACACGTCAAGTCTACAAAAAAAAGAAAGTGGTGCAAGTCTGCACCACCCACTTTATTTTGCATATTCAACTGCACGTGTTTCTCTAATCACTGTCACTTTAATGTGTCCAGGATAGTCAAGCTCTTCTTCAATTCGTTTTCGAATGTCACGGGCAAGCCTGTGCGCCTTTAAATCATCTATGGAATCAGGCTTAACCATAATCCGAACTTCGCGTCCTGCTTGAATAGCGAAGGATTTTTCAACACCTTCATAGGATTCTGAAATTTCTTCCAGCTTTTCAAGACGGCGAATATAATTTTCAAGCGTCTCACTTCGGGCACCAGGCCGTGCTGCGGATAACGCATCAGCAGCTGCGACCAATACTGCGATGACAGAAGCAGGCTCTTTATCGCCGTGATGAGAAGCAATGCTGTTAATGACTACCGGATGCTCCTTATACTTCGTAGCAAGCTCTACGCCAATCTCAACATGGGAGCCTTCAACCTCGTGGTCAATTGCTTTACCGATGTCATGGAGAAGACCTGCACGCCTTGCTAATGTCGCATCTTCACCAAGCTCAGCTGCCATGAGGCCTGAAAGGTATGAAACCTCCATGGAGTGTTTCAGTACATTTTGACCATAGCTGGTTCTGAATTTTAAACGGCCAAGAATTTTAATGAGGTCCGGATGCAGTCCGTGAACGCCAACTTCAAAGGTTGTCTGCTCACCAACCTCACGGATATACTCGTCCACTTCACGGCGTGATTTTTCAACCATTTCTTCAATACGTGCGGGATGAATCCGTCCGTCCTGAACCAGTTTATCAAGCGCAATCCGCGCAGTTTCCCTGCGGATAGGATCAAAGCCGGACAAAATAACTGCTTCAGGTGTATCATCAATGATTAAATCAATTCCGGTAAGAGTTTCAAGCGTTCGGATATTTCTTCCTTCTCTTCCAATAATGCGGCCTTTCATCTCATCATTTGGCAAATTCACAACCGATACAGTTGTTTCAGCTACGTGGTCTGCCGCACAACGCTGGATGGCTAAAGACAGAATTTCTTTCGCCTTTTTATCCGCTTCTTCTTTTGCACGATTTTCAGTTTCTTTCAGCATGACAGCAATATCATGGGAAAGCTCTTTTTCTTCTCTATCAAGGATGATTTGTTTCGCTTCATCTCTAGTCAAGCCAGAAATACGTTCCAATTCAGCTTGCTGTCTGCGTACCATCTCTTCCATCTTGCTTTCCATGTCTTCAATATGT
Source organism: Metabacillus lacus (assembly GCF_009674805.1). Lineage (GTDB taxonomy): Bacteria > Bacillota > Bacilli > Bacillales > Bacillaceae > Metabacillus_C > Metabacillus_C lacus. The sequence continues at coordinate 118,698 of NZ_WKKI01000001.1, read as the reverse complement.
TGTTGTCTTTCATTCAGAGAATCTTCCTTTTTATCCAGAAGAGAATCACGTTTATTTAACGTATCATCCTTCCGATCCAAATTCTCTTCTCTTTGCAGGATGCGATTTTCCTGCTTTTGAAGCTCGTTGCGTCTCTCACGAACTTCTTGTTCAGCTTCAATTCGCAATTTGTGAATTTCGTCTTTCGCTTCTAAGAGAGCTTCTTTTTTAGCTGCTTCAGCATCGCGCCTTGCATCTTCTAGAATCTGCTCAGCAGCGTTTCTCGCTCCGGCAATCTTTGCTTCGGCAATAGACTTACGAACAAAATAGCCAACAACTACACCGACGATCAGGCCAAGCAAAACGGAGATGATTGTAGTAATGGGTTCCATCTTTCCACCTCCTCTTGCTATGAACTTTTCACTGCAGAATGAATGTCGGCATGTACATTGTTTCAGGTACTCAATATACAGCACAGGTTTGGTCATACTCTTATACATTTGCAATTTCAGTAGCCAGTTTTTTCAGACAAGCCAGGCCTGGTATTTTCATTTTAAGAATTATAACAAGTATGGACAGTATTTAGAAAATGAAACCAAGCATGAAGCTAAAACTGAAAAATCTGAGTGAACTTTTTACAGTGCTTTTTAAAAAAAGTACATATAAAAATGTAAAATATACATGTTAATTGTAAAGCTGTGGATTTTCATTGTCAAGCATATAAGAAAACCCTGACAAAAGGCATTATAAAGGCAAAAAAAAAAGAGAGGGGCATACCCCTGCTCTTTTCCACTGCTAACGATTAAAAATTCAATTCTTCCTGTTCATCATCATCGACTGGCGGCTCTGCCACTTCTTCATCAAGTCCGAATTCAGCTCGGATTTTTTTCTGAATCTCCAGACGAACTTCAGGGTTTTCTTTTAAGAACTGCTTCGCGTTCTCACGCCCTTGTCCTAAACGCTCCTCATTATAGGAATACCAGGAACCGCTTTTCTGGACGATATCAACCTCGGTACCAAGGTCAATAATCTCACCTTCCTTTGAGATTCCTTCACCGTACATAATGTCAACTTCCGCAACACGGAACGGAGGAGCAACTTTATTTTTAACGACTTTTATTTTTGTTTTATTTCCGACAATATCATTTCCTTGCTTCAACTGCTCCGCACGTCTAACCTCTAAACGGACAGAAGAGTAGAATTTAAGTGCACGGCCGCCCGGAGTTGTTTCCGGATTACCGAACATAACACCTACTTTTTCACGGATCTGGTTAATAAAGACTGCAATTGTTTTAGATTTATTGATTGCACCTGAAAGCTTACGAAGTGCCTGTGACATGAGTCGGGCTTGAAGTCCAACGTGTGCATCTCCCATTTCCCCTTCAATCTCGGCTTTAGGCACAAGGGCAGCAACAGAGTCAACAACAATAATATCTACAGCACCGCTTCGTACAAGCGCCTCTGCTATTTCAAGCGCCTGTTCGCCTGTATCCGGCTGGGAAAGAAGAAGTTCATCAATGTTAACGCCAAGTTTTTGAGCATAAACAGGGTCTAAAGCATGCTCCGCATCAATAAAAGCTGCTTGTCCCCCCTGCTGCTGTACTTCAGCAATCGCATGAAGAGCAACAGTTGTTTTACCGGAGCTTTCCGGCCCGTAAACTTCAATAATTCTTCCGCGGGGATATCCGCCGATTCCCAGTGCTGAATCAAGAGTAAGCGAACCGCTGGAAACAGTAGAAACCTTGCGATCAGTTTGTTCACCCAGTTTCATTATGGAGCCTTTTCCAAATTGTTTTTCTATTTGTTTTAACGCCATATCTAGCGCTGCCTGACGGTCAGTCATATTGTTGCCTCCTTTAATATCTCTAAATATATCATACTATGAGAACAGGTTTTTTGCAAGAAAAAAGCGAACATTCATTCGTTTTTTTCGCTTGTAATTTTTGAATATTTCCTAAAAGTGTTTTTCAATTTTCTATCTGTAAAACATCTGAAATCGTACTGATAAAAAAGTTTTGCTTAATGAGAATTTAAGAGGTTGAGCAAGTGGTGCAGACCGTATTTTACGGTTCTTTTCCTGATTCCGTCCCTTGAGCCTGCCAGCTGCAGAAAATGGGATTCTGTAGGATGATCCCTGCGTGCAATAGCCATATAAACCGTTCCTACCGGATGGCCTTCCATCATGGATGGTCCTGCAACTCCGGTAAAGCTTATGCCATAATCGCTGTTAGTGAGATTTCGGATGTTTTCCGCCATTTCAATCGCGCACTGTTCGCTGACTGCGCCGTCATTTTCGAGCGTTTTTTCTGCTACTTTTAATAGATTGGACTTTACTTCATTGGTATAGCAGACGATGCTGCCCATCAATACTTTTGAAGTGCCGCTTTCAGCAGTCAGCTGCTCCGAAAACAGTCCGCCAGTCAAGCTTTCTGCTGCTGAAATGGTCAGGTTCCTTTCCATCATTTTGTGCATAAATTCCTGTTGAAGTGTTGTATTATCGTAACCGTAAAAATATTTGCCGGCTCGTTTGTTAATCTTTTCTTCCAATTCATTCAGAAGCTGAATGGCAGCCGTTTCACTTTCATGCCTGGCTGTCAGGCGGAGAGTGACTTCGCCATTAGAGGCAAGAGGTGCAATTGTCGGGTTCTTCTGGCTGTCTATCAGGTCTTCTATGTCGGTTTCCAGCTGTGATTCACCAATGCCGAAATAACGCAGCACTCTCGAAATAATCTTTTCCTGTATGCCGAACATTTCCAGAAACCATCCCTTGCCGTAATTAAGAAACATAGGATTCATTTCACTTGGAGGCCCGGGAAGAAGCATATAATACTTATCACCCGCTGTCAGCGCCATACCGGGAGCCATACCAAATTCATTTTTCAATACATCAGCACCTTTAATAACAAGAGCCTGCTTTTTATTATTGTCGGTCATATGCCTTTTTGTTCTTGAAAAATAATCTTCAATATAAGACATAGCCTCCAGATCCGTGACAAGCTCGGTGTCCAGAATGGTGGCGATTGTATCTTTGGTAAGATCATCCTTAGTAGGTCCCAGCCCTCCGGTAAATACAATAATATTGGACCTGCTTTGTGCATTCTTTACAGCCTCTTTCAGCCTTTCAGTGTTATCTCCCACAACTGTATGATAATAAACATTAATTCCAAGCTCAGCAAGCTGCTTAGATAAAAACTGGGCATTTGTGTTAGCAATCTGGCCCAGCAGCAGCTCGGAACCTACAGCAATAATCTCTGCTTTAGTTTCCAAATAAGAAACCCCCTTATCCACTTTACTTTGATGTTAAAAAAGCCTGCTTGTTTTTTGCAAAATAGTCCCATCCGGAATAAGCTGTAAGTAATACCGCTGCCCACAGAGCAAGATCTGCGAAAGGAAAATTAATAAGCGCAAACGGCAGATTATGAAGCAGAAGTGCTGAAACAGCGATAATTTGCACCCAGGTTTTTATTTTCCCAAGCATATTGGCTGCAACGACTTCCCCCTCGCCTGCTAATATGAGACGCAGTCCAGTTACCGCAAACTCCCTGCTGATAATGAGAATAACCATCCATGAAGGAGCGAGCCCAAACTCCACAAGAATAATTAACGCAGCAGATACAAGAAGTTTATCTGCAAGAGGATCAAGAAACTTCCCAAGGTTGGTGACAAGATTAAGCTTTCTCGCATAATACCCGTCCACCCAGTCCGTAACTGAAGCAAAGATAAAAAGGAGCGCACCGATAAAATGTGCCACTGGCAGCGTTTCGCCTCCAATATTTAATTCTCCCCAGTTTTGATACATAATTACCATAAAAATAGGAATAAGCAAAATTCTAGATAGTGTAATCTTATTAGGTAAATTCATTCTATTTCCTCCACAACTTTTAATACCCCGTTCTTCATAAATGAATCTCAATATAATCAAGAAAAGTCATCTTTTAGATGACTTTTACTCTTTACTATAAATGATCTTAATATTCTGCGGCCTGGTTTTGTCTGAGCCAAGCTCAACCGGCTGGCCATTTACCTTTAAAGCGGTAGCAGCAGTGTTTCCGATTCGAACAGTAATTTCTTCTTCTGCGGAAAGATCAAACGTCTGGGGAGCCCCTTCACGGACTGTGTCACCGAAAAAGCTTGTGCCTTTGCCATTTTTCACGCCTACCCAGGTACTGTCAGTAGAAGAGATTTCAAGCTGAAACTCCTCAGTGCCAGAAAGAGTATATGTTACTGCAGTTGCTGCCGTTTCCTCAGCTGTCAGCTGCTGTTGTGCAGGTGCTTCAGCATCTTCTTCAGCACCTTCTTCATCAGCCTGTGGAGGCACAGCCTCTTCATTTTCCCCTTGTGAATCTTCAGTGTCCCCCGCAGGCTCTTCTTCTTCGTTCAAAGGTGTATATTCTGACTGTGCAGGATCATTATCCTGTTCAATCCCTGATTGATTTTGCTGATTATTATTATTGCCGCTAATGAAAAGAATATAAGCAACAATAACTGCAGCAATGACAAGGACAGCAATTAAGATTCTAGGAAGAAGTTCAATTGCTTTTGAAGCAGATTTTGGAAGTTCTTTATGTGTTTTAACACGTGAAAGCTGCTCGGGAACATCATCATTATATGTACTTGGAACTTCATTTTTATATTCTTCAAAAATCTCATCAGGATCAAGCCCGACGGCCTCACAATATTGTTTAATAAAAGCGCGGACATAAAACTTGCCCGGCATCACTGCGTAATTACCTTCCTCAATTCCAACAAGATACCTTTTCTGGATTTTTGTCAGACCTTGAAGATCATCTAAACTTAAATTTTTATCCTGTCTGGCCTGTTTCAGCCTGTTGCCTAATTCGCTCAACCGTACCACCTTCCATAGTTAAAAGTCAAATTCCGAAAAGCCTGCGGAATCAAAAAGCTGCGGCTCTTCCACATCATCATATTTGATTTCTTCGTCCGCCCCGTTTCGCAATTCGATAATATAATCAAAATCATCCATCGTATATTCTGAGTTTTGAATAAATATATCCGGATGTTCGACAACCTTTGTTGCTGACAGCCTCATAATCTCTCTGACAAGCTGCATATGACGCTCTGAACCTCTGCGGGAGGATACAATTCCATCTATAATAAATACATTATCCACACTGTATTCATCCGCAATCAGCTGGCTTCTGATGGTCTGCTTCAACAAAGTGGAGGAAACAAACAGCCATCTTTTGTTGGCACACACACTGGATGCTACTATAGATTCTGTTTTTCCCACTCTCGGCATCCCTCTGATACCAATCAGCTTATGACCTTCTTTTTTAAATAGCTCAGCCATAAAATCGACAAGCAGTCCCAGCTCGTCCCTTACAAATCGAAATGTTTTTTTATCATCTGCATCTCTCTGTATATACCTTCCGTGCCTGACTGCTAAACGATCACGCAGTTTGGGCTCTCTTAGCTTCGTCACTCTTATATGATCCATCGTTTTTAAAATAGATTCCAGCCTCAAGATCTGTTCATTGCTGGAGCATTTCAGCAGCAAACCCCGCCTGGAGTCATCGACTCCATTAATAGTAATAATATTGATGGAAAGCATTCCGAGCAAGGAAGAAATATCTCCAAGCAGCCCGGGGCGGTTTTTCTGGATTTCATACTCTAAATACCACTCTTGTGCAGGCACAGCAGCGACCTCCTTTACAGGTCTAATTCACTTATAAATTAATAATAATGCATTTCGGGACAATAAGAAAGAATAAATACATAAACAATAGCTAAGAATCTTTGAGTTTACAGCCTTTTTTGCTGCCGGTTCATATAAAAAGGAGTTAGTTTGCTGTATGAACTTCACAGGAGAGATTCTTTTCAGGCAGACTTGAAGACGCTGGAATGCTGAAAGATAAACTTCTTTAAGGCAAAACGAAGTGATGAACCTGAAGAGTACTGCGCTGAAGGTTCTCGAAGCGAGAGCAAAAAAAAGAGAGGATGCATCCTCTCCTATTTGGAACCGTTATTTTCAACAAGCTTTACCATCATATTTGCGATGGCATGCTGTTCTTCCTGTGAAGCTACACTCCAAAGATCAGCAAGCACTTTTTCTTGAGCATTTTTCGCTTCAACTTGATTAGCAAGATAATCGCCAATTTCAAAAGCTAAATTAGAAATGACACCCTCGCTCATTCCTTCATTTTCAGCGTGATGCAATCTGTCTGCTAAAAAGTTTTTCCACTCATCCCAGTTTTCTAAAACCGACATGGATATCCCTCCTTAATGAAGTTGCAGTAACGCTGTTAGTTTGTCTCTAAAACAGCGTTTTATGCACCACCATTTTTCAGGTATACCAGCCTCCGTTTACAGCAAGAATTTGTCCGGTGATATAAGAGGCTTCCGGTGATGACAAAAAGCTTACAGCATTTGCAATTTCTTCAGGTTCTGCAAATCTTCCTGCCGGTATTTCTTCTTTCAGCCCCAGCAGTTCCTCGGGTGAAAATTCTTGCAGCATGTTTGTTGCTACAGCACCTGGCGCAACGCCGTTTACCCTTATTCCACTTGGAGCAAGCTCCTTTGCAAGAGCTTTTACAAATGTATTTTGAGCACCTTTTAATGTGGAGTACATGACTTCACAGGAAGCCCCCGTCTGACCCCAGATTGAAGTCACCAAGGTAATTGTACCGCTTTTGCTTTGCACCATAGCGGGAATGAATTTTCGTGCCAGTGCAACAGGGCTTGTAAGATGCAGCTGGATCATGTTTTGGATTTTTTCCTCTGTCATATCTGTCAGCAAACCGAAATAACTGCTTCCGCTGTTCAGCACCACATGCTCTACAGGAAGCTCCAGCGTATTCCATAATGCCTCAACACCATCCGGAAGGCTTAAGTCCGCCCTTACCGGCAGGACATCTGCTCTTTCGGACAACCTGTTCTTCAGTTCCAGTATGCTTTGTTCATTGCGGTTATAATGCATATAAACACTGTAACCTTTTTCGGCAAATTGAGTTGCAATTGCCGAACCGATTCCTCCGCTTGCTCCTGTGACCAAAACTGCCTTTTTCATCTATTCCTCCAGCAATAATTGCATCATGTATTAAAAGTATAAGTAATCTTCTATATATGTTCTGTGGTAGATTCTTTAAGTCCAAAGAAAAACACCCTGAAAAGGATGTTATTGCTTCGGAAGAACCTGACAGACAGTCAGCAGGTTTTCATCAATACTTTCACTGATTGTCTGCTGTATGTGGTCTGCATTCAGCGTTTCCAGTACCGGAACGACATCAAATAAATTCATGTCATTAAAAGCGTACCTGGTAAACTGATTTGCAATATATTCTGGTGAATTTACTGCTCTCAGAAAAGATCCGATTTTTTTCTTTTTAGCCGTTTCAACAATTTCCTGATGTAAGCCGTCTTTTTTTGCTTTCAGAAGTATTTGCTGAATTTCCTCAGCGAGTTCATCCGGCCGATCTGTGTCTCCTCCGATCATTGCAAAACCGAATCCGTTTTCTTCTGTATAATCATAACTGAACGTATCATCAATCAATCCTTTTTCATATAGTGAACGGTATTGATCCGAGCTTTTTCCAAATAAGCTGTCAAGAATTAAATTCATGGAAAGCTCATGCTTCAGCAGCTTTTCCCCTGATCTGTCTGGAGATTTAGATTTCAGACCGACGAGGCATTTAGGAGTCTGGACGTTCATATGAATTTGCTGCTGCTTTTGTGAAACGCCGCCCTCAATATGAGCTTCCTTTCTATTGATAGAAGACATTTCAGCAAATTCTTTCTTAGCTTGATTATTTCTTACCTGCTGCAGCACTGCTTCCGGATCAACTGCCCCCACCACAAACAAAAGCATATTTTTCGGATGGTAAAAAGTATGATAGCATTCATACAGCAGATCGGCAGTAATGTTAGAAATAGAGTCAATTGTACCAGCAATATCTATGCTGACGGGATGCTCGCTGTACATGTTTTGAATCAGGCCAAAGTAGAGCCTCCAATCAGGATTATCGTCATACATATTGATTTCCTGCCCAATGATTCCTTTTTCTTTCTCGACAGTTTTTTCCGAGAAATAAGGCTCTTGTACAAAATCTATCAATGTTTCAAGATTTCGTTCTACATTAGCAGTACTTGAGAACAAATAAGCAGTTCTGGTAAATGACGTAAATGCATTCGCTGAAGCACCCTGCTGGCTGAATTGCTGAAATACATCTCCATCTTCTTTTTCAAATAGCTTATGCTCCAGAAAGTGGGCAATCCCGTCAGGCACTCTTGTCATGTCGGATTTCCCTAAAGGAACAAACTCATTGTCAACAGAACCATATTTAGTTGTAAACGTAGCGTACGTTTTATTAAAACCTTTTTTAGGTAGGACGTACACATCCAGCCCGTTTTCCATCTGCTCATAATAAAGCTTTTCATTCAGCTGCTGAAAATGAATCGGGTTTGTCATTGCGCATCCCCCTTAAGAAAATATATTGTATCCAGTTCTATTTTTTTAGCAGCATCAATGACTTCATCTCTTGTAACAGAGCTGATGCCATTCATCCATTCATCAAAAGTCCTGTCCGTTCCGGAAATTTCATTATGGTACAGCACCTCAATCATCCCATAGGAAGTATCTATGGTTTCAAGAAGCTGATTATTGATGACTGCTTTTGTTTGAGATAGTTCCTGGTCTGACACGTTTCCGTTCTTAATTTCTTCCATTTGTTTTTTAATAATTGTCAGAGCTTTATCATAATTTGCCTCTTCAATGCCTGACATCACCATTAATACACCTTTATGGCTTTCAACGCGGGAAGCTGCATAATAGGCAAGACTTTCTTTTTCACGAATGTTGATAAACAGTTTGGAATGTGAAAAACCGCCATAAATACCATTCAGCACTTGCAAAGCGTAATAATCGCTGTCACTGTACACAATGTTGGTGCGAAAGCCCATATTCAGCTTTCCTTGTTTCACATCCTGTTTTTCGATCACTTCATTTACTTCGCCGGCACTCACAGTTTTCTTCTCTGCCATGCTTTTTGAAGACATATGATCATGTATGAAAAAGTATTTTTTAGCGTACTCGGCTGCTTCCTCGTCTTTTACATCTCCGACAATGTACAAATCAATTTTATCTTCCTTCAAAATTCGTGAATAGTATTCGTAGAGAGACTGGGGTGTGATTTGGTCTATAGCGTCAACTTCCCCATTAACATGCAGGGCATAAGGTTCATTTTTAAACATTTCCTGAACAAGCCTTAAATTTGAATATCTCATTTTATCATCATAAACTGCTTGAATTCGCTGTTTTAAAGTCCTTTTTTCCTGATTTACAATAGTTTCAGAAAAACGGCCGTTCTCCACAAGCGGTTTCAGCAGAATTTGTGAAAGCAGCTGCATCCCTTTTTCAAGCAGGGGTTCACTATCCTTTAAGTAATGTTCGTTTGCTATCTCCATTCTAAAAGTGATAATATGCTTTTCTCCTTTTTTGGACAAGTCCACATGAAGGGTTGCACCGTATAGCTCATCCAGATATCTTCGTAATTCTGTTGTGGAAGGAAAATCTGCCGCAGCCCTTTGCAGGACATGTGGCAAAAGGGCACGCAGTGTGACATCTTCTTTGTTCAGGGGTGCTGACAGACGGAGTACAATTGTATTTGTTTTAAACTTTTCGGTTGAAATACTGTGAATTTTCACTCCATTATGTTCTACTGTGTTTTCATTTATAAGACTCATACATAACCTCCTCGTTATAAAACAACATCATACTTAGTTTTGCCACTTTTATATATATACCTATACCTTTATCCTAGCAATTATATCAACTGCAGGGTATTTTAGGAAACTTTGTGCTTCATGGCTTCTTTAAAATTTATGAAGTATCGTGCGGTTAACAATTTTTACGCTGCCCGTTAGAACGGAGGGAGTACTGCAGGACCTCTCTTACTTACGAGAATAATCTAACTGGATTGAAGTCAGCGGTTCTCAAATAGCGAAGCGGAGTGAGCGCACAGGACCTGCATTTTCAGGTTGTTTCCATAAAGTTTTTCTTATCTCCTAAGAAACAGCCGCTATTGATCAATAAGAAGAAACGCTCAGAGTTACAACTTTTCTGAGCGTTTCATTGCATATCTTATTGTAATTTTTCTTATTTATTTAGTCGATGCTAGGTTGGGTTCAGCAGGTGTTCCCCTTTATTCTTTTTGTCTTTTTCTTCTTCCTCTTTGCCCGGCGGCCTGATAAAAAAGAGAACCAGGACGAAGGCGAGTAAACTTGTCCCGCCGGATACATAGTAAATCATATGGTCGCCTTTTCCCATTAAAAACGCATACGTGGGAGGCCCTGCTGCAACACCAATAAATCTCATTGCACTGTAAAACGATGTAATCGTACCTCTTTGTTCTTTTTCAATTCCTTCTGTAATCAGGGCATCCAGGCAAGGAAGCGATACGCCAATGCCAATTCCGCTGAGTACTAAAAAAGACAGTAGAAAGAGAAATTCATGCTGAAATCTAATTGCAACAAAAGATACTGCAAGAAGCCCCATTCCGCCAAGCGTAACCATTTTCATTAAATGTTTGTTATTTCCAATCTTTTTGCCCGAAACATAGGAGCTGATTGATAAAGCCAAAAGCGGGATAGCCAAAAGCAAGCCTTTAGTCACTCCGTTAATGTGATAATTTTTCTCCAGCGTATCTGAGAGGTAAAATAAAACACCAAACAGTACAAACATAATAATACAGCCCACTGCAAAGATCGTATAAAGCCAGCGTCCGCTGCTCTTAAACACTTTTCCCACTTGATGGAAAAATTCCTTGATTGATTGCTTTTCCTTTTTCTTTTTAGGCGATTTAACCAGGAAGAAAACGAGCAGTACGCTCACCAGGCTGAAAAATGGAATAAACCAGAATGGCAAAAACCAAATAAACGTAGCAAGGAAAGCTCCGATAATCGGACTTAGTACTTTACCTCCTGTATTCGCGGTTTCTGTAAGACCAAGTCCAGCGCTGATCTCTTCATCCTTTTCAAACATATCCCCAATCAGCGGGATTACAACAGGTGCAGCTCCTGCAGATCCAATTCCCTGCAAGACTCTGCCAAAGATAATCCACATAAACGGATCATTTATTTTCCAGGAAGCCCATGCTGACACTGCTCCCCCTAAACCAGCAATGATCAGGCAAGGGACCATTACAAGCTTTCTTCCCAACCGGTCAGAAAGGTAACCTGCAATAGGAATCAAAATGATTGCTACTATGGAGTATACCGTGATAATTAATGATACTTGAAAAGAGCTGATGCCGAGTTCTTTTTCTATAGAAGGAAGAACCGGAATTAACATGGAGTTCCCAAGTGTCATGACAAGCGGAACTGATGATAATGCAAGCAGATCTAATTTTTTCTTTTGTCCCATATCCGTCACCTTTTGCCGTATTTTAGGTTTACTTTTTAAATTGTTCCTTTAACGTTGATATCCTATACGGCCAAAAAGAAAAAGCTGTTCTTTTCAGAACAGCTTTGGATTTATCTTTTTCCTTTTATATATGGAGTTCCTAGAGCTTTTGGTGAATCTGCACGCCCGATAAATCCAGTTAAAGCGAGAATCGTCAATACATAAGGAGTGATCAGCAGGTACACTGATGGAACGTCTTTTAATAAGGGTATAGAGCCTCCAATGATGCTGAGCCCCTGTGCAAGACCAAAAAACAGTGCTGCCCCCATAGCTCCAAGCGGATGCCATTTACCAAATATCAAAGCGGCCAATGCCATAAATCCTTGTCCGCTGATCGTAGCATGGCTGAAATCCCTTGAAATGATTGTAGCGTATACCCCGCCGCCTACTCCTGCGAGAGCACCGCTCAACATCACTCCGATATACCTCATTCTGGTCACATTAATCCCCATCGTGTCTGCAGCCATTGGATGCTCACCAACGGAGCGGAGGCGCAATCCAAATGGTGTTTTATAAATGACATACCATGATGCTACCGCTGTCAAAATAGCTAAATAAGAAGTAATGTAGCCTCCTGAAAAAAACAGGGGACCAATCACTGGGATATCACTGAGAAAAGGAACATCAAATTTATTAAAGCTGACAGAAATACGGTCAGTTTGCCCTTTTTCGTAAATGTTCTTTACTAGAAACAAAGTCAGGCCAAGAGCCAGGAAGTTAATGGCTACTCCGCTGACAACCTGGTCCGCGCGGAAAGTAATTGTTGCTAGCGCATGCAGCAAGGAAAACACTGCGGCTGCAGCCATAGCGGCCAGGATGGACAGCCATGGGGTTGCATTGCCGAACGTATCAGCAAAAGTTAAGTTGAAAACAATTCCCACGAATGCTCCAATTACCATTAATCCTTCCAAGCCTATATTAACAACACCGGAACGTTCACTGAAAACCCCTCCAAGTGCAGCAAAAATAAGTGGAGCTGCAACAAACAGTGCTGTAGGAATGATGATTTCTAACGCTTGAAGAATACCCACTTATTTCCCCTCCTTTTTAAAGCGAAGCAGCAGCCAGCGGATAAAGTAGCTCGAAGCAACGAAGAAAATAATCAATGCAATCACAATTTCAACCAGCTCGTTTGGAACACCAGCTTCAGAAGGCATATTCAAAGCCCCGACTTTCAGACCGCCAAACAGAAAAGCTGCAAAAATAATGCCAATCGCTGAATTCGCTCCAAGAAGAGCTACTGCGATTCCATCAAAGCCGATACCGGTAAAGCCGCCTTTTATGGAAGCATACTCAAATGTTCCGAGGCCTTCCATAGCTCCGGCAACACCTGCAAAAGCACCTGAAATAACCATTGAAAGAACAATATTGCGGTTAACGTTCATTCCGGCATAATGCGCTGCTTCCTGATTAAAGCCCACTGACCGAAGTTCGTATCCCTTAGTTGTTTTTTCAAGAAGGAACCACATAATAAACACAGCTGCCAGCGCTATAAAAATTCCGTAATGCATTCTGGAATAGTCAGTCATGCTCTCAAACGTTTCTGACCGGAGAGAAGCACTGGAAAAGATTTTGTCAGATCTGTCTCCGTTGTCAGAAAGAACAGTTCTGATCATGTAGTTTGTTACATGCAGAGCGATATAGTTCATCATGATCGTAACGATGACTTCATGTACTTTAAAGCGCGCTTTTAAGAAACCGGGAATAAATCCCCACAGTGCCCCGGCAATAGCTGCTGCCAATATGGCAAGCGGAAGGTGAATAAGCTTTGGCAGCTCAAAAGCAACTCCAACCCACACTGCGGCAAACCATCCTACCAGAACCTGTCCCTCTACTCCAATATTGAATAAACCAGTTCTAAAGGCAAAAGCGACAGCAAGTCCTGTTAAGATATAAGGGGTAAACTGGCGGATCGTTTCACCTATATAATAAGACTCGCCGAAAATTCCGTACCACAGGGCGCTGTATCCAGCTACAGGATCATAGCCGCTGACCAGCATAATCACTGCTCCACAAAGCAGTCCAAGAAGTACAGAAACTATAGGAATCAGTAAATGTAAATAACGATGTAAACTCATGTTGCAGCACCTGCCTTCCTGCTGCCTGCCATTAGCAAGCCCAGTTCTTGTTCTGTTGTTTCTTTCGGGTCTACAACCGCTATAATCTGTCCTTCGTAGATGACAGCAATCCGGTCACTGACATTTAAAATTTCATCAAGTTCAAAAGAAAGAAGCAAAACTGCTTTTCCTTGATCTCTCTGCTCAATCAGTCTGCGATGAATAAATTCTATCGCTCCCACATCCAGTCCTCTTGTAGGCTGAGCTGCAATCAATAAATCAGGATTTCGGTCTACTTCCCGGCCGATGATCGCTTTTTGCTGATTTCCGCCCGATAAAGCTCTGGCAAGTGTGGAAGTACTAGGTGTTCTCACATCAAATTCCTTTATGAGTGATGTTGCTTTACTATATATTTCCTTGAAGTTTAGAACACCCCTATTGGAGTTAGGCTTTTGATAATAGGTTTGAAGCACCATGTTTTCCCCAATAGGAAAATCAAGTACGAGACCATGTTTATGGCGGTCTTGAGGGATATGGCCCAATCCGGATTCTGTAATCTTTCTCGGAGGAAGATTTTGAATGTTTTTGCCATTCAATGAAATGCTGCCTGATTCAATTTTCCTAAGTCCCGTAATTGCCTCAATTAACTCGGACTGTCCGTTTCCATCTACGCCGGCTATGCCGACAATTTCACCTGCTCTGACAGAAAGATTAAGAGAATTTACAGCTGTGACATTTCTTGCGTCTTTTACTGTTAATCCTTGAATATTCAGTACATTTTCCTTAGGATTTGCTGACGTTTTTTCAGTAGTAAACAGGACTTCCCTGCCAACCATTAATGAAGCGAGTTCATTTGGATTGGTTTCTGACACATTTACCGTCCCTATCCCAGCACCCTTTCGAATGACGGTAACTCTGTCACATACCTCCATGATTTCTTTTAATTTGTGCGTGATAAGAATAATGGACTTTCCTTCTTTAATAAGGGTTTTCATTATTTGAACAAGTTCTTTAATTTCCTGAGGAGTCAATACTGCCGTAGGTTCATCAAAGATTAAAATTTCTGCCCCCCTGTACAGGGTTTTTAGTATTTCAACCCGCTGCTGCATACCAACTGAAATATCGGCTATTTTAGCTGACGGATCTACGGAAAGTCCGTATTTTTCAGAAATATCTTTCACCAGCTTTTCTGCATGCTTCATGTCAATTTTACCTGCTTTTTGTGGTTCGTTACCTAAAATAATGTTTTCGGTAACAGTAAAAGTGTTGACAAGCATGAAATGTTGGTGTACCATACCTATTCCAAGATCGTTAGCGATATTGGGGTTTGTTATGCTTACCGGATTTCCCTTTACTCGAATTTCTCCACGCTCAGGCTGATATAAACCAAACAGAACGTTCATAAGCGTTGATTTACCTGCCCCGTTTTCCCCGAGCAGCGCATGTATTTCACCTGGTTTTACCTGAAGTGTAATGTTGTCATTTGCAACAATGCCGGGAAATTCCTTTCTGATATTGAGCATTTCAATTACGTATTCCAAAGGGGTTCACTCCTTTTAATAGAGAGTATTAGGGTAATTTGCTGAAAAATCATCACCTAAGAATCTACAAATCTAGTCTTATAGACTCTTAATCAATGATTTTTTTCGTAAGAAAAAGGCTAGATATATATTCTAGCCTTGATCCTAGAATTCATGCTGATTATTTTTTAGTTGGAACTTCAATTTCACCGCTGGAGATTTTTTGTTTGTAATCTTCAACAGATTTGATGATTTCTTCTGAAAGGTGTTCTGTAGATGGTGCAATTCCGATTGCATCTTCTTCCAAGCCGTATTCAATAATTTCTCCGCCAGGGAAGTTGCCGTCTTTTGCTTTTTCAGCAAGGTCTTTTACTGCTACGTCAACACGTTTTACCATTGAAGTAAGTGTAATGTTAAAATCTTCGCCGTCTTTCGTTTTGCCGTTACCTTCTTCATGCTGATCTTTGTCTACTCCGATTACCCAAAGCTCACGCTCAGGATCAGCAACTTTAAGATCGATAGCTTCTGAGAATACTCCGTTTCCAGTGCCGCCTGCTGCATGGTAAATGATGTCCGCACCAGATTTATACATACTGGAAGCAATCGCTTTACCTAAATCTGCTTTATCAAAAGCGCCAGCATACTGGACATCGATTGTTGCATCAGGATTTACAGCCTTAACGCCTTCGATGAACCCTACTTCGAATTTAGTGATAAGATCAGATTCCATACCGCCAACAAAACCAACTTTGTTAGTTTTAGTAGTCAATCCTGCAACCACTCCTACAAGGAATGATCCTTGGTGCTCTTTAAAGTTGATGCTGGCTACGTTAGGCTGCTCAACTACGCTATCTACAATAGCAAACTTAGATTCTTTCTGCTGCTGTGCGATTTCTTCAACAGCTCCCTGAAGCTGGTAGCCGATTCCGTAGATAAGGTCGAAATTTTTACGTGCAAGTGTATTCAGGTTTGTTGCGTAGTCTGCATCACTGGCAGATTGAAGATAATCATAGCCTTTGCTTCCTTTTTCAAGGCTGTTGTCATCACCGTAAGCTTTTAGTCCTTCCCAAGCAGACTGGTTGAAGGATTTGTCATCAACGCCGCCAACATCTGTAACCATCGCTACTGTAAACGCTTTGTCTCCTTCTTCTCCGCTGCCGGAAGTACTGCCGGAAGTATTGTTAGAATTTCCGCCGCAGGCTCCTAAAATTGATCCTGCCGCAAGCATTAATGTAAGTGCTAAACCCATTTTCTTTTTCATTATTTTCTTAACCCCCGATTAATATAATTTGTTGCATTCCACAAAATGATGGAATTCACTTCCGAATAAGCTTACCATCACCTCCTTAAAATTTTGCAGTTTATAAACGCTTTCTTACTACATGAAAACTGAATTTATCTGCTTTAAAGTAATTTAGAGAGTAAAGGACCGGCTGGTCATATTCGTCAAAATGCATTTGCTTTAACAGGAGCAAAGATGTTTCAGGATCACATTCAAGTACCTGTGAAATTTTTTCGTGATAGCCAATTGGCTCAATTTCAGTTACAGCATAGCTGATGTATTTCCCAGCTTCTTCTTCTAAAAGCTCCAATAATGATTCTTGCTCATGAATAAAGGTTTGAGGCAGCAGGTTTCTGGGTATTTTATCAAGGCAGTAAACGACAGGTTCTTCATTTGCAGTTCTGACTCTCTCGAGAACGAACATATCCTGCTCTGGACTGCATTGAAATTTTTTGGCGTCCTCTTCTGTCGGGCTTGTCTCCATTGAAGACAAAAAAATAGTTCCCGGCACTCTGCTTCCATTTTCTATCATGGCAGTAACACTGTTGAGCTGTTCAATACCAGAGGAAAACAGTGGCTTAGAGTTAATAAAAGTGCCTACTCCATGCCTTCTAATGATAACGTTTTCTTCTTCCAGAATTCTGAGGGCTTCACGCAGGGTCGCTCGGCTGACCCCGAGGGTTTTTGATAATTCAAATTCGGAAGGAAGCTTTTGCTTTTCCAAATATATTCCCTTGTGTATATCGTCCTTAATTTTATCAATAACTTGTAAATATAAATGACGATTGTCTGATTTTATAGTCATATCAGCCTCCAGCTTACAACGTTACAGAGATCAGACCTCTGATGAATAACCTTTTCTAATCCAAAATAATATATCATGTTTTAAATGATAAATAAATAGGAATATTAATAATTTTGTCGAATAAGTTACAATTCTTTTACGTTGAATTAACATTCATAATAACATTATGTTAACTGGAAACAGGGTAGTCTGAATATTTATAAGGGGTCTGACTTCTTAAGTTATAGAGCGAAATCGGGACTTTCTGCCGATATTCCATCATATGGCTTAATGCCCGATTCATGCCTTCAAACTATTCCTATACATTATTTGCATAAAAAAAAGAAGGCGAATTTGCCTTCTTTTTTATGAACTCATTTCTTCATGCTGGGCCTTTGAGATTAGAACTTCCCTTGGCTTGCTTCCCTCATAAGGACCAACAATGCCTCTTTCCTCCATGGCATCTATAAGCCGGGCGGCCCTTGTATAACCCACTCTGAATCTTCTTTGAAGCATGCTGACCGATGCTGTTTGCATATCTACAACTAATTGAACTGCGTCTTCATACAAGTCGTCAGTTACTTCTGATACTGTTTCAGTTGTTTCTGAAGGGATCATTTCTTCCTGATATTGAGCCTTTTGCTGTGAAATGACATAGTCTACGATTTCTTCAACCTCTGCGTCTGAGAGAAAGGCCCCCTGCACTCTGACTGGCTTTGATGCTCCTACAGGAAGGAAAAGCATATCTCCTCTCCCAAGAAGCTTTTCAGCTCCTCCCATGTCCAGAATGGTTCTTGAGTCTGTTTGAGATGAGACACTGAATGCGATTCTTGAAGGAATATTCGCTTTGATTACACCAGTAATAACATCTACAGACGGCCGCTGAGTTGCAATAATTAAGTGTATTCCTGCCGCACGGGCCATTTGGGCAAGCCTTGTTATCGAATCCTCTACTTCTGATGAGGCAACCATCATTAAGTCGGCAAGCTCGTCAACTACGACGACTATATAAGGCAATTCTGGATGCTTGGCACCTTCTTCACTGTTAGCTCTTCTAATATAATCATTATATCCTTCTATATTTCTTGTGCCTGTATGAGAAAACAGCTCGTACCTTCGTTCCATTTCACTTACTACTTTTCTCAATGCCTGAGAAGCTTTTTTCGGATCTGTCACAACGGGAGCAAGCAAATGAGGAATTCCGTTATATACATTGAGTTCGACCATTTTCGGATCAATCATCATCATTTTTACTTCATGAGGCTTTGCCCTCATTAAAATGCTTGTTATAATGCCGTTAATACAGACACTTTTTCCGCTTCCTGTAGCACCGGCTACAAGCAGATGTGGCATTTTGTTCATTTCAGCCAGGACTGCATCTCCAGAAATGTCTCTTCCAAACCCTATCAGCAGCTTGGAGTCCGGTCTGTCGTTTGCTTTGGATTCCAGTACCTCACGAAGTGACACCATGGCAATTTCCGCATTTGGTACTTCAATTCCAACTGCAGACTTACCGGGAATAGGTGCTTCTATTCTAATATCTTTAGCTGCAAGAGCGAGTGCAAGATCATCACTCAGATTTACAATTTTACTGACTTTTACCCCTGCATCTGGATAAACTTCATATTTTGTAACAGCCGGCCCCAGATGCACCTGCGTTACCTTCGCTTTAACGCCAAAGCTTTGAAAAGTTTTTTCGAGCTTTCTGGCATTTTCATATATGTTTTTCTTGTCAGTCTGTTGACCGCTGTGCTTTGGAAGACTCAAAATATCAAGCGGAGGGAGTTTGTAATCTTTGTTTTCGACCTCTGTAAATGAAATCGCCACAACAGGTTCTTCAGATTCTGTCTCCCCATTCTTTTCATTGAGTTTGTCATCCTCTCCACTTGAAGGTGGCGGAGCGTCATACTGAGGTTCCGTTCTGTCTGCGAAACTGGATATGATCGGTTCTGAAATGATCACATCCTCCTGCTCCAACGTTTCTTCCACTGTATCTTCCTGCTTCTTTTCCTGTCTGGACCGCTTTTTCTTTTTACCGTTTTGATTGCTGCTCTTTAAATATCTGGGAATACTTTTCATATCCTTTATGAACCCTGAGACCTGTTTTCTGCCAAACCCCGCAATGGGACCAAACAATTTGCTTAAAGTTTCCTGCAGTGACTTTCCAGTTATCAGCAGAACTCCGATGATAATCAAAACAAAAGCAATCATTCTGGAACCCGCTTCTGCAAACAAATAGTAAGCTGCGGCAAAAAACATGGCCCCTAAAATGCCTCCGCCAAGATCAGGTGTGCTGATCTCCCCTCGGACTTCCATAAAGAAAAGGTCCCAAGTGTTCTTAATAACACTTGGCGAAGAGAACACTCCATTATTGGATAAATTTTTAAAAAGAGTGACATGACTCAGCAGCAGCAGCGCTGCAATAATACAGTAAAGCCCGGTCATTTGTCTTGTGAAAAACATTGGTATCTTTTTTTTCCAAAATAGGTAGCCTCCGAAAATCAGAAGGCCGATTAAACATAAAATAAACCACTCGCCGGTAAAAAACCTGAAAAGCAATACGATAGATTTCCCGACAAACCCTAAATTTGCAATAGAAATGATTGCTCCTGCAATCAGCAGAATTCCAATCAACTCAAATGACAGCGTATTTTTGCTGGCACTTTGTTTTCTTTGTCTTGGCTTTTTTTTCGCCATTCATATCACCTGTGCTATACATATTATGTAAAAAAGAATAAAGCAGCCGAACCGGCTGCTGAAAGACTTGTTGTATACATATTATAACATAGAGACTGTATGCACAGTTAAATAGAATAATTCATTTTTAACTTTTGCCCCGGTGAGAATTCAGATTGCAAGTAGTGAAGAGGATCACTGCTGAGAATTCTGACTACTTCGCAGCTTCCATCTCCGCATGGTCTGACAGCCATTGAAATCCCTTGACAAGTCACAATTTGCTCTTCGGAATAAGCCTGAGACTCAACAGGGAAAATCAGCTCTTGCGGCATAGATGTATAAAGAATCACTGCAGCATCTGCTCCTCGTTTTGAGCCTTAGTATCCTTTATGAGCCCATTCAACTTTTTAATCGCCTGCCCAACTCCGCCAACTTCGTCAATCAAGCCATATTGAACTGCGTCACTGCCTACCACGTTAGTTCCAATATCTCTGGTCAAATTTCCTTTGGAGAACATCAATTCCTTGAATTTCTCCTCTGTAATCCCTGAATGCTTTGTTACAAAATTCACGACTCTGTCCTGCATTTTATCAAGATATTCAAAGGTTTGCGGAACACCGATCACCAGTCCTGTTAATCTTACTGGGTGTATTGTCATTGTGGCTGTTTCCGCTATATAAGAATGATTGCAGGAAACTGCTATCGGAACACCAATAGAATGGCCGCCTCCCAACACAATCGAAACGGTGGGCTTGGAAAGAGAGGCCAGCATTTCCGCAATTGCAAGTCCTGCCTCCACGTCTCCCCCTACAGTATTTAAAATGACAAGCAAGCCCTCTATTTTCGGGTTTTGCTCAATGGCAACAATTTGCGGAATAACATGTTCGTATTTAGTAGTTTTGTTTTGTGGAGGAAGCTGAATATGTCCTTCAATCTGTCCTACAATGGTTAAACAATGAATGCTTGAATCTTGAGAAAACTGCGGAATATTCGTCTGCCCGAGCTGCTGGATTTTTTCAACCAGGGAACTTTCTTTTCCTTCAGGCTTCTGTGGTTCACTGGAGTGGAGTGCATCGTTGTTAGATAACGGTTGATTTTGATCCATATGTCATCCATCCTTTCAGCTTGCTGACTCTTATTCTTTGCAGTGTAGTGCAATTTCATTCCTGTTCTCGTTTGCAAGTTAGCGCTGCATATGACCTGTCCATTAATTGTAAAACCTGCAGTAATGGTCCCCGAGCAAGCAGGTCCTTTTTATTGCACAAAAAAAGAGCCGATTGGCTCTTATACTTCCATGATGATCGGCAGGATCATCGGACGTCTTTTTGTTTTTTCATAAAGAAACTGATTTAATGATTCTCTTATTTTAAGCTTTAGAGAAGACCACTCTATAGCCTGTTCCTGCATAGTGGCTGAAACAATCTCGCTTACAATAACAGTTGATTTCTCCAGCAGTGCTTCAGATTCTCTCACATAAACAAATCCACGGGAGATAATTTCAGGCCCTGCTACGATATTTTTGCGCTTTCTGTCTAAAGTAACAACAACAATCAGAATACCATCCTGAGACAGCAGCCTTCTGTCGCGAAGCACAATGTTTCCGATATCTCCTACCCCTAAGCCGTCAATCAGAACATTGCCGGTTGATACTTTGCTCCCTGTCCTGACATGATCAGGTGTAAATTCTACTACATCTCCCTTTTCAATAAGGAAAATACGGTCATCAGGGATGCCTGTTGAATTTGCAAGCTTTGCATGAGCCCGCTGCATTTTGAATTCCCCTTGTATCGGAATAAAGTACTGCGGTTTCATGATATTCAGCATCATTTTCAGTTCTTCCTGATAGCCGTGGCCTGAAACATGGGTGTGCTTGCCGCCGAGAACATTGGCTCCTGCCCTTGCAAGAAGATCTATCGTTTTAGTAAAACTGATTTCATGGCCGGGAATAGGTGTAGCCGCTATTAAAACAGTGTCAGTTTTACTGATTGTAATATGTTTAACTGTTCCTTTTGCAAGTCTTGTCAGCCCTGCAAGAGGTTCTGATTTATGTCCGGTTGTCAGAATAGCAATTTGCTTGTCTGGATGCTTGCTGATTTCCTGTACCGGAAGAAACGCATCTTCATCAGCTTGAATGTAGCCAAGCCTGATGGCCATTGAAATCAAATTCATAAGCGGTTTTCCAACTATGACGAGCCTTCTGTTGTTTTCTGCAGCTCCGTCCACAATCTGCTGAATGCGGTTAAAGTTTGAAGCATAAGCAGCAAGAATTATTCTGCCAGGTGCATTGTACATAGCATCAGAAATAGCCTGGGCAACTGAGCTCTCAGATTTTGTAAAACCGGGAATCTCAGCGTTTGTACTGTCTGAAAGAAGACAAAGAACGCCCTCCTCGCCAATCCGGGCCATTTTGCCAATGTCAGACTGGCTGCTTCCGTATTTTGTTTGATCGAATTTGAAGTCACCTGTATGGACAATCGCACCCATGCTGGTATGAAAGCATACTCCAATACTGTCGGGAATACTGTGATTTGTTTGGAAGAAAGAAATTTTCGTATTTTCGATGATCAGCTCTGTAGAAGCTTGAATTCCCTTGAGATTGGTTGTTGATTTGATTCCGTATTCTTTGATTTTTTCAGCAACAAGTGCAAGAGTCAGCCTCGTACCGTAAACAGGTACTGCAGGAATATATTTTATAATATTAAAAATACCCCCGATGTTTTCATCATGGCCGTGCGTTAAAAAGACGCCTTTTACACGATTTGCATTTTCAGTTAGGTATGTAATATCAGGAATAACAACGTCAATACCAAGCATTTCCCCTTCAGGATACATCAGGCCTGCATCAACAACAAATATGCTCTGGTCGATTTCCACCACATACATATTTTTGCCCAGCTCCCCAACCCCGCCTAAAGAGATCAGCTTGATTTTTTCTGCTTGTCTAATATTCAATTATAAATCCTCCCCATTACCTTCCCCGTCCAACATCACTTACACGTATTATAACGTAATAAAGAAAGTAAACACAAGAAATATTATCTCTCAATCGCTTTCTCACTGTCTGTGCTTATCGTATTGATAGTTGCGGGGAGTATTCTCTGCTTGCTTTGGCAAGAGATCTCATTCAAATAAATTGCAGTATTTATTAACAGCAAAAAACCCAGGGGTCTCCCCCAGGGCATGCTTTTACAGAAATCTGCTGCTAAAGAAGCTCTGCTAATTTATTACGCTGTTCGTTTGTCAATGGAAGCAAAGGAAGCCTTACTGAACCAACATCCAACCCTCTGACCTGCAATGCTGTTTTAACCGGAGCCGGACTTGGTGCTGCAAACAGTTCATGCATAACAGGAAGCAGGCTGCGGTGTATTTTGGCAGCTTCAGCAGGACGGCCTTCTTCATACGCTGAAATCATAGCTTGCATTTCATTGCCTACAACATGTGAAGCTACTGAAACAACACCCTTTCCTCCAATTGCAATGACTGGCAGGGTTAAGCCGTCGTCACCGGAATAAAGAGCGAAATCTTCTGGTGTTCTGTCAATAATTTCAGC
The DNA here is from genome assembly GCF_009674805.1 of Metabacillus lacus. Lineage (GTDB taxonomy): Bacteria > Bacillota > Bacilli > Bacillales > Bacillaceae > Metabacillus_C > Metabacillus_C lacus. Next base: position 95,434 of record NZ_WKKI01000001.1, on the reverse strand, counting down.
CATCACATCCAAATTTCCGCTTGCTTCCTTGACAGCAACAATATTTGGAATTTCAGAAAGCCTGACAACTGTTTCAGCGTCTATATTAGAAACTGTTCTGCCAGGGACATTGTAGATCATAACCGGCAGTGAAGTGTTTTCGGCAATCAATTTAAAGTGCTGATACATGCCTTCCTGGCTTGGCTTATTATAATAAGGCGCAACCAGCATAATGGCATCTACTCCGGCTTCTTCCGCTTTTTTTGTAAGCTCAATAGAAGACCTTGTATTGTTTGAGCCTGTTCCTGCAATAATTGGAACACGCCCTGCTGCCTCTTTCACCGCATGCTGAAATAGCGCAATTTTTTCCTCATTTGCGAGAGTTGGTGATTCGCCTGTAGTTCCTGAGACAACCAGGGAGTCACTGCCATTGTTAATGAGGTAGTTGATTAGCTGAGTGGTTTTTTGAAGATCAATATTGCCGTTTTTGTCAAACGGAGTAACCATTGCTGTTGACACTTTTCCGAAATTCATTGGGTCATTCCACCTTTTTTACAAGTTTAAAGAGAAAGTAAGTTAGTTAGATAGTTCAAACGCTTCATGCAGTGCGTTAACGGCGTCAATCATATCTGTTTCTTTTACCAGCACCCAAATGGTGGTGTGGCTGTCTGCAGATTGCAGAATTGAAATACCTTTTTCTGCAAGAGCAGAGACAATCTTGGCTGTCACACCCGGCACTCCTGCTATGCCTGCACCTACTGTTGACACTTTTGCACAGTCCGGGATAACAGCAGGATCATAACCGAGATTTTTTAGAATTCCGACCGCTTTCTCTGTTACGGCACCGCCGACTGTATAGACAACTCCCAAGGGAGTGATATTGAAGAAGTCTACACTGATGCCTGCGTTGGCCATTGCTTTGAACACTTCTGTTTGCACATTATACTGCCCATCTTTTGCTGAAACCTTAATTTGGGTTACTTTCGGTACATGGGCAATGCCTGTTATGACACTTTCCTTTATATCTGCACCGCGGTTGGCCTGATAGGTTGATGTGACAAGCGTGCCGGTTGAATCCGAGTATGTTGACCGAATTCTGATCGGCACTTTTGCCTGCATGGCAATTTCCACAGCACGCGGGTGTATCACCTTCGCTCCCTGATAAGCGAGATTACAAATTTCAGTATAAGTGACAACGGATAAAGGTTTTGCTGATTCTACAATCCGTGGATCGGCAGTCATAACTCCTTCCACATCAGTAAATATATCAATAAACTCGGCCTGCAGCGCAGCGCCTAGAGCTGCAGCAGACGTGTCGCTCCCGCCTCTTCCAATCGTTGTGATATCTCCATTTTTGGCAGAACCCTGAAACCCTGCTACGACAACGGCCTGATTATTTTCAAGCTTGTGAAAAATATGCTCTGGATTAACATCGAGTATTTTTGCATTCGTATAATCCCCGTTTGTCTTGATTCCTGCTTGGGAACCATTTAATGCTTCCGCTTTTATCCCGTTTTCTGTCAGCATCGAAGCAAAAACAACGGATGATATAATTTCTCCGCAGGACAAAAGCATATCTTGTTCACGGGAAGAAATAGCGGCCGGCTGTCCATATAATAAACTGAGCAGCGTATCAGTTGCGTAAGGTTCCCCCGATCTGCCCATTGCTGACACAACAATTACTACCTTATAGTCTTTATCCAATGCCTGCTGAACATGTTTAAGAGCAAGGCTTCGGCCGTGATCGTCCCGAACAGACGTCCCTCCGAATTTCTGAACAATTATTTTTTTCATAGAACAACTGCACCTCTGCTTTTTACGTAAGAGAAGAGAGGGGAATAGACTGCCCGCTCTCTTCAGACTTTTATACTAATTGCAATTTTACCAGGCTCTGAGCGATCTGGACAGAATTCCATGCAGCACCTTTTAACAAATTATCAGAGACAATCCACAAATGAAACCCGTTAGGACGGTCAAGATCTTTTCTGATTCTTCCAACATATACATCGTTGGATCCTACAGCATCTGCCGGCATAGGATACAGCTGTTCCTCAGGATTATCCTGAAGGACAACTCCCGGTGCTTCTTTGAGAAGTGCCCTGATATCTTCCACAGTTGCGTCACCATTGTCAATCTCTATATAAACAGACTCAGAGTGTCCTGTTACAACAGGAAGGCGCACGCATGTAGCCGCAACATGAAGCTCATCATACTCCATGATTTTTTTAGTTTCATTGATCATTTTCATTTCTTCAAAGGTAAAACCGTTCTCTTCAAACTTATCAATTTGAGGAATCGCATTAAAAGCAATTTGATAATGTTTCTTATCAGATCCTACTGGCAGTATTTCAGGTGTAAATTCTTTTTCATCCAGAATTGCACGCGCCTGGCTTTTCAATTCTTCGATAGCAGCAGCGCCTGCCCCGGAAACTGCCTGATAAGTTGAGACGATGATCTTATTTAAACCGAAAGCCTTGCGAACCGGCTCCAGTGCAACAACCATTTGAATAGTGGAACAATTGGGGTTTGCAATGATCCCGTTGTGCTCCTTTAATGCATGCTCGTTTACTTCAGGAACTACAAGCGGAACATTTTTGTCCATGCGGAATGCGCTTGTGTTGTCGACAACAATCGCTCCCCTGTTTACCGCTTCGGAAGCAAGCTCTTTTGAAACACTGCCGCCTGCGCTGAAGAGTGCAATCTGAACTCCTTCAAAGCTTTGAGGTGCAGCAGCCTTAACGACATGCTCTTCCCCTTTAAAGATGACCTTCTTCCCGGCAGAACGCTCTGAAGATAGCAAAGTCAGTTGGGAAATAGGGAAGTTTTCATCTTCCAATGTTTTCAGCATTTGCTGCCCAACTGCTCCTGTCGCACCGACTACTGCAATATGATAACCACTCATGTACAATAACTCCTTCCACATGTATCCGCGCAATCAGCGGATACAGCCAAAACTCTTAGTAGGTATTATTTTAGCATTCTTTTATAAAAATTTGTTGAATTTCATACTATTTTATCAGTAACATACCTATTCGTCATCACGAAATTTTTCAATGATAACTGGCTGATACTGTTTATGCTGAAGGGCGGCTTCCACTGTGTCCATCAGAAGGTGCATTCTTGCCACCATGCTGTTTGGTTTTTTGAAAGGAGCGTCCTGCCCAAAGGGTATAAAGTAAATGTTTTTAGTGGACATCAATTTCATCAAGTTAGCTCCATTCAAGCCCAGTGCATCATTCGTAGAAATACCGATAACAACTGGCCGGTGATTTCTCAGTGTGGCTTTGGCTGCCATTAAGACGGGTGAATCTGTGAGAGCATTCGCAAGCTTGCTCATTGAATTTCCTGTTAAAGGTGCTATCACCATAATGTCAAGCGGGATTTTTGGTCCCAAAGGTTCTGCCTTTACGATTGAATCGATTACACTGTTTCCGGTAAGCTGCTCAATTTTTTCTACCCACTCGCCTTCAGTGCCAAAACGGGTGGAAGTGTGCTGAACTGTATTCGTAACAACCGGCAGTACTTCAGCACCTTCTTTAATCAATCCCTCTATTTCAGGATATACAGCATCATACGTACAATGTGACCCAGTTAACCCAAAACCGATTACTTTTCCCTGAAGTTTCATTTTTATGACTCCTTTCTTGATAGTACATCTTCTGCAATTAACTGTGAAAGGACGTTTGCCACAATCTGTCCGGCCGTTTTCGGGGCGACAATTCCTGGAAGTCCGGGTGCCAGGAGAGCTTTTATTCCTCTCTTTTCTGCATAGCGGAAATCTGTTCCCCCAGGCTTAGAAGCCAAGTCAACAATTAGAGTATGAACAGGCATTTTGGAAAGTACTTTAGGGGTGACAACTGGATAAGGAATGGTATTAATGCAAACATCAACAGTACGCACTTCTGTTTCAAGATCTTTTAAAGGAAAAGGAGTCAGTGCCATTTCCGCTGCCCTCGCCAGGTCTGCAGAGCTTCTCGAACCTACTTTTACATTTGCCCCCAAAGCAGCAAAAGTTCTGGCTACGCTCATTCCTACTCTTCCCAGCCCCAATACAGCAACATTGGATCCATGAATCGTGATATCTGTATGTTGAATGACCATCATAATGGTTCCTTCAACAGTTGGAATAGAGTTGTAAATTGCCACATCATCTCTTTCAAACAACTGAACCAAAGATCTGTTCGTCTTTTCAATTACGTTATTGAGGTAAGCATTGCTGATGCCTGAATAGACGATACAGTGCTCCGGTGTTCTGGAGATACTTTCCTCTGTCAAAATCACTTCTTCATTAGAAAAGATTGTTTCTATATGGCCGTCCTGAGTGGTTCCGGGAACTGGAAGGATAATTGCATCAATTTCTTCAAACTCCACTTCGTCCATGAGAGCCTTAGTCGCACCTGTGAAGCCGTGATCCAGTTGATCAAAACCGATTAAGAGCAATTTCGCATCCATTTCCGTCAATTTTCTGATGACCTCCAGCTGTCTCGCATCACCGCCGATTACAGCTATGTTCAATCCAGTCAACATGGTGTACTTTCACCTTCTTTTAGTCTAGTGTGGTATGTCAATATGCCCTTCTTCCTTATACTATGAGGGTAAAGCAGTATGGGTGAATTGCTTCTTATGAAGGTGCTGCCGTTAAAAAGAGAAGTTAACAATCCATTTTCAAGAGAACGGAGAGCATATTAAGGAAAAAAATAAGGCGCCTTCAATCCCAGGGAGAAATCAATTGATTGAAGGAGCAGGACTGCCTAAAATAAAAAAACTCAAAAAGCCCCATTCTGCCGGAGCACGGCATGATGGGACAAGAAAATTTTGATAGCTACAGTTTTTCAATTTGTTCTTCAGCAATGTCGAGAATGATCATATCAGAACCTATTTTACTAATATGATGCCAGGGAACCTTAATTTCTTCTCCCTGTTTTCTCAGGCCAAACCATTTAAGGGAAGGAATAATAAGAGCAGTTATCTGACCTGTTTGCTCATCAATTTCCAAGTCTGTCTGACCTAATATTCCAAGACGTTCCGCTCTTTTCACATCCACGATTTCTTTTCCGCTCAATTCGCTTAATCTCATTGCTACCACCCCTTTGTACTATTGTATCGATAGAGGGCATAAAAAAATGCCTGTATTTTTACAGGCATTTTTTCTATAGACGGCCTCCTTCACTGAAGGAGGCCGGTCAGCATTAAACAAGTTCGTTCCATTGTGCTGCAGACACTCACTTTCAGCGGGGAGGGATCTGAGCCTCCTCGTCTGCGCCTGGGGTCTCAGCCTTGCCTCTATTCCCGCAGGAGTCAAGTTTCTTCCGCTTCATTGCACTCTTGGTTAGCAATTTTGCCAGAGAGATCTACAGGAGATGTTCTACCTTGACTGGAGTTAGAAAATGAGAAGCCTGCAATATTACATAGCAAACAAAGCATAATGAAAAAGCCAACTTACTCTAAGGAAGTTTTTGTTTCTTTACTTCTTTCCGGGGATTGTTTCTTCCGGGCTGATAACAGCCATTGAAAATTCATCCGTAAATGTATCTACTGCAAGCTGATTGACAGCTTCAATGTTTACTTCATTTACTTTTTCAATGATTTCATCCAGTGTTCGGTGGCGTCCGAGCAGAAGCTCATTCTTACCATTTCTGCTCATTCTGCTGTTCGTGCTTTCCAGGCTGAGCATAAGATTGCCTTTCATTTGCTCCTTGCTGTTTTGCAATTCTTTAGAAGTAATTCCTTCAGCCTTTAACGTTGCCAGTGTATCTTGAACAGTATTGTAAAGGACATCAAGCTGTTTTACAGCCGTTCCTCCATAGATTGTCATCATTCCGCTGTCAGCAAAGGAAGAATGATAGGAAAAAACAGAGTAAGCCAAGCCCTTTTGTTCACGAACATCCTGGAATAAACGGCTGCTCATGCTGCCTCCAAGCACATTGTTCAAAACGATTAAATTATAAATATCTTCATGCCCTACCTGCAGACCATTGAAGCCGAGGCAAAGATGTGCCTGTTCCGTATCTTTCTTTTTATTCAGCTTTTCAGAAAGAAACGCCGGAGCATTGTAAGATGTTTTGCTATGGCCTGTTTCATAAGCTCCAAACTTTTTCTCAATTTCCTGGATAAATGATTCAGGAACATTGCCTGCAACAGAAATGACAATATTATCAGGTGTATAAAATTCATTCATATACCCGCGGAGACTGTCGCCATTAAATGTGTCGAGTGTCTCCTCTGTACCAAGTATAGGATAGCCCAGTGAATGAGAACCGTACGTTGCCCTGCTTAACAGGTCATGAACAATATCATCCGGTGTATCCTCATACATTTTTATTTCCTCGTATACTACATTTTTTTCTTTTTTAAGCTCTTCTTCATCAAAGGTGGAATGAAAAAACATATCTGACAGAACATCAAGTGCAAATGGTGCATGCTCATCCAGCACCTTGGCGTAATAGCAAGTATATTCCTTAGAGGTGAAAGCATTCACCTGGCCGCCTATACTATCAAAGGACTCTGCAATTTCCCTTGCCGTTCTTGTCTTGGTCCCTTTAAAAAACATATGTTCCAGAAAATGCGATATTCCGTTGTTTTCCGGCGTTTCACTGCGTGATCCCGTCCCAATCCAAATTCCAATTGCAACGGAACGGACTGTAGGGATGTTTTCTAATACTATTCTTACTCCATTTTGGCAAGTGTATCGTTTTATCAATCTGGTTCCTCCTATTCAGCAGGCATATCAGTTTTCTTTTATTTTTGCAGAAGGCAGATGCCGCTCTTCATCAAGCAGCATTGACACTGATCCTAGTGAAATCCCTCTATTTTTAATGGTTACAATTAGCTCTTCCATACTGGCTGTACTGGATTCTGTGGGATGCATAAGAATCATAGCTCCATTATGAACCTTTTTTAGGACCCGGTCCATCAAAACGGCTGGCTCTGGTTTTTGCCAGTCTATTGTATCAACACTCCACATAATGGTTTTTAATCCAAGTTCATCAGCAATCCCGACAGTTTCCATCCTATAGCTTCCGCTGGGAGGAGCAAACAGACTTGGGGTAACACCGGTAGTTGTTTTAATTACATCATTTGTTTTTTGAAGCTGTTCCCTGATTGAAGCCGATGAAATTTGTGCCATATCAGGATGAGTATAAGAATGATTGCCAACTTCCTGCCCTGCATCGGTTATCATTTTAGCCAAATCAGGGTTTTCCTTCACCCATCTTCCCTCTAGAAAAAAGGTTGCTTTTACATGATGCTTCTTCAAAGTTTCCAGCATAGTCGGAATATATTCATTGCCCCATGCAACATTAATAAGAAATGCTGCCATGGGCTTATCCGGATGTCCCATATACACTGGTTCAGCCGGGAGATCAGCCAGGTGAATTCCAGGTGGGATCTGCCTGTAAACAAGAAGTTTTTCATTAAAAACGCCTTTTTTCTTCATCTTGTTGAAGGAAGCTTCCACATCCACTGAAATTCCATTATATCCGGGAATCGCCTTCCAAACTCTATGTATTTGAGCATCCTGAGGAGGGATATACAGTTTTTCTGCTTTTTCAGCTATTTCCTGATTCAGATCCGAATACCGCTCTGATGCACTTGTACTTTCTGACTTTATTTGTTCCATATACAGAGACGAATAAGGATTGCGGATAATCACTGTGCAGACAGCTGCAATAATTGCTGCGGCTACAAGCCGGATTACATACCTGTGCATGTTATACTTCCCCCTTTTTACTAAAAAATATGTAAAAAAGGGACAAGGTAGAACCTCGGTGTACAGAACCCGCCCTGTCTTAAATGCAAAGAAGCCGGGTTTCCCTGGCTCCTTTTATATTCATTTACTCTGTTTCGTTTTCTTTTTCCTTTTGTTCTTTTAAAACAGCCTTGCGTGAAAGGTTGACACGCCCCTGTTTATCGATCTCAGTTACTTTTACAAGGATTTCGTCTCCAATTTTCACAACGTCTTCCACTTTTCCAACGCGCTCCAATGCAAGTTCGGAAATATGGACTAGTCCGTCTTTGCCGCTGAATAATTCAACGAAAGCACCAAATTTCTCAATCCGCTTTACTTTTCCAAGATACATTTGGCCTGCTTCTACTTCACGCACAATATCCTCAATGATTTTGCGGGCTTTCTGATTCATTTCTTCGTTTACAGAAGAGATAAACACTGTGCCGTCCTGCTCGATATCTATTTTAACGCCTGTCTCTTCAATGATTTTATTGATTTGCTTACCGCTTGGCCCAATAACATCTCTGATTTTATCTGGATTAATGTTCATGGTCAGAATTTTCGGTGCATATTTGGACAGCTCGCTTTTCGGCTCGGATATCGTGCTGAGCATGGAATCCAGAATCTCAAGACGGCCCTTTTTAGCCTGCTGAAGCGCTTCTTCCAGAATTTCACGGGAAAGGCCATCAATTTTAATATCCATTTGCAATGCTGTGACACCTTTAGAAGTACCTGCCACTTTAAAATCCATGTCGCCCAGGTGATCTTCCATGCCTTGAATATCCGACAATACAGAATAATGTTCTCCGGATTTTACAAGACCCATTGCAATACCAGCAACTGGTGCTGTAATTGGAACACCGGCATCCATCATGGCAAGTGTGCTTGCACAGATACTTGCCTGAGAAGTAGATCCGTTAGATTCCAGCACTTCAGATACCAGCCTGACTGTATAAGGGAAATCCTTCTCTGAAGGAATGATCGGCTCCAACGCACGTTCTCCAAGTGCACCATGTCCAATTTCCCTTCGGCCAGGTCCTCTCATAGGACCTGTTTCCCCAACACTGAAGGATGGAAAATTGTAATGATGCATAAAGCGTTTGGATTCTTCTATTCCAAGACCGTCAAGAATCTGTACGTCTCCCAATGCTCCTAGTGTACAAATGCTGAGAGCCTGTGTTTGTCCTCTTGTAAACAAACCGGAACCGTGGGTACGGGGCAAAAGTCCAATCTGGGAGGAAAGCGGACGGATTTCATCGATTTTCCTGCCGTCAGGCCTTACCTTATCTTCCGTAATTAAACGGCGCACTTCGTTTTTCACGATTTTCGAAAGGATGTTTTTCACTTGCTTCATTTGAGCTTCATCAGCTTCTGCTTCTTCATACTTAGCAACAACAGCTTTTTTCACTTCGTTTATCGCTGCTTCCCTTGCATGCTTTTCATAAACCTGAATAGCACTGATTAAGTCGGTTTCATAAGAAGAACGGATTTCTTTTTCAAGATCTGCATTCAGTTCATAAAGATCGATCGAAACTTTTTCTTTGCCAACTTCAGCAGCAATTTTTTCCTGAAAAGCAATCAGGCGCTTAATTTCTTCGTGCCCGTACATAATTGCTTCCAGCATAACTTCTTCCGGAACTTCTTCAGCTCCTGCCTCAACCATGTTAATCGCATCTTTTGTTCCTGCCACAACAAGGTGAAGATCACTTTTATCCTGCTGTTCGACGGTAGGATTGATGACAAATTCATTGTTAACCCTTCCTACTGTTACGCCCGCGATAGGACCGCTGAAAGGGATATCGGAAACGCTTAGAGATAATGAAGATCCAAACATAGCAGCCATTTCAGAAGAGCAGTCCTGATCCACACTCATGACAATGCTGATTACCTGAACTTCATTGCGGAAGCCGTCAGCAAACAGCGGACGAATCGGCCTGTCTATCAGCCTTGATGCCAGTATTGCCTTTTCGCTTGGCCTGCCCTCACGCTTGATAAACCCCCCCGGGATTTTCCCTACTGCATACAAGCGTTCTTCGTAGTTCACTGTTAATGGGAAAAAGTCTAATTGCTTTGGTTCTTTTGAAGCGGTGGCTGTACTTAATACCACTGTGTCGCCATAGCGAATGAGTACTGAGCCGTTTGCCTGCTTAGCAAGCTGGCCAACTTCGACACTTAAAGGTCTGCCCGCCCACTCCATGGAGAAAGTTTGTTTTTCTTGAGCCATTATTGTACTCCTCTCTTATCTGCAATCATACGTTATGTATTCATATGCGGTGATTGCCAGCCGTTCTTCCGGCCGGAAAACTAGCCTTATGTTTTAAATACCGTAATGGTATCTGGGTTAACTTTAATAATATCATAAGGGGACATATTAAGGAAAAAGGAAAAGAGTATATTCTTCCTTTCCCAATCATTGTACCCATTTCCGCCAAAATTATCCTAATAAAAATTACACCAAAAAAGCGGGAATTTCTCCCCGCTTTTAAGATTATCGGCGCAAGCCTAATTTGTTAATAAGGTCACGATAACGAGCTACATCATTATTACGCAGGTATGTTAAAAGATTACGTCTTTTACCTACCATTTTCAAAAGACCGCGACGTGAGTGGTGATCTTTCTTATGAATGCGCAAGTGGTCGTTCAAATTGTTGATATCTTCTGTTAGGATAGCAATTTGAACTTCTGGAGATCCAGTATCAGACTCATGAGTTTTGTACTCGCTGATTAGTTCATTTTTACGTTCTTGTGTGATAGCCATCCTTTTCACCTCCTGTTATTAAAAATCCCCAATTACCGAGCCGGCGTTGGTGAATCGCACAGCCAAGCAATGGTTAAAACTACAAGTATTAGAATACTATTTATCCCTCCAAAAAGCAAGGATTATCCCTTCTTTTTTGAAAGAATTCTTCCGCCAATTTCTTGTCAATACCAATTCTCTCAATCAGCTCTTCAACATTATGAAACTTTTGCTCACTTCTTATACGCTGAAAAAAGGAAAGCTTGCCTTTTTCCCCGTAAATTTCTGATGAAAATTGAAAAAGATGAACCTCTATGCTTGGAGCAGGGTCTTTGTCTACCTTAAAAGTAGGCTTATAGCCAATGTTGCATACTCCTTCATGCACAACCCCATTTAATTCAAATGTAGTGGCATACACACCTGTCGGAGGCATAATATAAGGCAATTCTATTCCTATATTCGCAGTTGGAAAGCCGATTGTTCTTCCTCTTTTGTCGCCATGAATGACTGTACCTCTGATAAAATGAGGCCTTCCCAGAAGAGATGCTCCATATGCTACATCACCGCTCTTAATCACTTCTCTTATTAAAGTGGAACTGATTTTTCTATTATGGTCAGTCAGCTTGCTGATTGTGGTATGCGTAAACATCCCCCTGGAATGAAAAGGCATTGTTTCCATCGACCCTTTCCCAAGACGGCCGTATGAAAAATCAAAGCCGGCCACCACATGCTTCACCTTTAAACCTATGATAAATTGATCAACAAATTCCTGAGGTTCTAAAGAAGCAAACTCCTCAGAGAATTCCACTATGTAAAGTATATCGATCCCCAATTTTCCAACAAGGTCGATTTTGTCTTCTAACGGTGTGATATACTCTGCAGCTTTGGTTTGTTTACTGAGCACCACTGATGGATGGGGATCAAATGTCATGACGGCGCTTTTCAGCCCCAGCTCCCCGGCAAGCCTTCCGGCGCAGTTCATTACTTCCTGATGCCCTTTATGCACACCGTCAAAATACCCGAGTGCCAGCACTGTATCAGCAATTTCTTCAGCCGGCAATTGTTGAGGGTGTGAAAGCTTAATCGTTTTCACTATGCTCACCTTTTCTTATCGTAATACTGCCTCAGTTTATTATCAGCACTTTAGACGGCTTCATCATACCCGGCTTTTCCGGGTGTTTCTTATAAACAGCCAGACAGGCTCCATTTTCGCTGTATACAGCAATAGATGCTTCTTCATCAAGCCCTGCCAGTGAATCGGGCAGCTCTAGGACAGCTCCATTTTTCACTTTCTCTGCTAATGTATCACTTATCGTATAATTGGGCAAATGATTCAATGCCTTTCCAATCGGAATCAGCTTATTTTGAAAAGTTCCTTCTTCCAATAGCTCTTCCATTTCCTCAAATGTTAGACATTGCTCAAGAGTAAAGCTGCCTGACTCCGTTCTGACTAGATGGGACATGTGTGCAGGGTAGCCGAGTTTTTCACCAATCATGACTGCCAGCGTTCTAACATAAGTACCCTTTGAACAAGACACACGGAAGGAAAAGACAGCTTTGCCGTTTTCTTGTTTCACATCTGAAAGCAAGGTCATCTCCTTAATGAAAATTTTCCTTGAAGGTCTGTCGATTGTTTGTCCAGCGCGTGCGTATTCATACAATTTTTTTCCGTTAATTTTAACTGCTGAGTACATTGGAGGAACTTGATCAATAAAACCTTTCATAGAAAGCAGCACGTTTTCTGCCTCTTTGCCGGTTATCTGCCTGTCTACAGTTTTTTCTTCTACGATATCCCCCGAAGCATCTTCAGTGGTAGTGGAATACCCTACCGTTACTTCAGCCTCATATGTTTTCGTTTCTGCCGTTAAGTACTCAACAATCTTTGTAGCTCTGCCAATGCAAAGCGGTAAAACGCCGGATACATCCGGATCAAGCGTGCCGGTATGCCCGATTTTTTTAGTTCTCAAAATTCTTCTTGCTTTCGCTACACAATCATGTGATGTCATTCCTGCCGGTTTATTCAGCAGCAATACTCCTTCTATCATAACAAGGCTCCTCCATGTTTAAAAAGTAACTGATTCGGTTCATTGATAAGGCTTCATCAACTATTTCTTTTGCTCTTGCCTCAGCCAGAGTGTCAGCAGCCTGATCCACCTCAGCGGGAATAAGCTTTTATATCCGTTGTCATTATTATGTAAAAACAAAAGGATAGACAAGTGTCTATCCTTTGCTCGTGATGGTGTTAGTCTTCCGTCTTTTCGCTTGAACGATTGATTTCATGGATAAGCGTTTCAATCCGGTTTCCGTAATCTATTGATTCATCAAACTCGAATTGAATCTCAGGGGTTTTGCGCAGGCGAATTCTTTGTCCTATCTCAGAGCGGATGAAACCTTTTGCGGTAGCAAGGCCTTTTAGTGTATTTTCACGCTGTTCTTCATCGCCCAGCACTGAAATATACACCTTTGCAATTTGAAGATCTCCGGTAACCTGTACATCTGTTACTGTAACAAAGCCAATGCGGGGATCTTTAATTTTACGGCCAATAATTTCACCAAGCTCTTTTTTCATCTGTTCTCCGACACGGTTGGCTCTTAAGCTCATAGTATCACCTCATTTAAAACCAATCATAAGTTGTTACGGACCTCTCCAATTCTGGAAAAGAATCCAGAAAAGCGAGGGCCCTTTGCAATTCTTTTTCTGTGCTCGCTCTGCTGGAAGTAACAGCAGCGATGCCGATTTTAGTCCGCTGCCAAACATCCTGGTGGTCAATTTCGGCAACGGAAATATTATACTTTTGTTTAAGCCTTGACAGCACTCTCTGCAGCACTGCGCGTTTTTCCTTAAGGGAATGTGCATTGTAAATCATGCATTCAAATTCCACATATCCAATCATCAGCGCTTAATTTCTTCCATCACATAAGCTTCAATCACGTCTTCTTCTTTCAAGTCATTGAAGTTCTTTATTGTGATACCACACTCATAACCTTGTGAAACTTCTTTTACATCATCTTTAAAGCGTTTTAGAGTATCAATTTCCCCTTCAAAGATAACGATGCCGTCTCTGACAAGGCGGATGCCGCTGTCACGGGTGATTTTCCCGTCAGTTACATAACATCCTGCAATCGTTCCGACTTTGGACACCTTAAATGTCTGGCGGACCAGAACTTGGCCGATTACTTTCTCTTCATATTCAGGATCAAGCATACCCTGCATAGCCTGCTCAATTTCTTCAATTACTTTGTAGATAATGCGGTGAAGGCGGATGTCAACCTCCTCAGCATCAGCAGTACGTTTAGCATTCCCATCAGGACGCACATTAAATCCGATTACAATCGCATTCGAAGCAGAAGCCAAAATAATATCTGACTCCGTTATCGCTCCGACACCAGTGTGGATGATTTTAACTTTCACACCTTCAACCTCAATTTTTTGCAGTGCAGCTGCCAATGCTTCAACAGATCCCTGAACATCCGCTTTCACAATCAGGTTGATGTCTTTCACTTCGCCTTGTTTAATTTGCTCAAATAAATCATCAAGGCTTAGCTTCGTTTTTTCGCCGCGCTGTTCAGCAAGCTGTTTCTGCGCCCTTGCTTCTCCAACTTGACGGGCTTTTTTCTCGTCTTCAAATACCATGAATTGATCTCCGGCATTTGGAACGTCATTTAAGCCTGTAATTTCCACAGGAGTGGACGGACCGGCTTCTTTCACACGGCGGCCAAGATCATTTACCATTGCACGTACCCGGCCGAACGTGTTTCCGACTACGATTGGATCACCAACACGCAATGTACCATTCTGCACAAGCAAGGTGGCTACGGAACCGCGCCCCTTATCAAGCTGGGCTTCAATTACTGTACCAGTTGCACGGCGGCCTGAATTAGCTTTGAACTCCTCAACTTCACTTACAAGCAGGATCATTTCCAGAAGCTCATCAATTCCCTCTCCCTGCAATGCAGAAATAGGGACAAATATTGTCTCTCCGCCCCATGCTTCAGGAACAAGGCCGTGTTCTGTAAGCTCCTGCATAACTCGGTCAGGGTTTGCAGACTGCTTATCCATTTTATTCACCGCTACGATAATTGGCACCTCTGCAGCTTTAGCATGATTAATTGCTTCAATTGTTTGAGGCATAACACCGTCATCAGCCGCAACTACAAGGATGGTAATGTCGGTTACTTGTGCTCCGCGGGCACGCATTGTTGTAAATGCAGCATGTCCCGGTGTATCAAGAAACGTAATCTTTTTGTCCTTGTCTGTTACTTGATAAGCTCCGATATGCTGAGTAATTCCGCCTGCTTCCCCGGCAGTCACTTTTGTGTTGCGGATGGAATCCAGCAAAGTGGTTTTACCATGGTCAACGTGGCCCATGATGGTCACGACAGGAGGGCGGATTGATAGTTGTTCTTCCTTGTCTTCCTCATCATACTTTTCGAATTCAGTTAATTCAAAGATGATTTCTTCTTCAACTTCGACTCCGTAATCTCCGGCAATGAGTTCGATTGTATCTTTATCCAGTTCCTGATTAATGGTAGCCATCGTGCCAAGAAGGAACAGCTTTTTGATGATTTCAGCTGGTTCTTTCCCAAGCTTTCCTGCAAGCTCGCCAACAGATAATGAACCTGAAAAAGTTATTTTGCTTGGCAGTTCCTTTTTCGGCCTTTCAGAAGGCATTTGGAATGCGCCTTTTTTGTTTCTGTTGTTGTTTTGCTGTGGCTTGTTGTTGTTTTTGTTGTTCTTTTTGTTCTTATTGTTTTGGCCTCCGGCGCCGCCAGGACGGTTACCGCCCGGCTTGCTCGGCTTATTGTTTTGAGGCTTGGTTTTTAAGCCCGCATCTTTGTTTTCGCCGCGATTTTGATTAGGTGCCACATTTCTAACAGGCTTTTTATCCTGCTGGCCGCTTGCTTTAGGTGCAGCAGCAGTTGAAGCAGATTGCTGTTTAGCGAATTTGCTGTCCAATTTTCCTACAGCTCCTTCTTCGATCGTTGACATATGGTTATTCACTTCTACATTGAAGCTTTGAAGCGCGGTAATAACCTCTTTACTTGAAACATTATGTTTTTTTGCATATTCATAAACTCTTATTTTTGTCATACGTTCACCCCCAAAAAAATTAATCGAGCAAGCTCCGCAACTTTGCAGCAAAACCTTGGTCAACTATTGCTACAGTTACTCTCGCATCTTTGCCAATCGCTTGTCCCAGGGTGTATCGATCCTCGACTTTCACAAGGGGTACCTGATAAAAATGACATTTGTCGGTCACTTTTTTAGCAGTATTGTCAGATGCATCTTCAGAGAGTATGACTAGTTTTGCTCTAGACTGGCGAACTTCTTTAATAACGAGCTCCTCACCCGATACAACTTTGCGCGCTCGATTTGCCAACCCCAATAACGAAAACCAGGGCTGATTATTCATTTCTGCTCCTTTTCAGCCAGGATCAGCAGTTCTTCGTAAATAGTATCATTTACTTCTGCTTTTAACTGGCTTGAAAGCACACTTTTCTTTATAGCTTTTTCAATTGTTTCCTTGTCAAGAGTCAGATAGGCCCCGCGCCCGTTTTTTCTGCCTGTTAGGTCGATTGACACTTCCCCGTCTTTGGATCTCACAATGCGGACAAGCTGCTTTTTAGGCTTCATCTCGCCGGTAACAATGCATTTACGCAGTGGAACTTTTCTTTGATTATTCAAGATAATCACCTCTTATTCTTGCTCGGCTGCATCTGCACTTTCGCTTGCAGCCTTGCTTTCTGCTGCATCAGACTCGCTCTTAATATCAATTTTCCAGCCTGTAAGCTTCGCAGCCAATCTGGCGTTTTGACCGCGCTTACCGATGGCCAAAGACAGCTGATAGTCCGGTACAACTACAGTGGTTGCTTTATCGGTTTCATTCACATTAACACTTACAACCTTGGATGGGCTGAGTGCGTTTGCTACAAACTCAACCGGATCATTTGACCAGCGTACGATGTCAATTTTTTCGCCTTTCAGTTCGTTGACGATTGCCTGAACGCGCTGTCCTTTAGGACCAACACATGAACCGACAGGATCAACTTCCGGATTTTCAGAGTGAACAGATATTTTAGATCTGTCGCCGGCTTCTCTCGCAACAGACTTAATTTCTACTGTTCCGTCGTAAATTTCAGGCACTTCAATTTCAAATAAACGCTTGAGAAGACCAGGATGAGTTCTCGATACGAAAATCTGCGGTCCCTTTGTTGTCTTTTCAACCTTTGTAATAAAGACCTTAATCCGATCATGCGGCTGATATCTTTCATTTGGCATCTGCTCGGCAACTGGAAGAAGTGCTTCAATTTTACCTAGGCTGACATAGATGAACTTGGAATCGATCCGCTGGACAATTCCGGTCATAATATCTTCTTCGCGGTCAATGAACTCGGAGTAAATAACTCCGCGCTCCGCCTCTCGGACACGCTGTGTAACAACCTGCTTTGCAGTCTGGGCTGCAATTCGCCCAAAGTCCTTCGGAGTTACTTCTATCTCAAGCACATCTCCAACAGAGTAATTTGGATTGATGCTTCTTGCTTCCTCAATGGAAACCTCCAGACGCGGATCATAGACCTCATCAACTACGTCCTTTCGGGCAAATACACGCATGGTTCCCACTTCACGGTTTAAGTCAACACGAACATTCTGAGCCTGATTAAAGTTGCGCTTATAAGCAGATATCAGGGCAGCTTCAATTGCTTCAATAATAACTTCTTTGCTGATGCCTTTGTCTTTTTCAAGAATGGTCAGGGCATCTAATAATTCACTGTTCATTTTTGCGGTTTCCCCCTTATCATCTAATGCATTACCGGCTGTTTTAACAGTACTTTCAGCACGCTAGCACCTTTTTCATAATTAAAATGTAACGGCCAGTCTGGCATTCGCAATTTTTTCAAAAGGAATCTCCACTCGTTTTCTTCTTGTCTTGATTTTCATCTCAACTACGATAAGTTCGCCATTATAAGAGAGCAATTCTCCTTCAAAGAGCTTTTCTCCATCAATCGGCTCATATGTTTTCACAGACACTTGCTTGCCGACAGCCTTTTTGTAGTCTGCTTCCTTTTTAAGCGGGCGCTCTGCTCCGGGAGAAGATACTTCTAAAAAATAATTATGCGGAATAGGGTCTATTTCATCGAGCTTTTCACTCAGCCGTTCACTGACAACACCGCATTCTTCTATGTCGACACCTTTTTCAGAATCAATATACACACGAAGGAACCAGTTTTTTCCCTCTTTTACATATTCAAGATCCGCTAATTCAAGGTGCAGCTCATTTAAAATAGGGTTAACCAGTTCTTCAACTGTTTCAGTTACTTTTTTACTCATGATTTCCTCCTTTTGATAGAAGCAAAATTAAACCCGTACTCTGCTGAAAAACCCTGCTTATTCAGCAGGGAATGGTATGTACGGCTATCGAAAATAACTTAACAAGCTCCATCAATAAGAAAGAGCGGGTTTCCCCACTCTTTGTCCTCGTATGCATAGCATTTCCATAAAAAATATAACATAACCAGGTTTTTTATGCAAATGTAATCCTAGAATAAGGAAAGCTGATTTTGATCCGGAAGTGCTTCCAGACAGCCGTGGTTATCAAGATACTCTATAAGCGTTTTAGATACCTTGCCCCTCTGCTGAAGGTCTTCTTTGGATAGAAACTCTCCTTCTTGCCTTGCTTTAACAATATTTAACGCTACGTTGGTACCGAGTCCCGGAATAGAATTGAAAGGCGGAATCAAGGTGTCCCCGTCAATAATAAATTCAGAAGCACTGGACCGGTAGAGATCCACTTTCTGAAGGGAGTAGCCTCGTTCGCTCATTTCAAGTGAAATTTCCAGAACAGTTAAGAGGTTTTTTTCTTTTGTAGAGGCATCAAGCCCCTTTGCATTAATTTCTTCAATTTTTGCCTTGATGGCAGCTGAGCCCTTAATCATTGTGTCAATTTCAAAGTCGTCCGCTCTGACAGTAAAATAAGCTGCATAGTATAAAAGAGGCAGATGAACTTTGAAGTAAGCGATTCTGACCGCCATCAGCACGTATGCGGCAGCATGCGCTTTGGGGAACATATACTTAATCTTCAGGCAGCTGTCAATGTACCAGGCAGGAACGTTATTCTTTTTCATTTCTTCTTCCATCTCAGGAGTCAGCCCTTTACCTTTACGGACTGATTCCATGATTTTGAACGCCAGAGATGGTTCCAGCCCCTGATAGATTAAATAAACCATGATGTCATCACGGCATCCAATTACATCGCTGAGCGTGCATGTCCCGTTATGAATTAATTCCTGAGCATTTCCGAGCCATACATCAGTTCCGTGAGACAAACCGGAAATTTGAACAAGTTCCGAAAAAGTCGTTGGCTTTGTATCCTCAAGCATTTGTCGTACAAAGCGCGTACCAAACTCCGGTATGCCAAGTGTACCTGTTTTACACAGTATTTGTTCCTGTGTCACACCGAGGGATTCTGTTCCGCTGAATATCTTCATCACTTCAGGGTCATCCGTAGGAATGGTTTTAGGATCAATTCCACTGAGATCCTGAAGCATTCTGATCACTGTCGGATCATCGTGTCCCAGAATATCCAGCTTTAAAAGATTATCATGGATAGAGTGAAAATCGAAGTGTGTTGTTTTCCATTCTGATCCTGCAGCATCTGCCGGGAACTGAATCGGAGAAAAATCGTAAATATCCATATAATCCGGAACTACAATGATCCCCCCGGGATGTTGTCCCGTCGTCCGTTTCACACCTGTACAGCCCTGAACAAGACGGTCTATTTCCGCATTCCGAAGGTGCAGGTTGTGGTCTCCAGCATATCCTTTCACATAGCCGTACGCTGTTTTTTCAG
Organism: Metabacillus lacus; assembly: GCF_009674805.1. Lineage (GTDB taxonomy): Bacteria > Bacillota > Bacilli > Bacillales > Bacillaceae > Metabacillus_C > Metabacillus_C lacus. Next base: position 76,143 of record NZ_WKKI01000001.1, on the reverse strand, counting down.
CAACCGTTCCGATCGTACCTGCGCGGTATACATATTCTTCACCAAACAAGTCTTTCGTATAATTATGAGCTTTCGGCTGATATTCGCCTGAGAAATTCAAATCAATATCAGGCACTTTGTCTCCTTTAAATCCAAGAAACGTTTCGAAAGGAATATCATGGCCGTCCTTCACATACTTTGTTCCGCATTGGGGACAATCCTTGTCAGGCAGGTCAAATCCTGAACCGACTGATCCGTCATTAAAGAACTCCGATTTTTTGCAGTTTGGACACACATAGTGCGGCGGCAGGGGGTTTACTTCTGTGATCTCAGTCATGGTTGCAACAAAGGATGAACCAACCGACCCCCTTGAGCCAACCAGATATCCATCATCAAGCGACTTTTTCACCAGCTTATGGGAGATCAGGTAGATTACCGCAAACCCATGTCCAATTATGCTTTTCAGTTCCTTTTCAAGTCTTGCTTCCACCAGCTCAGGGAGCTCATCCCCATATATTCTCCTCGCCATGGAGTAGCTCATTTCCCTCATTTCCTCATCTGCACCCTCAATTTTAGGAGTGTACAAATCATCCTTGATCGGCTTTACATCTTCAACCATGTCCGTAATCAGCTGAGGATTGTCAACAACAATTTTTTTGGCTGTTTCTTTATCCAGAAAAGAGAAGCAGTCCAGCATTTCATTTGTAGTCCTGAAATGCACGTCGGGCAATTTATGCCTGTTAAGCGGATTTGCCCCACCCTGAGAACTGACTAAAATCTGCCTGTATATTTTGTCCTCTTCGTTAAGGTAATGGACATTACCTGTAGCTGCTACGGGTTTTCCCAGCTTTTCGCCCAGAGAAACAATATTGGAGATGATTTCTTTTAGTGAGAATTCATCCTTAATATAGTCCAGCTCTATTAGATGCTGATAAACTTCAGGCGGCTGAACCTCCAGATAATCATAAAAAGCAGCGGCTTCTTCAACTTCTTCAGGAGATTTTTGCATCATTCCTTCAAATACTTCTCCCTTGTCACATGCAGATCCAACGAGCAATCCTTCTCTGTGCTTTTGGAGTACAGAGCGGGGAATTCGCGGAACTCTGAAGAAATACTGAATATGTGAGAGCGAGACGAGTTTAAAGAGATTTTTCAATCCGATCTCATTTTGAGCCATCAGTGTTACATGATGGGGCCTTGAGCGCTGATAAGCGTTACCCTGTCCCATAAAATCATTAAACTGGTTATGGTTCTGTATGCCTTTCTCAGTAGCATCCTTTAACATTTTCAGCAATAGATAGCCTGTTGCTTCAGCGTCATAAATAGCCCTGTGATGCTGAGTAAGGTCGATATCAAACCTTTTGCATAGAGTGTTCAGTCTATGATTCTTCAAATCAGGATACAGCAGCCTTGCAAGTTCAAGCGTATCAATGACAGGATTACCGGCTTTTGGTGCTTTCAGCAGCTTTTTATATCCGGCATTCAGGAAGCCCATATCAAAGCTTGCATTGTGGGCAACGAGAATATCATTGCCTATCCATTCTTTGAATCTTCTCAAAACCTCTTCTACTTCCGGGGCATTTCTGACCATATCATCTGTTATTCCGGTCAGGTCAATCGTAGTGGCGGACAGTGGATGATGAGGATTTGCAAAAGACTCAAACCTGTCCACAATTTCACCGTCTTTTATTTTAACGGCGGCAAGCTCAATGATGGTATCGTACACAGCCGACAGACCAGTCGTTTCTACGTCAAAAACAATATAAGCTGCATCATCGAGGTGTATATTCGCGTCATTATAGGCAATAGGCACCCCGTCATCTACAAGGTTTGCTTCGACACCAAATAGTATTTTGATTCCGTTTTTCTTTCCGGCAGAATAAGCTTCCGGAAAAGATTGAGCAACGCCGTGATCTGTTAATGCTATTGCCTTGTGTCCCCATTTTTTAGCCTGTGCTACGTATTTGCTGATCGACGTAACTGCATCCATTTGGCTCATTGGAGAATGAAGGTGCAGCTCAACTCGTTTTTCACCTTCCGGAGCAGTATCCTTGCGCTCTTCAGCCTGTATTTCATTTATGTCATTTGCAATCATGACCAAATCTCTGACAAATGTATCATTTTGAATGCTTCCCCGCGCCTTCAGCCACATTCCTTTTTTTACATTTTGCAGAAGAGCCGCATCTTCTTTGTCTCTTGCAAACATTTTGACCATGATAGAGCTCGTATAATCGGTGATTTTGAAAGTGGCCAGTGTTCGCCCGCTCCGAAGCTCTTTTGTCTCTGCATCAAACACATAGCCTTGAACCACAATTCTTCTCTCTTCATCTTCTATGCTCTGAATGGTTTTAATTTCTTCGCCTGCTTTAATAGGGTAGCCAATCATAACAGGTCCCGAAGGTTCTCCTGACTGCCCGGCTTCTTTCTCTTTTTCCATTTCAGTCACAGCCAGAAGTGCTTTTTGCTGATCTTCCTGCTCTTTTAGTTCACGAAACCGCTCTATCTCTTCAGCAGACTGCTGAACCTCTGTTTCGAGCTGGTATGCTGGAAACCCGAATTGCTTATAGCTTTCCTGAATGAGCAGATGATAACGGCGTTTGATAGCCGTAGCTTCCGTTGCACTTCTGGTTTTAACAGTAAGCTTCACACCTTGAATGACAGGCAGCTGTTCATTGAGAAGAGCAAGGATTGGAGGCGATATTTCATCAATGTCCTCAAGACATGCCTGCCAGTACTGAGGGGCTAGTTCAGCGCACTTTTCCTGGCTTGTACAAGTTATTGAGAATGTAGTGGACGCAATATGTGAAAAGGCCTGTGAAAGCCTTGCCTTGAATATCTGATAAACTTGAAACGGCAGAACCTCATGAAATGCAAATTCAAAATGCCATTTCTTGCTTTTCTTTTCTACGGTCAGCTTTTTAATAGCTCCATTTTGAAAATAAGGAAAAGATTGATCGTCCGTGAGGCCAATCTGCTGCAGAAGGAGCTGAAACCGTTCCCTGTGCTGCAAGGAAAGCTCTCCATCCATTTTATAACCCCCTTAACAACATTGAAGGTACCTCCAAAAGAGGTACCTTTTCCATTCTTATCATAATAGTAACATGTTTTTTAACTGGATTTTATAAAAAATTATTTTCCAATAAGGTCAGCAGCTTTTAAAGGCAGCTCTTCAACAGAACACTCAAAGCTCTCACCTGTTCTTCTGACTTTAATTTCCACGATGCCTTCTCCCGCACGCTTGCCTACAGTAATCCTTAACGGAAGGCCGATCAAGTCGGAATCGGCGAACTTCACACCCGCTCGTTCCTGGCGGTCATCATACAGGACATCAAAGCCCTTGCTGCGCAGCTCTTTATACAGTTTTTCTGAAAGTTCGGCTTGCTCTGCGTTTTTCGCGTTTGCCGAAAGAAGGTGAAGATCATACGGTGCTACTTCGGCAGGCCACACGATACCTTTATCATCATGGTGCTCTTCCACGATAGCAGCAAGTGTCCTTGAAACTCCAATACCGTAGCAGCCCATAATCATTGGCTGGCTTCTACCGTTTTCATCAAGATAGCTTGCATTCATTGCCTCACTGTATCTTGTACCCAGCTTAAAGATATGTCCGACTTCAATTCCCTTGGCAAACTTGATGACCCCTTCACCGTCAGGAGAAGCGTCTCCTTCCTGAATGAAACGAAGGTCGGAGAAGCTATCAATCTTGGCATCTCTGGATAGGTCGACACCTGTGTAATGATATCCTTCTTCATTAGCACCGCAGATCCCGTTCACCAAGCCCTTTAGTGCTTGATCAGCAAGAATGACTGCTTCCCCCTTCATATTCACAGGACCGATGTAACCTGTTGGAACGCCGAGAACTTTCGCTGTCTCTTCAGGTGATGCGATTTCTACTGCTGAAGCATTATAATGATTTTTAAGCTTAATATCATTAACCTCATGATCTCCTCTTACCAGAACGAGTATAAACTTATCATCTGCTTTAAATAAGACAGATTTAATCAGTTTTTCTTTAGTCACTTTTAAAAACTCTGCCACTTCTTCAATGGTTTTTTGCTGGGGAGTATGAACTCTTTCCAGTTCTTCAGACTGCTCATCAGTTCCCGGGCTGCCGGCAATTACCGGAGCCATCTCAACGTTTGCAGCAAAGGCTGATGAATCAGAATAAGCGATAGTGTCTTCCCCTACTTCTGATAAAACCATAAATTCATGTGTATCTTTGCCGCCCATTGCGCCGGAATCAGCAATAACCGCCCTGAAATTCAGCTGGCAGCGGGTAAAAATATTGCTGTATGCCTTAAAGAGGCCGTCGTATATTTCATCCAAGCTTTCAGAGCTGGAATGAAAGGAATAGGCATCTTTCATGATAAACTCACGTCCGCGGAGAAGTCCGAATCTCGGTCTTTTTTCGTCACGGAACTTAGTCTGAATTTGATACAGTGTTAAGGGCAGCCGTTTGTATGACTTTACTTCATCTCTTACAAGGCTTGTAATCACTTCTTCATGAGTGGCACCGAGCGCAAATTGACGTTCATGGCGGTCTCTCATTCTCATAAGCTCAGGCCCGTACGTATACCAGCGGCCAGATTCTTCCCACAGCTCAGATTGCTGAAGAGCAGGCATTAATAACTCTGCCGCTCCTGCATTGTCCATCTCCTCCCGGACAATTTGCTGAATGTTGGAAAGTACTCTTTGAGCAAGAGGCAAATAGCTGTAGAGGCCGCTTGCATTTTGCCTCATAAAACCTGCACGAAGAAGGAGCTGATGGCTTTTTATTTCTGCATCAGCCGGCACCTCGCGCAGTGTTGGAATAAACGTCATACTTTGCTTCATTTATAAGCACCTCAATTATTTTCAATTATTCTATTTTTAAAGGAAGAATCTTTGTATGTCATTCCATGTAACGACCAGCATCAGCAGCATCAGTAAAGCAAAGCCTATAAAATGGACCATGCCTTCCATATGGCGGTCAATCGGCTTTCCTCTTACTGCTTCTACGGCAAAAAACAGAAGCCTTCCACCGTCAAGGGCAGGAATTGGCAGCATATTTACAATGCCAAGATTGATGCTGAGGATGGCAGCCCAGCGAAGCAGGTTGATTACCCCAGACTGCGCTACGCGGTCTGTCATATCATAGATTCCTACCGGTCCTGACAGCATATCGATTGAAAATTGCCCAGTAACCAGTTTTCCAAGTCCTAATAGGATTTCTTTTGTCCACGTGTAGGTTTCAGTTACACCATACTGCAACGAACCGAGAAAGCTCTTTTCAACAGGGTTATAAGCACCTATTCTTCCAATTTCGCTTTCTCCCGTGTCAAATGCCTCAGGAACAACCGGTACTTCCAGCGTCTCTCCATTTCTTTCAACTACAAACGCTAAGGACGTTTCTGGATTTTCACGGATAACTTCTACAACATCCTCCCAGGATCTCATTTCCTGCCCGTCGATAGATTGAACAACGTCACCTTCCTGAAGCCCCGCTTCAGCTGCAGAGCCATCTGCCGTAAGTTTACCAAGCATAGGTTCATCTATTGGGGCACCCTGTATAAAGCCGAGCAGAAATAATACAACAAATGCAAGTACAAAATTCATTGCCGGGCCTGCGGCTATGGCAAGGGTTCTTTGAGACAGTGATTTTGAAGCAAACTGTCTGTTATAAGGAGCAATTTGAACTTCCTGGCCATCGACAATAAAAAAGGATTTTTCCGCAACGTCAAAACGCTGCAGATTCTCTTCTTCTCCCTGTTCATAGCCTGTAATCATCATGGCTCTTTCCAAATCTGCTTTTTCAACTTCAATTACTCTTGCCTGGGGGTATTTGTCTTTATTATTCAGGACAATTTTTTCGACTTTACCCTCTTTATTAAATAAGAGACCGATATTGTAGCCCGGTTTTACTTCTATGTTTTCAGGGTCCTCTCCGGCCATTCTGACATATCCTCCAACAGGTAGAAGCCGGATTGTATAAAGAGTTTCATTTTTTCTGTAAGAAAAAATTTTCGGACCAAAACCAATTGCAAATTCTCGGCACAGTATGCCGGCGCGTTTTGCAAGGACTAAATGCCCCAGTTCGTGGAAGAAAACCAGCGCACCGAAAATCAGGATAAACGCTATCACTGTATTCACTTACGTAACCCCACCTTTATGATAGTAATGAACCTACAAATCTTCTTGTTTCCAGATCCACTTTGTGTATTGTTTCCAAATCAGGCCTGCTGACGGCTTTATGCTGCTCCAGCGCTTTTTCCACCCAGTCTTCTATTTGAAGAAATGTTATTTTTCCGTTGAGAAATGCCGCAACTGCTTCTTCGTTTGCAGCATTCAGCACTGTAGGCATTGTACCACCAATTTTACCTGAATCATAGGCGAATTGTAAGCATCGATAGCGGTTGAAGTCTGCTTTTTCAAAATGAAGTTCACCAATTTCCCACAATTGAAGGGAAGATGCAGATGGAAGCGGCAGGCGGCCTGGATATGACATGGCATATTGAATCGGCACTCGCATATCCGGTGTTCCAAGCTGCGCCATTACGCTTCGGTCGTGGTATTCAACCATGCTGTGAATGATACTTTGTCTGTGAAGCAAAACTTCTATTCTTTCGTAGGGAAGACCGAACAGCCAGTGCGCTTCAATCACTTCCAGTCCTTTATTCATCATCGTTGCTGAGTCTATTGTAATTTTTGCACCCATAGACCAATTGGGATGATGCAGCGCCTCCTTAACAGTCACATCATTCAGTTCATCTCTGCTGCGGTCTCGAAAGCTCCCGCCTGAAGCAGTAACGATTAATTTTGATATTTCTTTTTTGTTTTCTCCCTGCAGGCACTGAAAAATAGCAGAATGCTCGCTGTCCACCGGCAAAATATCAACTCCGTGTTTCTCAGCTTCCTCCATCACAAGATGCCCTGCCGTCACAAGCGTTTCCTTGTTTGCCAGTGCAATTGTTTTTCCAGCTTGAATGGCTTTCAAAGTAGGAACAAGACCAACGCTTCCAATGACCGCATTCACGACAAGATCAGCATCATGGTAGACGGCAGCTTCTATGAGGCCTTCTTCGCCATAGGAGTACGTAACACCTTCCACTTCCTTACAAAGTTCCTGAATAGCTGAAAAAGTTTCTTTGTCCTTCACAGCCACAAACTTCGGCTTATATTTTTTAATAGCCTTGCTTCCCAGCTCCAGGTTTCCTCCGAACGAAAGAGACACCAATTGAAATTCTTCAGGATGTTCACTGATGACATCGAGGGTTTGCTGTCCAATTGAACCTGTTGAACCCAGCAGTGTTATTTTTTTCACGTTTTCACTCCTATTCCGCTTTAATGGCTTACAAAAGAATGATCAGGAAGTGCAGAATAGGCAGGACAAACAGCAAGCTGTCAAAGCGGTCAAGCAGCCCGCCGTGCCCAGGGAGAATATGTCCTGAATCCTTAACCTGATACTGTCTCTTTAGCGCTGATTCCACCAGATCTCCCACTTGTCCAAAAACAGACAGCAGGATGGTGATAACTATTAATTTTATGTAGGAATCCTCCATGCCTGTAAAAAATTGAAAGATTATTGCTGCCAAAACCGCACAAAGTATTCCCCCTGCAGATCCTTCAACCGTTTTGTTCGGGCTGATATCCGGCCATAGCTTTCTTTTTCCGAAAGACTTTCCTATGAAATAAGCCCCGGAATCTGTCACCCATATAACAATTAAGGCATAAAAAATATATTCCAAACCAAGATTTCGTGTTTCAATTAAATAGAAGAAACCAATTCCTATATACATGGTTGCAAGCAGGACAAACCCTACATCATCAAAGGAAAATCTGTTTTTGGTTGCCACTGTGTATGTTAAAAACAGGAGAATGGCTAAAAGAGCAAACTCAACCTTTGAGATATTTATGTTGTCCATGAGAATTATATGACTGTTGGGTATCAGTAAAACCCACAGTGTGAGCAAGCTGACAAACCCCGGAAAAGAGAACAGGTTAATCTTCTTCATTCTCAGCAATTCGTACAAAGAGATTGAAGCAAGCAAATAAACCATTAAAAGAAAAGAAATATTTCCGTACAGTACAATTGGCAGAAATAAGGCTGCCGCGATAATCCCTGTTAGTATTCTTTGTTTCATGTTTGTGTCATCACCCTTATATTCCGCCGAATCTTCTTCCACGGTGTTGATATTCAGCTATAGCCTGAACCAAATGCTCTTCTTTAAAATCCGGCCAAAGCACATCAGTAAACCAGAATTCGGTATATGCAAGCTGCCAGAGCATAAAGTTGCTGAGCCTGATTTCACCGCTTGTTCTGATAAGCAAATCGGGGTCTTTAAGGCTGCCTGACATCAGAAACTTTGAAAACATATCTTCATCAAGGGCAGAAGACTTCAGGGAACCTTCTTCAATTTCAGCTGCCACTGTTTTTACCGCTTCCATAATTTCCGCTCTGCTGCCGTAATTTAAAGCGAAATTTAAAACAAGCCCGTCATTTTGCTTGGTTTTCTGTATAGCCTGTTCTACCGCTTGAAGTGTATGGTCCGGAAGCCTGGTTTTATCTCCCATGATCCTGACCTGAACATTTTCCTGAATCAGTTCGGGCAGGAATGTTTCTAAAAACTCCTCTGGAAGCTTCATCAGGTAATCCACTTCAAGCTTGGGCCGTTTCCAATTTTCTGTTGAAAAAGCGTAAAGTGTAAGTGCCTTTACACCCAATTCATTTGAAAGCTTGGTCATCTTTCGGACGACCTTCATCCCCTCGTGATGGCCGGCTATTCTTGGCAGGGCCCGTTTGTTTGCCCAGCGGCCGTTTCCATCCATTATGATTGCAATGTGCTCCGGAACTTCCCGGGATTTGATTTCTTTTATTTTATCTATTAATTCAACCGAAGACTCTTTAGCCTTCCTGAATTTTTTTAAAAAGTTAAGCATGTGATTCCTCCATCACCGCGTTCACACTATAAGCCTTTAAGTAGTAAACAGTATTAACAAAAAAACCCCCTGTAAACATTAAGAGGGTCTTTTGCACAATACTATTGTACATACTTTTTCATTAAACTTCCATGATTTCTTTTTCTTTATCCTTAGCTGTATTGTCAACCTTGACAATATATTCATCAGTGAGCTTTTGCACGCTTTCATTGTGCCCGCGAAGCTCGTCCTCTGTAATCTCGCCGTTTTTCTCAAGCTTTTTCAGGTCATCATTTGCCTCACGGCGAATGTTTCTGACAGCTACCTTCGCTTCTTCACCGTATTTCTTAACAAGCTTAACAAGATCGCGGCGTCTTTCCTCTGTTAAAGCAGGAATTGTAATGCGAATTATATTTCCGTCATTAGTCGGGTTTAAGCCTAAATCTGATTTCAGAATGGATTTTTCAATTTCGCCTAAAATAGATTTATCATAAGGCTGGATAACGAGCATGCGTGCTTCAGGAACATTAATAGAAGCAAGCTGATTTACAGGCGTTGGAGCACCATAATAATCCACAGTTAGTCTGTCAAGAATAGAAGCATTAGCTCTTCCGGCGCGGACCGAGGCAAGCTCTCTGCTAAGTGAGCCTATTGCTTTTTCCATTTTGTCTTTTGCTTGTGATAATGTTTGATTAGCCATGTTTATTTCCCCCTTACAATAGTTCCGATATTATCGCCAAGTACTGCTTTTTTAATGTTGCCCTCTTCCATAATGGAGAATACAATCAATGGAATGTCATTATCCATACAAAGTGAGGACGCTGTAGAATCCATAACAGCAAGGCCTTCTTTTAAAACGTCAAGATAAGAAAGTTCTTCATATTTAACTGCATTTTCATCTTTTAAAGGATCAGCATTGTAAACGCCGTCTACGTTATTTTTAGCCATTAAAATAACGTCAGCTTCAATTTCTGCAGCACGCAGAGCAGCAGTGGTATCTGTAGAGAAGTAAGGATTTCCAGTACCAGCAGCAAAAATAACTACTCGTTTTTTCTCAAGGTGGCGAATCGCTTTCCTTCTTATGTACGGTTCTGCAACCTGTCTCATCTCAATGGAAGTTTGAACGCGCGTTTGAATGCCATGGTTTTCAAGACTGTCCTGAAGGGCCAAAGAGTTCATGACAGTTGCAAGCATACCCATATAGTCAGCAGTTGCTCGATCCATACCCATCTCGCTGCCTACTTTTCCGCGCCAGATGTTTCCGCCTCCTACTACAACAGCCACTTCCACTTCCATTTCTGCAATCTCTTTCACTTGTTTTGCAACAGATTGAATCACAGATGGATTAATCCCAAAACCTTGTTCACCAGCCAGGGCTTCACCGCTTAATTTTAAAACAATTCTATTATATTTTGGACTGCTCATAATAACCTCCAAGTTTTTCTTTGCAGAAAAGAAACAGTTTCAGCGTTTTTCAAAAACAGGGAACACTTGTGTGTTCCCCGTCTCTTAGAATCCTGCAAAATGATTCTGCACGGATGCTATAATTATTTATTTTTTTACCTGGTTCATTACTTCTTCAGCAAAGTTGTCCTGGCGCTTTTCTATGCCTTCTCCAACTTCAAAGCGAACGAAGCTTTTCACATTTCCGCCTGCAGCAGCAACAAATTGCTTCACCTTTTGGTCAGGGTTTTTCACGAAGCTCTGCTCAAGAAGGCAGATTTCTTCGAAGAATTTGCCAAGACGGCCTTCAACCATTTTAGCAACGATGTTTTCAGGTTTGCCTTCATTTAAAGACTGCTGAGTCAGCACTTCACGCTCGCGCTGTACTTCCTCTTCAGAAACCTGGTCGCGTGAAATGTATTTAGGGTTAACAGCAGCAATATGCATTGCTACATCTTTCGCTGCTGCTTCATCAGTTGTGCCTTCAAGCAAAGTCAGCACCCCGATGCGGCCTCCCATGTGAAGGTATGCACCAAAAGCATCTCCATCATTTTTTTCAATAATTTCAAAGCGGCGAAGAGAAAGTTTTTCTCCAATTTTTGCAATTGCGGAATTTACGTGTTCTTCAACAGAAGAACCGTTCTCCATTTTTTGAGCATTTGCTTCTTCAACAGAAGCAGGCTTGTTTGCAAGAAGGTGGTCTGCAAGTGTGTTAAGAAGTTCTTTAAAACCTTCATTTTTCGCAACGAAGTCAGTTTCAGAGTTTACTTCCAGGATAACTGCTGCGTTGCCGTCAGTTTTGATAATAGTAGATCCTTCAGCAGCGATGCGGTCAGCTTTCTTGGCAGCTTTTGCAATTCCTTTTTCACGAAGATAATCAATCGCCTGATCCATATCTCCATTACTTTCAGTAAGTGCTTTTTTGCAGTCCATCATACCTGCACCAGTTTTTTCACGAAGTTCTTTTACCATTTGAGCAGTAATTGCCATAAGAGCTTCCTCCTTTAATCATTCCATTGAATGTATGTATTTTTAAATCATTGAGCCATATTTTCTTTAAAAAAGGTGATAAAAGGTTTGCCCTCTTATCACCTTTTGCAAATTAAGCAGTTGTAGTTGTAGTTTCAGCTACTTCTTCGCCTTGCTTAGCTTCAAGAATAGCATCTGCCATTTTGGAAGTAAGAAGCTTAACTGCACGGATTGCATCGTCATTTGCAGGAATAACATGATCAATTTCGTCCGGATCGCAGTTTGTATCAACGATACCTACAATAGGAATGTTTAGTTTATGAGCTTCAGCAACAGCGATGCGCTCTTTGCGAGGATCGATGATGAACAATGCATCAGGCAGCTGCTTCATGTCTTTAATTCCGCCCAAGAATTTTTCAAGGCGCTCAAGCTCTTTTTTAAGCTGAACAACTTCTTTCTTAGGAAGAACTTCAAAAGTGCCGTCTTCTTGCATTCTTTCAATGTCTTTCAGACGCTTGATACGCTTTTGAATTGTTTCAAAGTTAGTCAATGTTCCGCCCAGCCAGCGCTGATTCACGTAGTACATGCCTGAACGCTCAGCTTCTTCTTTCACTGAATCCTGAGCTTGTTTTTTTGTACCAACGAAAAGAATTGTTCCGCCATTCATAGCGTAATCTTTCATTACGTGGTATGCTTCTTCAACCTTCTTAACTGTTTTCTGAAGGTCGATGATGTAGATGCCGTTACGCTCTGTGAAGATATATTTCTTCATCTTTGGGTTCCAGCGGCGAGTCTGGTGACCGAAATGCACACCAGCTTCAAGCAGTTGTTTCATAGAAATTACTGACATATGTGTTTTCCTCCTAGGTTTTTTTCCTCCGTTCAACATCATCTCTAAGTATAACTGTTATTATAACAGCACCAAATACTTAAATCTGTGAACGTGTGTATTAACACCAAGAGTAAATATAACATACTGACATCTCAGAATCAAGCTGCAATGTATCAGTTTTGACGAAATTTCAGAAGAAGCCTGATTTCCGTTTTACCTGCTTTCAGCATTTTAGCAATCTCCTCAATACTATAGCCTTTTTCAGCTAATTCCAGCGCTCTTTCTAAGTCGGGCTGCGCCGGTGAAGCTGAAAGCTCCAGCTGATCCTGTATGTGAGCAGTTTCAAGCAGGGGCTGATACTCTGTATCACTTTCTTCATAGCCACCGTTTTCACTGACATCTGTTATTATGTTTTTGATTGGGTTTTCAGCTGTTCTATTTTCAGGTCTGCTGATGGATGTCAGGAATTTGTCATTTTCCTCTTGAATCTGCAGCAAATAAGCGGCCAATGATTGTTCAGTTTCTTCAAGCATGCGTCTTTGCGCTGCTTCCAGATCCTTCAATGAGCTGTATCTGCTGAACAGCAGAATAATAAAATAGATGGAAACAGCATGTAAAATGAAGCTCATAAAAAAAAATATTGTCGTCATATCTCGATTATACCGCCCTTATCCGGGAGTTCCCTGCTGCTTTTAAGCAATTTGTGCTTATACGGCTTTCTCAAGGATTCTTCTAAGTTTGAATAGTGCTTTGGAGTGTATCTGGGAAATCCGTGATGTGGACAGCTCCATAACTTGTCCTATTTCTGTTAATGTCAGCTCTTCTTTATAAAAGAGGCTGATTACCAGCTGTTCTTTTTCTGACAGCTCTTCAATAACCTCTGACAGCTGCATGAGAAGTTCATCTTTTAACAGCTTATCTTCAGGAGTGACAGCTTTTTCATCCTTAATCATCATTCCCGGATGATCACTTTCATCGTGATCCAAAAGCTGGTCATCTATAGAAAGAACATTCGCAAAAAAGCCCTCATTCACAATGCAAACTACATCTTCTTCAGACATGCGGAGCTCTGCAGCAATTTCTCGGGGTGTAACATTACGAAGGTGCTTTTGCTCAAGCTTTTCAATGGCGGCATCTATTTTCTTGGCCTTTTCCCTTGAGCTTCTGGGCAGCCAGTCTTCCTTTCGAAGACCGTCAATAATCGTGCCCCGTATGCGGAATGAAGCATACGTATCAAACTTCAAGTCACGGCCGGGGTCAAATTTTTTGAGGGCATCGTAAAGCCCGTACATACCTAGGCTCATTAGTTCATCCTTTATCACTGATTTAGGCAGCCCGATTGATATTCTTTGTACATGATAGGAAACGAGGGGCATATAACGTTGAATTAAGTAATCTCCTGCTTCAGAATCTCGTGTTGCTGTCCATTTCTCCCAAATCAATTGCTCCTCATATGCTGCAGATATCATCGTTCTATCCCCCTTAAAATCTATAAATATTTTAATTCTTGATTTACCGTCTTGATAAAAAGGAGTGAGGTTGAAGGGTCAAATTCAACCGTCCTGCCGCTGCTGCCTCCTATATCGCTGGAAACAAGATGAATGTCATGTTTTTTCAGCTGTTCCAATATTGCCTCAACATTTCTCGGTCCTATTCTCATTAGGTCGCTGGAAGGCTGAAAACGAAACATCTGAGCTCCGCCAGCCATCTTTGCCTTTAACTGTTTGGTATCGCATCCCGCTTTTGCAAGCTGATAAACTGCTTCTGCAATTGCTGTATCAGCATATTTATATGGATTCATGACATCGGCTCTAGATAGAGAAGAATCCGGCAGCATAATATGGGCCAAAACTGCGGTTTCTTTCAGTTCATCATAAATAATGAGTCCCACGCAGGAGCCAAGCCCGGAAGTTCTAATAATATCCGGTGCTGCAGCAAGCCCAAGTTCTGCAATGCCCACCTTTATCACCTTTTTATTCATAAGAGCCCCCTAGTGATTCTGCCAAACACAGGATTCCGTCAGGATCAGGGAATAACAATATCTGCGCACCTGTGCTGCCCCCCGGATCTTCCTCCTTCATCACTGTCTGCAGCGCAATGGCACTATCATGCATAAGTGATACTTCCAGCAGCCCTTGGCTGATAATGGCACCGAACATGTCAACAGCAGCAAGCGGAACAGAAGGGTGAACTCTGAGATGGGTAAAATCCGACAGCGCAGAAAGATAGCTGCTGCTCAGAATATTGCCTATCTCTTTTAAAGCAGACATGCCTACTTCATTGTATGGCGGCTTAGCAAGGGAAAAAGAGTTATCCTTTATCACTTTCCTAATTAATGCTTCGGCAGCCGGCCTGTTCAAAAGTAAGTACATAGAACCTGAAATATCCCCTTCTAAACGAAGAAATACGCTTGCCACTATCAGATCTGGATCATGAAGCCACTCGTGAAGCTTGTTAAAAGAGACTACTTCTACTGATGGAATTGACATGCAGATTTTCTTGGATAGCAAATTTGACAGAGCAGTTGCAGCATGGCCGGCACCAATATTGGAAATCTCCTTAACAACATCGAGGCCTTTTTGAGTTATTAAAGGAGCACCCATACTAATTACGCTCCCTGTAAACCGGGAATTGCCTTTTCCCTGAGAACAGATTCAATGTTCAGCATAACGAGCAGTCTTTTGCCTTCTTTTACAACTCCGTCTATATATTCAGCCTTTAATGTGCCTACTACTTCTGGAGGAGGTTCAAAGGAATCTGCCTTAAGATCCAAAACATCATTTGCTGCATCCACTATAAAGCCCGCTTCCATTTTTTCTAAAGACACGATGATGATTCTTGTTGCATCATCATCAGGCTTTTCTTGTATTCCAAATCTTGACCTGAGATCAATAATTGGTGTTACAACTCCTCTTAAATTCATAACCCCGGTGATAAATTCTTTCGTGCCCGGCACTCTGGTGATATGCTGCATTTTTTCAATTGACCTGACTTGGTGGACAGGAATGCCGTACTCTTCATTACCAAGCTGAAAAACGATAATTTTTATATCATTGGACTGCTCTTCTGCCAATGTAATCATTCCTTTCTCTTTATTTAATCAGTGAGTTGCAGTCAATAATGAGTGCAACCTGCCCATCTCCAAGAATTGTCGCCCCGGAGATGGCGAATACGTTATTAAGGTAATTTCCGAGCGATTTTAGAACGACCTCCTGCTGTCCAATAAAGGAATCAACAACAAGTGCAGCCATTTTTTCTCCCTTTCGTACAATTACAAGGGATATATACTCTTTTGCCGTGCTGTCGCTTTCCGGAACTGAAAAAATGTCTTTTAAATTCACCACCGGAACGATGTTTCCTCTAAAATCAATCACTGTCTGATTGTGTGCGTGCAGAATTTCTTCCTTTTTAATTACAGCTGTTTCAATAATAGAAGAAAGAGGTACAGCATACTTTTCCTGACCAAGTTCCACGAGCATGGCAGAAATGATAGACAAAGTCAGCGGCAGCTGAATGGAGAATCTGGTGCCCCGCCCTTCCTCTGAATCTATAGAAATGGTGCCTCCAAGAGCTTCAAGGGTGCTTTTGACCACATCAAGCCCGACTCCTCTTCCAGAAATATCAGATATTTGGTCAGCGGTTGAGAATCCTGAAGAAAGTATTAACTCGAAAATTTGTTTTTCAGAGAGTGCAGAAGCCATTTGCTCTGTAACTACACCTCGTTCTATCGCCTTTTTCAGTACTTTATCTTTATGAATGCCTGCCCCATCGTCCTCAATATCAATAAATACATGATTTCCGCTGTGGTAGGCTTTCAAGATGATGGTGCCTTCTTCAGCTTTGCCGTTTCTGATTCTCGTCTCAGGCAGTTCAATGCCATGATCTATGGAATTTCTAAGCAGGTGAACAAGTGGATCGCCAATCTCATCAATCACAGTCCTGTCCAGCTCTGTTTCTGCTCCCACAACTTCAAGATGAATGCTTTTTTGAAGATCTTTAGCTAATTGTCTGACCATGCGGGGAAATCTGTTAAAAACAGTTTCAACAGGTACCATTCTCATATTTAATATGATTGATTGAAGGTCGCTTGAAATTCTGGACATGCGTTCCACAGTTTCTGCCAGCTCGCCATTATTGAGATCTTTAGATATTTGTTCAAGCCTGCCTCTGTCAATCACTAGTTCTTCAAATAAATTCATCAGAATATCAAGTCTTTCAATATTCACTCTGATTGTCTTGGAACCCGCAGTTTTTGTAACAGTTTTGCTGTCTTCTTTACCCTCTGTCACTCCAATTTCCTCAGACAATGACAGTATTTCGACCGCAGCTCTGTCGAGGTTATTGTCTGCTGCTTTTGAGAGAGGTGCTTGGTGCAAGTCAGCAATAATGACTGAATCTATTTCCGATACTTTGCTGATTTTTTCTTTCAGTTCTCCTGCTTCTTCTTTTGAAAGAATAACAGCTGTAAATTGCAAATCGAATTTTTCATCTTCAAGGAGATCAACAGGAGGCACGGATTTGATGACTTCTCCCGCTCTGTCCAATATTTCAAACACCATGAATGCCCTGGCAGCTTTCAGCAGGCAGTCCTCACGAAGCTGGACGGTAATTTCGTATGCATGAAATCCCTGTTCAGCAGATTGCTGGATGACTGTTTGTTCATAATCATCATAAATCTGCCTTGGGACTGGAGCTGGAGCTGGCGGAGCTGCAGCAGCAGTTTCAGATAGTGCTTCCAGACCATCTTCTATCATTTTTAGTTTTTGAACTGTCAGATGAACATCCTTTTTCCCGTCTCCGCCTTCCGCAATGGAAACAACCATGTCTTCCAGATGATCAACTGCCTCAAAAACAACATCAAGGAGTTCGGCGCTAACTTTGATTTTTTCGTTCCTGATTGCATCCAGTACGTTTTCCATTTGATGGGTCAAGCTTGCCAGGTCTTCATAACCCATTGTTGCACTCATACCTTTAAGGGTGTGGGCAGAACGGAAAATTTCGTTAACAATCAAAAGGTCCTGAGGTGTTTTTTCCAATTCCAGAAGCTTTTCGCTGCAAGCCTGCAGATGCTCCTTGCTTTCTTCTATGAATACTTCCAAATATTGATTCATATCCATGATCTTTACGCTCCTTATTTCTATAAATAGTCCAGAATTTGATCAGCAATGCTGTCCAAACCGACGATAGAATCTGCAAGTTGGGCAGCAATGACGGATTTTGGCATTCCATACACAATCGCAGTTTCCTTAGATTCTGCAATGGCTTTTGCTGGTGAGGACTGTTTTATCTTCTGCAGCCCCGAAGTTCCATCCGTTCCCATGCCAGTCATGATCACAGGTACCGGTATGTATCCTTTCAACTCTGCAATTGATTGAAACAGAATGTCTACCGAAGGCCGGTGCCCGTTACAAGGAGGATCCCGGTCAAGGAGAATTCTCAGCTGATCCCCATCTAACACAACCCGCATATGCTGCCCTCCAGGTGCTATATAGGCGGTTCCGTTTTGAGGAATTTCATTGTGTTCTGCTTCTTTTACTCTTATGCTGCTCAGTGAATGCAGCCGGTCAGCCAGAGACTTAGTAAATCCCTCAGGCATATGCTGTACAATAAAAACAGGTGCTGAAATGGAAGGAGGAAGACTGCTCAGTACTTGCTGCAGCGCTCTTGGGCCTCCGGTAGAAGTTCCGATGCAAACGATCTTGCCTGCAGTGTCTAATGGTTTTTTATCCTTCATTACAGACATGCTGAACTTCTCAGGCGCTTGCTGGATGATAACCTGATTTGTGAGCCTGCTTGCGGCCAAAATCTTGTCAGTCAGTTCATCCTTCACTTTATAAAGATCCAGGGAGATGCTGCCTGATGGCTTGGCAATAAAATCAAAAGCACCCTGCTCCAGCGCGAGAACTGTACTGGCTGCATTCTTATGAGTCACACTTGACAGCATGATAACAGGCTTGTTAAAAAAAGCCTTAAGCTTCGCCAGAGTTTCAAGTCCGTCCATCACGGGCATTTCAATATCAAGCGTAATGACATCAGGCTCCAGCTCCGCCGCCTTCAGCAAAGCATCCTCTCCATTCCTGGCAGTCCCCGCCACCTCAATTAAACTGCTGGCATTTAAAAAATCGCTGATCAGCTTTCTCATAAATGCGGAGTCATCAACTACAAGCACCCGCACTTTTTTCATTCTGCAACTCTCCCTTTTAGAAACAATTCTCTTAATTTAGAGATAAAAGGATGGGCTTGACCGGCTGCCTTTTTTCCTTCATTGTCATTGAAGCGTTCTGTATACCTGCCAGCTATGTTCAAAATTTCTCTGCCAAAGCCAGAGTTTGGATAAGCCTGCAGAACCGGAACTTGCTGCATAACAGCTTTACTGACCTTTTCATCTTCCGGCAAGCAGCCAAGCAGGACCGGCTGAATTTTGAGAAAATGACGGGCTGCAGCTGACAGTCTTTCGTAAGCCGCTTGTGCATTCTTAAGGTTATGGCTTCTATTAACTGCAACTAAAAATTGCGTATGTTCTGCGGAGAGGCAAATGTATTTCATTGCTGCATAAGCATCCATTAAGGAAGTTGGTTCAGGAGTTGCTATTACGAAATGCTCCTCTGCAGCCAGGAGAAATTTTAAACTATCGTCTGTTACTCCTGCTCCCATATCAAAAATAATGTAGTCATATTGATATAAAATGGGAGACAATTCGTTTATAAATCTTGAGAACTGGCTGTCAGACAATCTAAAAATGGATGAAAGCCCCGAACCTCCAGAAACATATTCCAAACCTTCCGGACCTTTTGAAATAACTTCTTTCAACTCAGTCTTATTATTAAAAAAATCAAGAATCGTATGTTCTGAAGATCTACCCATTAAAATATCAAGATTCGCCATACCTATATCCATATCAAAAAGCAAAATTTTCTTATGTTGTTTTTGCAGTGCTAAAGCAAAGTTTAAGGAAACATTGGACTTCCCTACTCCCCCTTTCCCACTCATCACAGCGATTGTTTTAGCTTTTGGTGTCTGTTTATACTGATTCAGTTTTTTGCGCAGCTCTTCTGCCTGATCTCTCATCTTTTTATCTCCATCATCGCTTCTACAAGAAGCTGCGGTGTTGCTTCTCTGATATCATCCGGTACTTCCTGTCCATTTGTTACATACGCTGCACCTTTGTCACTGTTTAAGAGAAAGTCATAAATCGTCCCGGCGGAAATCGTTTCATCCATCTTTGAAAATATGAATCTTTGAAACGGAATCTCTTGAAACTTTGCTGAAATCTTTTCGAGATCTCCAAGTTTCGCGGCTGCAGATAATACCAGATAAGCTTCAATGTCCTCATCAAAGCCAATGATATCAATCAGTTCCTGAACCAGATGATCATGATGATAATTTCTGCCCGCAGTATCTACGAATACAGCATCTTTGCTGCTGAGTGCTTCTCTGGCTTTTATAAAATCTTCTTTGTTATAGCAAATTTCCACAGGTGCCTTCAGAATACCGGCATATGTTTTCAATTGTTCAATAGCGCCAATTCTGTAAGTGTCTGTAGTGATAAAACCAATCGTTTTGCCTTTGTTCAGCGCAGCATCTGCAGCCAGTTTAGCAAGTGTTGTTGTTTTTCCGACCCCGGTAGGTCCAACTAAGCAAATGAATTTCTTTTTATAAGAAATTCCTCCGTAGGAAAGATGGCTGATACGCTGTAAAAGCTCCTGCCTTACATTGTCACTGCTCATTCCACGATATGCGTCTATTCCCAGTGCCTCTTGAAGCAGTGCTGCAGCTTTTGGAGCTTCTCCGGCTCCGAGCAGAATATCATCAGCAGGGCAGTTTTCTGAATTCTCCTCTATTTCTAATGATTTTATTGATTTTAAAAGACCTTTGACCTGCTGTACTTCATGAAGCAGCTCCATATGTGCTGTATGTTGTGAGTCAGCTGGCGGCGAGTCTATCGAAATTTTTTGCTTTGAATCTGCAAAGGAAGGTGCTTCCTTGTCCAGAGCGGCCACTACCTCTAAGTTTTTCTTCATGAAAAACCCCAGAAACCCGCCCCTATAAACATCCTTGGAATGCAGAATGACGGCATCGTCTCCAAGTTCTGAACGGATTTTCCGCATAGCGTCTGCCATGGAAGGAGCAATAAATTTTTTTACTCTCATGATATATTCACCACCCCGACGCTTTGAATTTCAATAGTAGATTCCAGCTCGTTATATGAAAGAACGGGAAGCTGGGGAAAATATCTTTCAACCAGCTGCCGGACGTACATTCTGACAGCAGGAGAACAGAGAAGAATCGGCGACTGTTCCTGAAGCGAAACCTGCTCAATTTCCCTTGCAACAGATTCAATAATTGACTGAGATACATCAGGGTCAAGAGACAGATAGTTTCCGTGTTCAGTCTGCTGAATACCTTCTGCGATCATTTTTTCAACTTTGCCCGACACTGTAACCACCTTCATGGAAGAACCGTCCTGTGTGTATTGATCCGTAATTTGCTTTGCAAGCGCCTGTCTTGCATATTCAGCTAATACATCTGAGTCTGTTGTCATCTTTCCGTAATCTGCCAGCGTTTCAAAGATGATAGGCAGATTCCTGATTGAAACTCTTTCTTTGAGGAGTTTAGCCATAACCTTCTGTATATCACCGACAGAAAGAGGGGCAGGCGTTACCTCTTCCACCAATATTGGATAGCTCTCTTTCAGATGGTCAATCAGCTGTTTTGTCTCCTGCCTGCCCAGCAATTCATGGGCGCTGTTCTTGATGCATTCTGTAATGTGTGTAGAAACAACCGACGGCGGATCAACTACTGTATAGCCGGACATTTCTGCTGAATCTTTCATATCCTCGCCAATCCATTTTGCCGGAAGGCCGAACGAGGGCTCAATTGTATCTATTCCTTCAATAGAATCATCCTCGATGCCTGGTGACATCGCGAGATAATGGTCCAGAAGAATTTCACCTCTGGCAGCCTCGCTGCCTTTAATTTTCAGCCTGTATTCATTGGGCTGAAGCTGAATATTGTCTCTAATTCTGACTACTGGAATGACTAAGCCGAGTTCAAGAGCAAGCTGCCGCCTGATCATCACGATCCGATCCAGTAAATCTCCCCCCTGATTGGTATCTGCAAGGGGTATCAAGCCATAACCGAATTCAAATTCAATTGGATCTATGCCAAGCAGGTTCACTACACTTTCAGGACTCTTCATCTCATCCACAACAACTTCTTCTTCCAGCGCTTCTTCTGTTTCAATTTCCCTGTTTTTATTTTTCGAGATGATATAGCCCCCCGCACCCAGCAATGCTGCAATCGGCAATGTTAAAAGGGGCCCGATCGGCGTACCGATGCCGAGAAGCAGTATCGTTCCGCCTGCAACATACAGCATGCTCGGATAAGCAAACAGCTGTGAAGTAATGTCAGATCCTAAGTTGCCATCAGAGGCAGCTCTGGTGACCACAATGCCTGTTGCTGTAGAGATAAGCAAAGCAGGAATCTGGCTGACAATTCCATCTCCGACAGTCAGCAGGGTATACAGGGAAGCAGAATCTCCGAAACTTAACCCCTGCTGCATCATTCCAATTACAATGCCAAAGATCATGTTGATTAAAACAATGATAATTCCAGCGATGGCATCACCCTTAACAAATTTGCTTGCGCCATCCATTGCACCGTAAAAATCAGCCTCTCTTGAGACCTTCTCCCTTCTTTCACGGGCTTGCTGCTCAGAGATCATCCCAGCGTTCAAGTCAGCATCAATACTCATTTGTTTACCTGGCATGGCATCAAGTGTAAATCGCGCTGCAACTTCAGATACACGTTCGGCACCCTTTGTAATAACTACAAACTGGATAATAATTAATATAAGAAAAACGACGAATCCAACTAAAACATTGCCTCCGACTACGAAGGTTCCGAATGTTTCAACAACCTTGCCTGCTTCTCCATTAGAAAGAATGCTTCTCGTTGTTGATACATTCAGACCAAGGCGGAACAATGTCAAAAGCAGCAGCAGAGACGGAAAGATAGAAAATTGAAGAGGCTCCTGCATGTTCATGGATGTTAACAGTACCATCAGAGCGAGCGAAATATTGGTAATGAGCAGCAGGCTCAAAAGCCATGACGGCAGGGGTATAACAAGCATTGCAACGATAGATACAACACTTAACAGTACGGTAAAATCTCTTGCTGACATAAATTTTCCTCTCCTTACAGCTTTACATCTTAAAGTCTCTCTGCTTTTTGGTCCATGCTGTATACATAGGCCAGAATTTCGGCAACTGCTTTAAAATATTCCTCAGGTATGGCCGATCCTATTTCAACTTGATCATACATGGCGCGTGCCAGGGGCCGGTTTTCTACCATAGCAACAGAGTGTTCATTTGCAGTTTGTTTTATCTTTTGAGCAACAAAATCTACTCCTTTAGCTACCACATAAGGAGCATCCATTTTAGCGTCATCATATTTTAGAGCAATCGCAAAGTGAGTAGGATTTGTGATAATGACATCAGCTTTCGGCACATCCTGCATCATCCTTCTCATCGCAACTTCTCTTTGCTTTTGCTTAATTTTTGATTTTATCAGGGGATCGCCCTCTGTTTTTTTGTATTCATCTTTTATATCCTGTTTAGACATTCTGATATTTTTTTCAAAATCATATTTTTGATATAAATAATCCAGCAGTGACAAAAACAACAATGCTGCGGAAGCAAACAACCCCATTTGGACAGTTAGCTTGCCTAAAAAGACGGCAGCCTGAGAAACCTTTAAATGCGGCAGTCTTAGTATTTGATCCAGCTGAAACCAGATCACACCGAAAGTGACTGCTCCTACAAATGTGATTTTTAACAGAGACTTGCAAAGTTCAACAATTGCCCTGATGGAAAATATTCTTTTAAAGCCTTTAATAGGATCGATTTTTTCAAGCTTTGGCTGAATGGCCTGTGTTGAAAATAAGAAGCCAACCTGAAGATAATTCGCTAGAACACCTGCTGCCAGGGCAACAGCCATAATGGGCGCAATCAAAATTGCAGCTTCAAATGCCATGGTGACAAAAATGGTGTGAAGGCTTGCAGAACTGAAATCTATGAGCAGATAATCTTGAAAAGTCATTTTTAAAATACCGAGAGATCTGTCCCTCAAATGGGTGCCGATAAATAAAAAGGATAAAAATACAAGCAGCAGAATAATAGCAGTGTTCACATCAGCACTTTTAGCCACCTGGCCTTTTTTTCTGGAATCCAGCCTCTTTTTCGGTGTGGCTTTTTCTGTTTTTTCACCTGCAAAATATTGAAGATTCAGCCTTAACAGTCTAGGTTGGACCATTATCAGCACCTCCGAGTAATTCCATCAATGCCCTCATGGTATAAAGCATCGTTTCAAAGAGCTGCTGCATCAGCATAAACAGCGCAGCCATAACGAGAATGAGCATGATAAAACTGACTGCGATTTTGAGCGGAATTCCTACTACAAAGATATTCAGCTGCGGAACCGTCCGGGCTACTATACCAAGGGCGATATCAACAAGGAATAAGGATCCTACAACTGGGATGCTCATCTGAAAAGCAATCACAAACATCTTGTTAAAAGAAGTCACTGCAAAGTGAATGACGTTTTCGTTCCCAAGCGGAAGAAACGGCTGATCCAAAGGAATGAATTGAAAGCTGTAAAACACACCGTCCAAAAGCAGATGATGGGCATTCAGGCTCAGCATCAGCAGAAAAGCAAATGTGTAAAGAAATTGTCCTATCAATGGACTTTGCACGCCGGTCTGCGGATCAATGACATTTGCGATCGCAAATCCCATTTGAAAATCAATAAATCCTCCCGCAATCTGAATCGCAGATAAGATAATGTAAGCCATGAGTCCGATCAGCAAGCCTGCCAGTACCTCTTTTAAAACAAGCATGAAATAGCTGCCATTTATGTTTACAGCCGGCACATCAATTGAAATAAATACAATCCATGACAGGAAAAAAGCGAATCCTGCTTTATGTGAAGCTGGAATATTTCGATAAGAGAATAAAGGCAGCGTTATAAAAAATGCTGAAATTCGTGCAAGCACCAACAAAAATGCAGGATAGTTCTGTAAGATATCCGCCATTATTTATCCTATAAACCTATTAAGGTTTCCAAATATATCCTGAGCGTAGGAAAGCATTGTTGATAGCATCCACGGCCCAAAAAATACCAAACCGACAAGTACAGCAATAATTTTTGGAATAAACGCCAATGTTTGTTCCTGTATTTGAGTTGTAGCCTGAAAAATACTGACTGCCAAACCGACCACCAGGGCCAGCACAAGGAGCGGACCGCAAATAATCAACGTTGTGTAGATGGCTTTTTCAGCTACAGATATGACAAACTCAGAATTCATTTACTCACCCTCTAAAAGCTTTGCAGCAATGATTTAATAACAAGATACCAGCCGTCTACCAGCACAAACAGCAGAATCTTAAAAGGAAGGGAGATCATAACAGGCGGAAGCATCATCATTCCCATCGACATCAGTACACTGGCTACAACCATATCAATGACAAGAAAAGGTATAAAAATCATAAATCCAATTTGAAATGCAGTTTTTATTTCACTGATAGCGAATGCTGGAACCAATGCAGTGAGCGGAATGTCTTCAATTGTCTGAGGCCTTTCAATCCCCGCATAATTTAAAAATAGCGCCAGATCTTTCTGCCTGGTGTGTTTACTCATAAATTGCTTAAAGGGAAGTTCAGCTCTGCTGTATGCTTCTTCCAACGTGATCTCCTCATTAAAAAGCGGAGTTAACGCCTGCTCATTCACCTGGCTCAACGTAGGAGTCATCACGAAGAAAGTAAGAAACAGCGCGATTCCTATCAAAACCTGGTTGGGAGGCATCTGCTGAGTTGCAAGGCTCGTCCGCACAAAAGACAGTACAATAATGATTCTTGTAAAACATGTCATCAGAATAAGAATGCTTGGAGCCAATGACAAAACCGTTAATAACAGCAGAAGTTTAATGGAAGTGCTGACATTCTCAGGTGTGCTGTTATTAAAGAATTCCACAAATTCATTCATGGCTGTCTTTCCCTTCTTTACGATAGCCTTTTAATCTCTCTGCCTTTTGTTCTTGAAAACTGGATAGCTGACTTTTAAAGTTAGCAGAAAACGACTCACTTTCTCTAAGAGTTTCTTTTTTTGCAAATAGTGTTGCCCTGACGGTTTCCGCAGCCTTGGAAGCATCCAATCCTCCGCTGTTTCTTCCTTCCAGTATGAATTGCACTTCTTCTTCACTGTCTATTTCTTTCAGCAGCTGAATGGATTCACCAACACCCAGGATGAGTACTTTTCCGCCTGCCCTGACCAGCTGAACAGATTTATTTTGTCCTAAGCTAGTTCCGCCAAGGTTTTCCAGATATCCTTTCGAACCCTGAAAAGCCTGGCGTCTGCCTACTGTTTTTAGCAGAAAGTAAATGATAAAAAGAACAAAGCCTGTTGCAGCGATCATTTTAAAGAAATCAAAGGCAGTGATGGATTGATTTTCCTGAATAACACCCTCATCTCCTGCAGGATCTGTTTGGGGCTCATCAGGAGAAAGAGGATCTGTCTGCACGCTTTTTAAATAGTCATCTACGCTGTTGTTATTTTGTCCTGCCGCCGCATAATCAGTGTGTATTGGGATAAAAAGCAGGAGTAAGAGGACTATGAAAAAAAACCAAGACCTGTATGTCTGTAAGTACAACGAATATACACCCTTTAACTTAATGTTTTGTTTATTGCTTCAAGGACGCGGTCTGCCTGGAATGGTTTTACAATAAAATCCCGGGCTCCTGCCTGAATGGCATCAATGACCATAGACTGCTGTCCCATTGCTGAGCACATGATAACCTTTGCTCCCGGGTTAATAGCTTTGATTTCTTTTAACGCAGCAATGCCGTCCATTTCCGGCATGGTGATATCCATTGTGACAAGATCCGGCTGAGTTTCTTTATACTTTTCAACTGCCTGTTTTCCATCAGCTGCCTCACCCACTACATCAAATCCATTTTTCGATAAAATATCTTTAATCATCATTCTCATAAACGCTGCATCATCTACTATTAAAATTTTATGCGCCATCATATTCACTCCTATAATTATCTCAATTTATTTAAACGTTCTTTTTGGCTTACAATGTCCGTTACTCTTACACCAAAGTTTTCATCAATGACAACAACTTCTCCCACCGCTACAATCTTACTGTTGACGAGAATATCCACCGGCTCTCCTGCAAGCTTATCAAGTTCAATAATGGAACCCGAAGACAGCTCGAGAATCTCTTTGATCGATCTTTTTGTTCTGCCCAGTTCAACAGTAACCTGAAGAGGAATATCAAGCAGCATCTCAAGATTGCCAGTTTCCACGGGGTGCCCCTGCTGATTGCTGAACGCAGCAAACTCGACTGGCTTTACTTCATATTCTTGTGGAGAGGGAGCACTTGTCTTTACTTGTGCAGGAGCTGATTTTGGTTCTTCGTATATCGGCATTTCAGCTGCCGGTTCAGCAGCCGCTATTTCTGACTGAGGGTTCAGCAGCTCAGAAATTAAATCTCTTGCAAACTGCAGTGGCAGCAATTGCATAATATTTGAATCAATCAGCTGGCCAATTTTAAGCCTGAAAGAAACCTGAATATAAAGCGTTTCATCTTTGTCTTCCGAAACACCCTGCTGATTTGCATCCAGAAGCTCAATAGTTGGAGGAGATATATCCACCCTCTTATTAAAAACAGTGGACATCGAAGTGGCTGCAGATCCCATCATTTGATTCATTGCTTCCTGCACAGCGCTAAGCTGTATTTCATCAAGCATTTCACCGGGATTTTTACCGTCTCCGCCAATCATCAAATCTGCTATGATGGCAGCATCATGCTGTTTAATAATTAAAAGGTTGCTTCCTGTAAAGCCCTCCGTATAATCGACTTCAATCCCCACATACGGATAAGGAAATTCTTCGGCAAGATCGCATTTTAAAATTACAGATACTGTTGGTGTTGTGATTTCTACTTTCTGATTCAGTAATGAAGATAATGCTGTTGCCGAGCTTCCGAAAGAGATATTGCCGATTTCTCCGATTGCATCTTCCTCCATAGGAGACAAATAGTCCCCAATTTGAAGTGCTCCAGTTTCCTCAGAAGCAGGAGCACCTCTTAGTAAAGCGTCTATTTCATCTTGAGATAACATTCCATTACTCACCATCTTCTTCACCCCTTGCTAAGTGGTCTATTACCTGGACCGCTATTTTTCTGTTAAGTATTCCGGGCTGTGCCGTAAACTTTGCTCTTTGCCCCACTTTCAGCACAAGCGGACTTTCAACCGAAGAATCCAGCTGAATCACATCGCCAATTTGCATCTGCATAAAATCCTGAATGGTTACCTCTGCCGAACCCAGTTCGGCAATCACAGGCACTTGAGCAAGGTGTATGCTCTGCTGCAGCAATTTCTGTTCACTGGGCTTAGGATCCTTCCGATCAGACTGCATCCAGTAATGTGCGGATAGCTTTGGAATAATAGGTTCTAATACCACGTAAGGAATGCATAAATTGATCATTCCGCTTGTGCCGCCGATTTGCGTGTTCAGGGAAATCACGATAACTGTTTCATTAGGTGAAACCATTTGGATAAATTGCGGATTCACCTCAAAATTAGCCATTTCTGTTTCAATATCAACAATCGTGCTCCACGCTTCTTTATAATTTTCCAGTGACTTTTCAAAAAGGTTTGACATAATCTTTGTTTCGATTTCAGTTAAACCGTCGGCCTTTCCCCCGCCAAAACCATGGCCTCCCATCAGCCGGTCCATCATGGCAAATGCGATGTGAGGGTTAATCTCCATCAGGACATTTCCTTCAAGAGGCTGCACCTGAAATACATTAAGCACCGTCATTTTCGGTATAGATCTGACAAATTCTTCGTAGGGCAGCTGATCGACAGATGCCACATTGATATGAATATAGGTACGCAGCTGTGCTGAATAAAAGGTTGTCAACAGCCTCGCAAAGTTATCATGTATTCTAGTTAAGCTCCTGATTTGGTCTTTGGAGAACCTGAGAGCCCGCTTAAAGTCATAAACCTTTACCTTTCTTTCTGCTTCTTCTTTTTTAAGCTCCTCAGCATCCATCTCTCCTGTTGACAGGGCAGACAGTAAAGCGTCTATTTCATTCTGGGATAATATTTCTCCGGACAAGCCGTCACCTCCCTTTTTTCACTATTCTGTTTATTGAAGAATGAAGGAAGTTACATATACTTGCTTCACCTTGCCGTCCTTCATCAATTCATTCACTTTAGCTGTTATCAGCTTTTTAAATTCTTCTCTGCCTTCCTTGCCTTCCAGTTCATCAGCTGAAACACCGGAAAGTTCGCTGATCACAATATCTTTCACCTGAAATTCGCGTTTTTGAAGCTCTTCCCTTGCTTTCTTTGAATCTGTTTCGAACTTCAATGTTAATCTGACAATGTTATCACTTGAAAGATTAGTAGTAATCTCAGGGAGATCCACAGAGTACTCTATTACTTTATCAATGGAAGGTGCAGCAGAAGCCGTTTCTGTATTCATATATTTCATTACTACTACGATTGCCGTAACTCCTATAAGCGAAATGGAGGTTACAATGACCAGCATGATAGATAATAGCTTTTTATTCATTTTCCGCAGCCTCCACTTCAGCTATTAATCTTAGTACCTGAATTTGCTGATAATACTCGGTAATCAGCATTCGAACAGTTTTTTCATCTTCCTTCACAATGAACTTTTTCCCGTTCAACAAAGTGATGGTAGTATCCGGAAATGCTTCTACCTGCTCTATAAAAGCAGCATTGAGCTGAAATTCTTTACCATTTAATTTTGTAACATATATCATTTTCAGGGGCTTAAGCCCTTACCCCTCCCTGCTTATCGCTTAAGATTAACCAATTCTTGAAGAATTTCATCAGAAGTGGATATAATCTTCGTGTTAGACTGAAATCCCCGCTGAGCAACAATCATGTCTGTGAATTCTTCTGATAAGTCTACATTTGACATTTCCAGCGCTCCTGAAGCAATCGTTGCTGCTCCATTAGATCCAGGTATAAGCAGTTCACTCAACTGTATTCCATCGTTATTTTGATCAATTCTCCCTGAATTGACAGATTCACGAAATAAATTTCCGCCTGCTTTTTCTAATCCACCCGGATTTGAAAAAGTTGCAATTCTAATTTGGCCGGCTACCTGCAGGTTACCATTCTCACTTACAAAAGTAACTTTTCCATCCTGGCCGATGCTGAAGCTCTTAGCCGTAAGCGGAACTTGAATTAAGCCTGCCTGTCCGCTGAGGGTGTCAGTCCACTGAGGATTAGCCCCTTGTGTTTTAGTTCCAGTTTCCCCGATCAAGTAGTAGCCTTCAGCAGTAACGAGGTAACCCTTATCATCCATATAGAAATTACCTGCTCTTGTATAATTCAAGTCCACTGCATCATTGATGTTGCCTGCTATTCTGTTATTGCCAAATGCAGTGCCTGCGTCGAGGCTGACGCTGCCCGGATTTTTTATCGTCGCCACTGGGAAGAATCCATCACCAGCCAACGCCAGATCCAATGTTCGCCCTGTTGTTTGCAGGGAGCCTGTTGTATGAATGGTATCTATTGTTGAAAGCGTTGATCCGAGTCCAACCTGCTGTGGATTTACACCGCTGTTCGTCAGCGAGGGACCGCTCGCACCTGCAACTTGCTGACTCATTAAATCTTTGAATGTTGTTCTTCCTTTTTTAAATCCGTACGTATTGACGTTTGCGATATTGTTCCCGATCACATCCAGCTTTGTTTGGAAGTTCTTCATTCCGCTGATTCCTGAATACATTGATCTTAACATTGTGTTCATCTCCTTATTTTTTCAGCCTGTAAATTAATTTTTATTGCTCTTAAACTATTATTCAGCCCAGGTTACTTAGTAGTTTCGCTGCCTGGGCTGCTGCTCAGCTTTTTGACAGAAAGCGCATCTATTCTTGTTCCATCAGACAATTCCAAAACAGCAGAGCCCGATTGCATAAGGACTGCCGCTACAGTTCCGTTATTTTTCAAGTTCTGCTGCGCAGGATCATCCCACTCCACTTCTTTGCCGATAAGATCAGCATATTGCAGCAGGCTGTTTCCTTTTTGAAACTGAAGAAATTGCTCCAGTGATCTATTCATGTTTGTCATTTGCTCCAAAGAAGAAAAGTTGGCCATCTGAGAAATAAATTCCTTGTCTTCCATTGGCTTTAAAGGGTCCTGATTGCGCAGCTGTGTAATCAGTATTTTTAAGAAATCGTCTTTGCCCAGAGTTGAGCTGCCGGTATTTCTCTGGGAGGCAGTACTCGAGAGCATCAAGCTGGGATCAATAGAAATGTCAGTCATCATTCTCCTCCTATGTACTTTTATCCAGGAACTCAGTCAGCATGGTTGAAAAATCAGCAGGGTCATCTTCCTCTTGAGATTCCATCAAGTTTGAAGCGTTTCTTTCCCTTTTATCTTCTTCTTGCTCCTCTTTTTGCAGCTGGTATTCATTTGATTCAGTACCTATCTGCTCAAACCTGTCAATTTGAAGCTGTGATTGCGGCAAAAGAGCTTTCAAGTGGTGAAGACTTTTCTCCAGCAATTCCTGTGCTTTGCTCGTTGAAGAGATAATTTTTATAATCGTTTCTCCATGAGATTGAGAGACTTTGATGGTTAGATGACCTAAGTGAACAGGATTGAGTTTGATGGTTAAAGTCCCTGTATGTGCAAAACTGTTTCTCGTTTTTTTAAGAGCTTCATAGATTTGATTGGCAAATTCTTGTCTTGATTCTGGAGCTCTATCCAGTTTTATCAGTGCTGTCTGCTCTGCTTTTTCAGCTGCTGGAACAAGACTGGAGATATTCATTTCAATATGGCTTTGCCTGAGATTATCTACGGAACGAAGCTTTTGAACAACCGACGGATCCTTTATAATTGCATAACCGAAATCACTTTTGCTCTTGGCGTTTTCTGCCGGTTCACCCTCAAGCTTTTTTAATAGTTCCGAGATGATTTCTGAATAGCTTTTTTGTGGCTGCGGTTTTTCATTTAAGGAAATTTCGCTCCTATTATCATTGGATTCTTTTATAGAATACTGTTTCACTTTCCATTCATGAGGGTATAATATCTCCAGTCCTTTTGCAGCATTATTAAGTATGGAGGGATTTGGATCTTCTTTTGCCAAAAATAAAAATACCAACAGTACTGCTGCAAGCTCTTCTTCAGTCTCTAATTCTCCAGAGTGGAGCAGTATTTCGTCTACAGTTGCTGACTGCTGAAGAAGTTCCGTCAGTGTTTCTCTTAATAAGTGCGGCATAGCATTTAGCGCTTCAGCCATTTCGTTGTTAAACTCTGTTAGAAAATTTTCGTTGATATACCCTTTATACACTGGCAGCTGCTCTGCTATACCTTCCATAGTATCTAAAAAATTCTTTTTGTTTTCAGTTGTATCAGTGTAATCAGACTCTGCATTTTCTGTATGTTCATCAAGTTCCTGAATTTGTTCGGTGAGATTCCGATTCAGCAAAGAAGAAAACAATTCTTTGGTATTCTGAACTTCACTACCCTCTCCTGCCTGTATACTTGGTTCTGCATGTGCGCCGAGCAAAAACATATTAAGTTCTATCCTGTTCACCCCCTCAACGAATTGTGTTACTCATTACTGTTAGTGAGCAATGCAGTGAATTTAGCTGCTTCTTCTGTACTCATTTTCCCCAGTACTCCTGCAAGCTGGGTGTCACTCATCGAGTTTAGAATCCTCAGTGCTTCATCATTATTCAACTGTGGCAGAATTTCAGCCGCCTTTTTGCTGGACATTTTACTGTATACTTTGGAAATATCCTTGCTTTGTCCCTCTTTTTCCTCTTCTTTTTGCAAAAGGAGCTGTTCTAACGATGAATTCTCCTGCTTTAGCCTGGCGACTTCTTTCTCGCCTTTCTGCTTGTCATTCTCTAAGATTTGCAGATCCAATTTCAAAGCTGAAACTTCCTCAGACAACCGGTCATTTTCACTCTGCAGTTTTACCTGCTTCTTTTCCAATGCATCAGCAGAATTGTCCCCCGCGGCATCATTTCCCTCGCCACTGGTCAACAGCGGAATTTCCTTAAATGTTTTCCCGGCTTTCCCAGCCACATCAAAACCTGCTACCGAAAGAATGATGAGGACGAGTACTCCTGTGAAGAGCATTGGAATGATAATGACAAAAAACAGCCATTGCAATTTCCCATATTCTTTTTCATTGTTTTCCATCTCCATCACCTAACTTTGATTTGCAACATAAGCCTGAATAGAAAGATCATCCATTTGTTTGCTGTCCATAGCTTTCTGCTCCGCTATATACTGCTGATACTGTCTGTCCTTTATTGTAGAATATTTTTTTAATTCAATGCTTCTTTCTATCAAAGCTGACTGCTTCTCATTCATCCTGCTCCTGCTTGCCATGACCAGGCTTTGATAATGCTGAATTGTTTTTTCAAGATTAACAGCAAAGTTTTGATAGTGTCGAAATTCCTGAATCGGCAGGCCCTTGAGAATTTTTCTTTCCTTTTCTTCTTCCAATACTTCTTTCTTTTTTAAGTATCCATACAGCTGTTCTGCAGCTTGTTCAAATTCCTTTACTGACTGGTTATAGTCTGCCAAAGCTGAATTTTTTTCTTTTTCTCTAAAATCCATTACTTTTTGTAGTTTAAAAACATGTGTCATCAAAAATCACCTGTTCCGATTAATTCTTTCAGCTGAGAGATACTGTTTTCAAAAGTTATTTTTTCATCTGTCTCCTGCTTTAAAAAACGGAGAATTTTGGGATAGTACTGTACAGCTAAATCTATATCTGGAGAAGCTCCCCTTTTATAGGCTCCTATATTAATGAGATCTTCTGCTTCAAGATAGGCAGTCAGAAGCTCTCTCAGCCTTGAAGCGGATTTCCTATGCTCAGAATCTGCAATGTGGTTCATCACCCTGCTGATGCTTTTGTTCACATTGATTGCAGGAAACTGCCCTTTGTGGGCAAGCTGCCTGTCCAGGACAATATGGCCGTCAAGTATTCCTCTTACAGTATCAGCAATAGGTTCGTTCATATCGTCGCCGTCCACCAGTACTGTATAAAAAGAAGTGATCGTACCCTTCTTATTTGTACCGGTTCTTTCAAGCAGCTTAGGAAGAATGGCGAAAACGGACGGGGTATATCCTTTAGTGGTAGGCGGCTCTCCGACTGCCAGCCCTATTTCCCTTTGCGCCATAGCAACTCTTGTGACAGAATCCATCATGAACATGACGTTTGCTCCTTTATCCCTGAAGAATTCTGCTATTGCTGTAGCGGTATAAGCAGCCTTTAATCTCATCAGAGCGGGCTGATCTGAAGTTGCAGCTACAATAATTGAATTGCGAAGTCCTCTTGGGCCCAAGTCTCTGTCTACAAATTCTTTTATTTCCCTGCCCCGTTCTCCTACCAGCGCTATCACATTAATATCCGCATTGGTGTTTCTTGCAATCATCCCCATAAGGGTGCTTTTACCAACACCGCTTCCTGCAAAAATACCGACACGCTGCCCTTTTCCGACTGTCAGCAATGAATCTATAACTCTTACGCCGACCTCCATCGGTTCTTCAATAGTGGGCCGTTCCATCGGATTTGGAGGTGGAGGGTCAGATGGCACAGGCGTTAGTCCTGCAGGAAGACCTTCCATGTTCATTGGTTCCCCGAATGCGTTCAGCACTTTACCGATTAATTCAGGCCCGGCTTTTACAGTCATAGGTTCGGATGTTGATTCAACTATGCTGCCTGGTGAGATTTCCGTCACAGGAGAAAAAGGCATTAGCAAAATATTTTCATCCTTAAAACCAACAACCTCTGCTGGAATTCTTCTATCCATTTTTACGCCGGGATAAATATAGCAAAGCTCGCCTATAGAACTTTTTGGACCTCTTGACTCAATCATCAATCCAATTACCCTCGCCACTTTTCCATATCGCTTAAAGGAATCAAGCTGGTCAATCAGGTCGATCATCTTGCTAGTTTCCATTCTATTTCTCCTTTAAGAGCTGAAACAGCTGTATTTTTAATTCATTCAGCTGGGTATCTATACCGGCATCTATTTTCCCATATGGCGATTCTACGATGCATCCTCCAGGAGAAATACTGTCATCCAGGTAAACAAACAGCTCAGCATCACTCATTAATGATGATTTAAGTTCTGAGACGGAAGAAGAAACCAGCTCATAATCATGCAGACTCACGTATACCTTGATCTTTTCACTCTCCCTTACTTCCTTTAATGCGTTTGCTACCAGTGAAAGAAACAGCTTCGGTTCTTCTGAAAGCTGATGGGCCAGAATTTTTCGTGCCGTCTTCAGTCCAAGAGCAAGAATCGTATCTTCCGCTTCTTCAATTCTTTTCAAATAATGAACTTGAGAAAGTTCAGCAAGGCTGTTTATTTCCTGCAGTTTATCTTCATAATCCTCTATAGCTTGTTTCTTTCCTTGATCATAGCCGGCTGCATATCCTTCTTCACGGGCCTGTGAAACGAGAATCTCTCTTTGGGATAGCCATTCTTCCTTTTCCGCTGAAATGTGGAGGTAAGCTTCTTCCATAACCCGCGAAGCTTCTTCCTTCATCCTCTTCGTTTCTTCCTTGACAAGGAACAAAGCAGCTTCAGCATCTTCCATTCTGCTGTTTTCTTCATCAATATGATTGGCAGATGATATTTTCTTCAAAGGTAACATCTTTGCATCATAATCCTTGTTGAGTGCCAGATGGGATTTTATCAGCCTAGACAATAATATCGTCTCCTCCGCCGCGGGCAACAACGATTTCCCCTGCATCCTCAAGCCTTCTGATAATGCTCACAATTCGGGATTGAGCTTCCTCAACATCTCTAAGCCTGACAGGTCCCATAAATTCCATTTCTTCTTTAAAAGTTTCAACCATTCGCTGAGACATATTTTTAAAGACAATCTCTTTTACTTCTTCGCTTGCTACCTTAAGTGAAAGCATCAGATCCTCATTTTCCACATCTCTGATTACCCTCTGAATAGCACGGTTGTCCAATGTAACAATATCTTCAAATACAAACATCCGCTTTTTAATTTCTTCAGCAAGTGAAGGATCCTGTATTTCCAGAACATCTAAAATGGTTTTTTCAGTACTTCGGTCAACGCTGTTCAGCACTTCAACTACTGATTCTACCCCGCCGGTCTGCGTATAATCCTGTGTAAAGGTCGAAGACAGCTTTCTTTCAAGCACTTGTTCAACCTCACTTATTACTTCAGGTGACGTGCGGTCCATAAGAGCTATTCTTCTTGCTATATCAGCTTGAACTTCCTGAGGAAGTTCAGAAAGAATTTGCCCTGACTGAACAGGATCCAGGTAAGAAAGAATAAGCGCAATGGTTTGCGGGTGCTCGCTCTGGATAAAATTAAGAATCTGGGAAGGATCCGCTTTTCTGGCAAAATCAAATGGTTTCACCTGAAGCGTGGTTGTAAGCCTGTGAATGATATTGTTTGCTTTTTCCTCCCCCAAAGCCTGTTCCAGAATCTGCTTTGCGTATGCGATACCGCCTTGCGAAATAAAATCCTGTGCTATGGCGATTTGATGAAATTCTTCTATAATCTCTTCCTTTTTAGAAGCGTCAACAGATCTGACGCCAGATATCTCTAATGTTAGTTTTTCTATCTCTTCTTCTGATAAATGTTTGTAAATAGATGCGGACACTTCAGGTCCTAAGGAAATTAATAGAATAGCTGCTTTTTGTCTGCCTGTTATTCTAGTTCCTCTATCTGTTCTAGCCATCTATGCATCACCCCTGGTCTTCTGTTATCCACGATCTGAGCAGCTTCGCAAATTCTTCCGGTTTTTCTCTTGCCAGCTTTTCAAGCTGCTTCTTTCTCGCTGTTCCTTCATTTTCTGTTTCGTCATTTACATCTGGTACTGAAACCAGTTTTCTTTCTTCAAACTCTTCTTCAATTTCATATTCATCTTCTGACCTGCGGTTTCTTACCAGCAGGGTAATCAGGATAATAATAATAATGAATAGTGCTCCCCCGACAGCAAAAATCCAGCCAGGTATAGATGATCCTGCTTCTCCTTCTAAAGCTTGCTTGCCATCGAATGGCTGAACTGAAACAACGATTTTATCAGCAATTTCTTGATCTCCAACGGGCTCAGCACCACTTTCTTTGTAGATAGAAGTTTTTACAATGGTTGAAAGAATTTGCTGTATATCATCTATTCTCTGCTGAGGAAATGCCTGCCCATTTTCATTATTAGGAGGCTCCACCATTACTTGAATACCGATATCTCGAATTTTATAAGGACTTTCAACAATTTCTTTTTTCACTCTATTCACTTCATTATTAATTCTTTCTTCAATTCTTTCATAGTCCCCGCCGTCTCCGGTTTCTGCTTGGGTGTAACCTGGAATGTCAGTTTCATTTGCTCCGGGAACTCCGCCAGCAGCTCTCCCTCCGCTGCCGCTAAAGGTTTCGGTTACTCTTTCTGCACTGATTGCGATACCTTCCATATTTTCTTCATCAACCGGCTCAACTAGGTTTTCTTCTCTGTTTTCTTGGGTAAAGTCTATATCAGTGCTAACTGAAACAACTACTTTATCCTGACCCATCATTGTGCCGAGCATTTTTTGCACTTCTCTTTGAATATCTCTTTCTATTTGTTTTTTAATTTCATACTGATTTGAAAAATCAGCCACAAGCGGTATATTATTTTTTAAGTCGAAGTACTGGAAATTTTGGTCCATGATTACGATATTATCAGTAGGCAGATTAGGAATACTTTTTGCTGCCAGGTGATACAGTCCATTCACCTTGGACTGATCAAGCTGATTTCCAGGTTTCATGTGAATCACGATGGATGCTGAGGACAATTCACCTGCGTCTCCTACAAAAACAGACTGCTTTGGAAGGTTAATCATTACCTTCGCATCCTGGACGCCATCAATACCTTTAATGAGGTTAGCTAGTTCTGTTTGTGTAGCTTTCAGCTTCAGGACATCAAATTCATTGTCTGTCATACCGAAGCCGACATTCTGTCCGAAGAATGAATAGTCTATATTCCCGCTATCCGGAATTCCCTGCGCTGCCAGTTCCACCTTTAAGGAGTCGGTAAGCTCTTCAGGCACTCTAATAGTGGTTCCATTATCAGTAATTTCTGACTTAATCCCTTTTGAATCCAGTGTTTCCTTTATTTGGCCTGTTTCTTGAACGGACAGATTTTTATATAAAGGAACGAACTTTGTATTAGAAACTGCTATAGATATACCCGCTATTAGGATAAAAAGCAGCAGTACTCCTCCTCCGATGAGACCTTTTTGTACTGGAGGTCTTTCTGACCAAAAATGTGAAGTTTTGTTTTTTAACTCTATCAGTTTTTGATTCATATTGGCGCTTCCCCCGGTTAAGATGGTATTCTTTTTCAGCTATCATTAACCGATTCTACAATTGTTACATTTGCATTCTCGATATTTCCTGATATGCTTCTACAGCTTTGTTTCTTATTTCAATCGTTGTAAGCATCATAACGCTGGCTTTTTCTGCGGCTATCATCACATCATGCAGCTCAACTTTTCTCCCGGAAGCCAACGCTTCTGTCATTGAATCTGAAGCTCCCTGTGCCTTGTTTACTTCATTTAATGACTGCTTAAGCAGTTCAGAAAAGGAAACATTGTTTGTTTGTACCTTTGACAGGGATTCCATCTTACCGACAGGGCTCATCAGTGAAGGGGAAATTTTATCAATCATTCTACATACCTACTTTCCTAGCTCTAAAGACTTGAGCAGCATAGATTTTGATGCATTAAAAACTGTTACGTTTGCTTCATACGACCTGGTGCTGCCCATTAAGTCCACCATTTCCTTGAGCGGATCTACATTCGGCATATTGACGAATCCGTCCGGCCCTGCATCAGGGTGCCCTGGATCAAAAACTTTTTTAAATGGTGCAGAATCTTCTTTTACTGCAGAAACCACAACCCCGGCTGCAGGATTTGCCTGACCGCCTCTTGCATGATGCAGCATAGAAGAAAAGCTTTGTCCCTTCGGCTCCAAAACCGCCATTTTTCGCCTGTATGGCTCCCATTGGCCTTCCTCATTGATTACTCCCCGGGTTGTTTCAACATTTGCCATATTGGATGAAATAATATCCATTCTTAATCTTTGTGCTGTCAAGGCCGAAGCAGTTGTATTTAAGCTTGAGAAGATACTCATTTCTATTTGCCTCCTCTAACAACTGTTTTTAACGAATTGAATTTTCCATTTAACCGGTCCATCACTGCGCTGTGAAAAATTTGATTTTCAGCAAGCAGAGCCATTTCTTTATCAATGTCAACATTATTGCCGTTATGGTTGTAGTTTGAGGCTAAAGCCCCATCAGTGACTTTCCGCCTATCGCCGCCTGAAAACTGTATGTGTTTATGATCTGTCACATGAGCCTGCAGAGTTTTTGTCTCTTTTTTTAAAAAGGAACTGAAGCTGGCATGTTGCGTTTTATAATTTGGCGTGTCTACATTGGCAATGTTGTTGGCAATCATTTTTTGATTTTGTGAGGAATATTGGATTCCTTTTTCTAGTACATCAAATGTTCCTGAGAAAATTTTCATATTTACCCCCAAAAATACCATAGTTAGTACGAATTACTATAAGTGTCGAAATTTGTTTAAAAGCTTAATGTAATTGTAAGAAATATAAGAAATAAAGTCTATGTAACAGATGTAAAAAAAAGTCGTAATTTCTGGTCCTCTCTAACTGATTATATAGTTATAAATAAATGGGATTTTATTACTTATAATAGTTCTTATGAATCATATAAATTTCTTAACATGTATCAATTTAAGTAAAATGTATGAAAAAAAGGCACTTCAGTAGGTCTGAAGTGCCTTTTTTTATTCTAATTATTTTTAGTTTGACTTTAATTTTTCAAGCTCATATAGGAATTTAGTATTTAGCACCTTGATATATGTGCCTTTCATCCCAAGAGAACGGGATTCAATTACACCGGCGCTTTCCAGTTTTCTCAAAGCATTTACGATGACAGAACGTGTAATGCCTACTCTGTCTGCTATTTTACTGGCAACAAGCAGCCCTTCATTTCCATTCAGCTCTTCAAATATATGCTCAATCGCTTCCAGTTCACTATAGGATAATGAACTGATTGCCATTTGCACAACCGCTTTACTGCGAGCTTCTTCTTCAATTTCTTCGGATTTTTCGCGGAGAATTTCCATTCCTACAACTGTTGCACCATACTCAGCCAGAATCAAATCATCATCTTGGAACTGCTCCTGAAGTCTCGCAAGAATCAGTGTACCAAGACGTTCACCGCCTCCAATGATCGGTACAATAGTAGTCAGGCCATTTTCAAACAGCTCTCTGTTTTCCACTGGAAAAGCAGTATACTCACTGTAGACGTCAAGATTTGATGACGTTTCTGAAATGTTAAACAAATTTTTTGTATATTCTTCAGGAAACTGGCGGTCTTCCAGCATCTTGATCATGCGCTCATTTTCAATTTGCTGATTAATTGCATAACCAAGCAGTTTTCCTCTTCTGCTCACTACAAAAATGTTAGCTTCAATAACTTCAGATAATGTTTCAGACATTTCTTTAAAATTTACCGGTTTTCCCGCTGCTTTTTGCAGCATGGAGTTAATGATTCTTGTTCTTTCTAATAATGCCATTTTCATGCTTCCTCCTAAAAATCCTTATAAAATAAATTGGCTTAAATCCTTGTTTTTCGCTATTTTGCCCAGCTTATCTTCTACATACTGCGGCGTGATATCCACCCGTTCCATATTAATATCAGGGGCTTCAAACAGCAAATCTTCTAGAAGCCGTTCCATAATGGTATGTAGCCTTCTTGCTCCAATATTATCAGTATCCTGGTTCACTTGAAAAGCTACTTCTGCAATTCTACGAATAGCATCGTCAGAAAATTCAAGATGTATACCTTCTGTTTCCAATAAACCCTTGTACTGCTTTAATAAAGCATTGTCCGGTTCCACAAGGATGCGGATGAAATCATCAACGCTCAGTTTTGTTAGTTCCACACGGATTGGAAGTCTCCCCTGAAGTTCAGGGATCAGATCAGAAGGCTTGGCGATATGAAAAGCGCCCGCGGCAATAAACAAAACATGGTCTGTTTTTACGGATCCATATTTTGTCACAACAGTGGAGCCTTCTATAATCGGAAGGATGTCTCTTTGTACTCCTTCTCTCGATACGTCAGCATTGCTGCCACCCTGGCTTTTCCTGGCAATTTTATCAATTTCATCTATAAAGATAATACCGGTCTGTTCAGCTCTTATAACCGCTTCCTGAGCTACTTCGTCCAGGTCAATAAGCTTTTGAGCCTCTTCATTCGTCAGTACCTTGCGTGCTTCTCTTACCGTTAATTTGCGTTTTTTCTTCTTCTTCGGCATTAGACTTCCCAATGCATCCTGCATGTTCATTCCCATTTGTTCCATACCCGAACCCTGAAGCATATCAAACATAGAAGCCTGCTGCTCCTCAACCTCTACTGTTACGTAATGATCTTCCAATTCCCCTAGTGCAAGCTGATGAGCAGCTTTGCGTCTTTTTTCCTCAAGATTTGTTTCTTCTGAGGACTGTTCAGGCTCTTGCTGCTGATTTCCTCCAAACAGCATTTCAAACGGGTTTTTCATATTAGTTTGTTTTTTTGCACCAGGAACCAAAAGTTCTACAAGCCTCCTGTTTGCATTTTCCTCTGCCGTTCCGCGCACTTCCACCATTTTTTCTTCTTTAACAAGCCTGACGGAAGTTTCCGCAAGATCTCTGACCATTGATTCTACATCCCGGCCTACGTACCCTACCTCGGTGAACTTTGTTGCCTCAACTTTAATAAAAGGAGCACCGACGAGCTTTGCGATTCTTCTTGCTATTTCTGTTTTACCTACTCCTGTGGGCCCGATCATCAAGATGTTTTTCGGAACTACTTCATCCCGAAGATCTTCCTTCAGCCTGCTTCTGCGATACCGGTTCCTTAAAGCCACTGCGACAGCCTTTTTAGCATCTTTCTGTCCGACGATGTACTGATCAAGACGTTCTACAATTTGGCGAGGTGTAAGCTGCTGATTCATGAATTCCCCTCCTCTTATAATTCTTCCACAATGATATTTTGGTTTGTATATACACAGATCTCTCCTGCAATGTTAAGAGCAGCTTCTGCTATTTCTCTTGCGGTCAGATGGTCAGCTGCAAATCTTTTCAAGGATCTTCCTGCAGCCAGGGCAAAGTTACCGCCGGACCCTATCGCAAGTATTCCATCGTCAGGCTCGATCACTTCTCCTGTTCCAGAGATAAGCAGCATCTGTTCCCTGTCCATGACGATCAGCATTGCTTCTAACTTTCTCAGAACTTTATCGCTCCGCCATTCTTTTGCAATTTCAACCGCCGCTCTCTGAAGGTTGCCATTATACTCCTCCAGTTTGGTCTCAAACAATTCAAAAAGCGTAAAAGCATCCGCCACAGAGCCGGCAAATCCTGCAAGCACCTTTCCGTTGAATATTTTACGGACTTTCCGCGCCGTATGTTTCATGACAACTGCATTTCCAAAGGTTACCTGTCCGTCTCCGGACATGGCAGCTTTGCCGTTATGATGAACCGCGAAAATTGTTGTTGCATGAAATTGTTGTTGTGACATCGTAATCAGCCTCCTGTAATTTCCTCTATGCGCGAGGGTGGTGAGACATGTAAGTTTTGCGCAATTGTTCTTTGGAAACGTGTGTATACACTTGTGTGGAAGAGAGATGGGCATGGCCCAGCAATTCCTGTACGCTCCTTAAATCTGCCCCTTCGTTAAGTAAATGCGTTGCGAAAGTATGTCTGAACATATGAGGATGAATATGAAAAATCGTTGATGTTTGTGTAATCATTTTATCCAGGATATATCGGACCCCGCGTTCCGTCAGGGGTGTCCCTTTGGCATTTAGAAACAAAAACTCATTCCGCGCTGATGACTTTTTTTCAAGCTCAGCCCGCCCT
Source organism: Metabacillus lacus (assembly GCF_009674805.1). GTDB lineage: Bacteria > Bacillota > Bacilli > Bacillales > Bacillaceae > Metabacillus_C > Metabacillus_C lacus. The sequence goes on along the minus strand of NZ_WKKI01000001.1, from coordinate 34,011 downwards.
GCCGACAGATATTCCTGCAGTGCCGCATTAGCATAGCTTCCAAAAGGGACATATCTCTGCTTATTTCCTTTTCCCGTTACGAGCAGAATGTCCGTGGATAAATCAACATCAGAAATCTTAAGCTGACAGCATTCGCTTACCCGTATCCCGGTTGCATAAAGAACTTCAAGCAGTGCCTGATTTCTTTTTCCTGCAGGGGTTGAAGTATCCGAAGCAGAAAAAAGAGCGTCTATGTCGCTTTCATAGAAAAATGAAGGAATTCTTTGTTCCTTTTTAGGCAGCGATGCCAGAGCAAACGGATTTTCTTCCGTGTACTTTTCTCTCACAAGAAATTTAAAAAAACTTCTAAGAGAAGAAATTTTTCTGGAGATGTACTTTCTCGAGTAGTTTTTTGTATGTAATCCGGTTAAGAATAACCTTGTATCCTGATAAGTCACTTCTGAAATTTCTGTTATTCCCTCTTCTGTCATGAAGGCCAGCAAATCCTCAATATCGCGGACATAATTCACAATAGTATATTGTGAATAATTTTTCTCGATTTGTAAATATTCCACAAATAAATTTAAAAAATTCTTAACATTTTCCACTTTAACACCTCACAAGGGCTACTAAATGGTATCACAACATCAGCAGCCCTTGCAATTACTTTCCCTATAAACTTTTCGAAATTTTTTGAATACTTTCTATTGCTCGATTTGCGTACTGCTCATAGCGTTCTTTTTTGTTTTTAACCCTTTCAGGAAGCTCAGGGAAAAGCCCAAAGTTCACGTTCATCGGCTGAAAGTTTTCCGGATTGGCTGTTGTTATATACTTTGCCATGCTCCCCATAGCCGTTTCCGGAGGAAGAGTAATGAGTTCTTTTCCGAGAACATAATGAGCCGCATTAATTCCAGCCAGCAGGCCGGAAGCCGCTGATTCTACATATCCTTCAACTCCGGTCATCTGCCCGGCAAAGAAGAGATCTTCCCTGTCTTTGTATTGATACGTTGCTTTTAGCAGTCTTGGAGAATTGATGAACGTATTTCGGTGCATCACGCCGTATCTGACAATTTCAGCATTTTCCAAGCCTGGTATTAATTGAAGAACTTCTTTTTGCGGACCCCATTTTAAATGTGTTTGAAATCCAACAAGGTTGTAAAGTGTGCCGGCTGCATCATCCTGTCTTAGCTGAACCACCGCAAAAGGACGTTTTCCAGTTTTAGGGTCTTCCAGGCCTACCGGCTTCATTGGTCCGAACAGCATTGTTTTCCTGCCGCGCTTGGCCATTACTTCTATTGGCATGCACCCTTCAAAAAAGATTTCTTTTTCAAACTCTTTTAAAGGAACAGTTTCCGCACTTGTCAGTGCATCATAAAAAACGTCAAATTCTTCTTCCGTCATCGGGCAGTTCAAATACGCTGCTTCTCCTTTATCATACCTGGACTTTAAATATACTTTATCCATATCTATGCTGTCTTTTTCTATAATCGGAGCAGCTGCATCATAAAAATAGAGATAATCCTCACCAGTCAGAGTTCTGAGCTGTTCTGACAGATGTTTCGATGTAAGGGGGCCAGTCGCAATAATTGTTGGTCCTTCAAGTATCTTCGTTGCTTCTTCGGTAATGACCGTGACATTGGGATGGTTTTTTACCCGTTCCGTTACAAGCCCGGCAAATTCGTGTCTATCAACTGCAAGTGCTCCTCCTGCGGGAACAGAGCAATCATCCGCAGATTGAATAATGACTGAATCCAATGTTCTCATTTCTTCTTTGAGGACACCAACCGCGTTAGTAAGGTTATTTGCCCTGAGAGAGTTGGAGCAGACAAGCTCTGCAAATTTATCAGTATGGTGAGCAGGTGTCTGGACAACCGGCCTCATTTCATAAAGGTTTACTTCTACACCTCTTTTAGCAAGCTGCCAGGCTGCTTCGCTTCCTGCAAGTCCAGCTCCTATTACATTTACTTTTACACCATTTGTTGTCATATCATAATCCTCCAATTTCTGCTTCAAACTAAAAAAGAAGGTGAGCCAGGCCTGCTCACCAGAAAATTACTTTTGCTGACTTTCTTTATAATCGCAATTTATACACTGAACCTGAACGCCTTTTTTCAGTTTTTTCTCGACAAGCATATGATCGCATTTCGGACAGTTTCTTGCTATCGGCTTATCCCAGGAAAGGAAGTCGCATTCAGGGTATTGATCGCAGCCATAGAAGATCCGTCGTTTTTTTGATTTTCTTTCCACTATATTGCCTTTTTCACATTTCGGGCATGTAACACCAATATCTTTTACAATAGGTTTGGTGTTGCGGCAGTCAGGAAAGTTCGAGCATGCCATGAATTTTCCGTAACGTCCCATTTTGAATACCATTGGGTTTGAGCAGAGCTCACAGTCAACGCCAGCTGGTTCATCCTTAATCTCAACAGATTCCATCTCGTTTTCTGCTCTGATAATTCTTTTTTCAAACTCTTTATAAAATTCCCTGATAATGCTGACCCACTGCATTTTCCCATCTTCAACTTCATCAAGGCTGTTTTCCATATCCACTGTAAATTCAACGTTGATAATTTCCGGGAAAAATTCCATCACCAGTTCAAGGACGATCTCTCCAAGTTCTGTTGGAATGAACCGCTTATTATCAAGGGCCACATACCCTCTTTTTTGGATGGTATCCAAAGTTGGAGCATATGTGGAAGGGCGCCCGATCCCAAGCTCTTCCAGCGTCCTTACCAGTCGTGCTTCCGTATAGCGCGGCGGCGGCTGGGTGAAATGCTGAGAAGGTTCAATATCTTTGGAAACAACCCTATCTCCTTCTTTCAAGTCGGGAAGCATACGGTCTTTTTCCTCTACCTGATCGTCATTTCCTTCTACGTACACTTTCATAAATCCGGAAAATTTTATTTTTGAACCGGTAGATCTGAACAAAACTCCGTTATTTTCAAGATCCACGCTCATGGTATCGAGGATGGCCGGAGCCATTTGGCTGGCTACAAACCTCTCCCAGATGAGCTTGTATAATCTAAGCTGATCCCTGCTTAAAAATTCTTTTAATGAACCTGGATCTCTAAGAGTAGAAGTAGGCCGGATTGCTTCATGAGCATCCTGGGACTTTGCGTTCTTTTTTTCCGCCTTTTTGTCCTGTGCGAGAAACTCTTTTCCGTAAGTCTCCTGAATATATCCTGCAGCCTCATTTTGGGCAGTCTCGGAAATACGGGTGGAATCTGTTCTCATATACGTTATAAGTCCAATTGTTCCATCTTTGCCTAAATCCATTCCCTCATAAAGCTGCTGTGCAATCATCATGGTCTTTTTCGCCCGGAAATTCAGCTTTCTTGCCGCTTCCTGCTGCAGGGTGGAGGTAATAAAAGGGACTGCAGGATTGCGTTTTCGTTCCTTTTTCGTTACATTGGCCACCGTAAACTTGCTGCCTTTTATCGAATTTGTTACCTGCTTCACATCTTCTTCTGAATGAAGCTCTGTCCTTTTACCGCCAACTCCGTAGAAGGCTCCCTCGAACTTTTCGTTGCCTTTTAGAAAATCAGCATCAATTTTCCAATATTCTTCCGGTAAAAATTCTTTAATTTCTTTTTCTCGATCAATTACTAATCGTAAAGCAACTGACTGAACCCGGCCGGCACTAAGGCCTTTCTTAACTTTTTTCCAGAGAATCGGGCTGATTTTATAGCCTACAAGCCTGTCCAGCACCCTTCTTGCCTGCTGAGCATCAACAAGATCCATGTTAATGGCACGCGGATGTTTGAAGGACTCTTGGATTGCATCTTTTGTTATTTCATTAAAAACAACTCTGCAGTCGGAATGTACATCAAGCTCCAGTGTGTTGGCCAGATGCCACGCAATTGCTTCCCCTTCTCTGTCGGGGTCAGCTGCGAGGTAAACTTTCTTCGCTTTTTTTGCCGCTGTTTTTAATTCTTTCAGAACCGGACCTTTACCGCGTATTGTAATATATTTTGGTTCAAAGTCGCTTTCAACATTTACCCCAATTTGACTCTTTGGCAAATCCCGTACATGTCCCATAGATGCTTTCACTTTATATTTCTTCCCTAGATAACGTTCAATCGTCTTCGCTTTGGCAGGCGACTCAACGATTACCAAGTAATCTGACATTTTTAGTCCCCCTCGGAGGTATTCTCTCTCTTTTATTGTAAAAATTCCCGTAATTTATACATACAAATTTTTTTTTATTAGAAATAGCATTGAAAAATTTACTGCTGTATCCGTTTTATTAAATCTCCACTATTATTAAATATTAAATCAGGGTTTGTCAAACAGTATTTATTACGCATTCAGTTTCCTACAGTGTGTAACATACCATAATGATGGGCATCAGGCATACAAATATGATAGCTCTTCAGTGATATCTTCTGCTGTCATGACCAGTTTTGCACCCTGCTGAATCAAGCGGTTAGTGCCTTTTGCGGTATCCTGAAGTATGTTTCCCGGAACGGCAAATACTTCTCTCCCTTCGTTCAGGGCAGCACTGGCAGTAATCAGCGACCCGCTCTTTTCCTTGGCCTCTACCACTAATGTTCCCATGCTCAAACCGCTGATAATTCTGTTTCTGAGAGGAAATTGCCACTTTTTAGGCCTGGTATCAGGGGGATATTCTGACAGTATCAGATGCTCCTTTGCCATGATGGCTGCAAGTTCTTTATTACTACTGGGATAAATGTGTCTGTGCCCTCCTGCAATGACCCCAATTGTCTTTCCTGACTGCCGGATTGCCTCTTGATGTGCCAGTGCATCAATTCCTTCAGCAAGACCGCTGATCATAACCCAGCCGTCCTTCAGCAAAGGAGAGAGAAGACTGCTAATCATATTCTTTCCATATGAGGAAGGTGTTCTGGTTCCCACCACACTCAAAGAACGGATACCCAGAAGGTCCGTGTTTCCTTTGCAGTAAAGGAGAGCGGGAGGGTCATAGATTTCTTTCAGCAAAGGCGGATATTTGTCATCTAAAATCGTAATAAGCTCGATATTTTGCTGTTTACATTGCTGAAGGAGATTGTCTGCAGGGTGTTGGGAGATTTCTTTGAGGAGGTGACTCAGCCTGCTGTTATCAAGCGGAGAGGCAGGCCCTGAATCTTGAAGAAGAGAGAGTGTTGGATTCTTTATGAATAGCTGAGAAATGGTTTTTGAGCTCACTTTTCCTGAAGCACACATTTTAATTAAATTTAACCTTGTTTCTTCCATATATAATACTCCTTTTTTAGGTTTAATTCTAATAGAAAGGACCGCTGTAAGCGGCCCTGAATTGTTTAATGAGTTTTACACTTATCAAGCATATTTTTTTCCTTTAAAACACTGATGAGCGTTTCACCAATTACAGATGGTGTATCTGCTACTTGTATACCGCATTCATTCATCGTTTTAATCTTTTCCGCAGCAGTACCCTTACCGCCTGAGATTATGGCTCCAGCATGGCCCATACGCTTCCCTGGAGGTGCAGTCTGTCCGCCGATAAAGCCTACTACAGGCTTTTTCATATTGTCGCGGACCCACTCTGCAGCTTCTTCTTCCGCTGTACCGCCGATTTCCCCAATCATGATTACAGCATAAGTGTCGTCATCTTCATTGAATGCTTTTAACACATCAATAAAATTGGTTCCATTAACCGGATCTCCGCCGATTCCAACAGCAGTAGACTGGCCGATGCCGGCTTGTGTCAGCTGATGGACTGCTTCATAGGTTAATGTTCCTGAACGGGATACAACCCCTACATGGCCTTTTGTATGAATATATCCAGGCATAATCCCGATTTTGCACTCATCCGGCGTAATGACACCCGGGCAGTTTGGTCCAACCAGGCGAGTCTTTTTGCCTTCCATAAAGCGCTTTACCTTCACCATATCCAGAACAGGAATATGCTCAGTAATACAGATAACCATGTCCAGTTCTGCATCAACAGCCTCAATAATCGCGTCCGCAGCAAACGGGGCAGGCACGTAGATGACAGATGCATTCGCACCGGTTTCCTTTACTGCATCCTCCACTGTATTAAATACCGGGACTCCTTCAGCTTCCGTACCGCCTTTGCCGGGAGTGACGCCTCCGACAATCTTGGTTCCGTACTCAAGCATCTGCTTTGTATGGAATAGAGCGGTTGAACCAGTTATCCCTTGTACAATGACTTTTGTGTCCTTATTAATGAATACACTCATTCCGATCCCCTGCCTTCCTTATCCTACTAATGAAACGATTTTTTGAGCGCCGTCTGCCATTGAATCTGCCGATGTGATATTCAGCCCGGACTCATTAAGAATTTTCTTGCCGATTTCCACGTTCGTACCTTCAAGCCGCACAACAAGCGGTACTTCAAGTCCGACCTGCTTCGTTGCTTCTACCACACCTTCAGCAATTACATCACACTTCATAATGCCTCCGAAAATGTTAACAAAAATACCTTTCACATTTTGGTCTGAAAGAATGATTTTAAAGGCCTCGGTTACTTTTTCAGCAGTCGCACCGCCCCCAACATCCAGGAAGTTGGCAGGGTCGCCGCCATAATATTTGATAATATCCATCGTAGCCATAGCAAGACCTGCACCGTTTACCATACAGCCGATATTACCTTCGAGAGAAATATAGCTTAAATCATATTTTGAAGCTTCAATTTCCTTAGCATCCTCTTCATCCAAATCTCTCAGCTCCAAAATATTCTTGCGTCGGTAAAGAGCATTGGAATCAAAGTTCAGTTTTGCATCAAGTGCAATCACATTGGAATCGCCAGTGATGACAAGAGGATTAATTTCCGCAATTGAGCAGTCATTTTCAACAAAAGCATTGTAAAGGCCGTTCATAAACTTTACTGTTTTGCCGATAAGCTCTCTTGGAATATTAATATTGAAAGCTATTCTTCTCGCCTGATAGCCTTGAAGACCAATGGCCGGATCAATATACTCCTTAAAGATTTTTTCAGGAGTTTCCTCTGCCACTTCTTCAATTTCAGTTCCGCCTTCTTCAGAAGCCATTAACACAATTTTTGAAGTAGCACGATCAAGCACAAGTCCAACATAGTATTCTTTTTTGATATCGCAGCCTTCTTCAATAAGCAGGCGTTTAACCTCTTTGCCTTCAGGTCCTGTTTGATGAGTTACCAGCACTTTGCCGAGTATTTCTTCCGCATATGTACGAACCTCATCTATATTCTTTGCAACTTTTACCCCGCCAGCTTTTCCTCGTCCTCCGGCATGGATTTGCGCTTTTACTACCGCTATTTCTGTTCCCAGTTCCTTAGCGGCTTCCACAGCTTCTTCCACAGTAAAAGCAACTTTGCCATTCGGCACGTTAACCCCATATTTTCTGAGGATTTCTTTACCCTGGTACTCATGTATATTCATTTCCCATCCTCCTAACATATGTACAACTAAAATAGACTGCGCTTTCATTTTATATAATAGTTGTTTCATTGTCTAGCATTCCACACAAAATAGTAGAATCCTTCATAAAATTCTAAATTTTTATAGCAATATATTTTTTTAATAATATAAAAATATTACTTTCTATTGCTATTTTTCTTTTATATTGCTGTCTACTCGGTGGACAAATGCAAAAATTTCCGCAACGGCTTCATACAGTTCTTCTGGTATTTGCTGATGAATTTCCAGGGTGCTCAGCAGGGAAACAAGCGCAGGATCTTCATGCACTGCTACTCCGTGTTTATTTGCTTCCGACAATATGTTATCTGCAATCAGGCCGTTCCCCTTTGCAGTTATCCTTGGAGCAGAGTTCACTGATTCGTCATAGGACAAAGCTACCGCTTTATGACGTTTTTCAACTTGGTTCATATTTTCAAATCAACTCCTCTATAAAAAGGGCGTGATACCTTAGTTAAGCTATGTAAGAGTCCTGCTTCCAATTCTTTTCCTCTGCCAGAAGTTTTTACCGAAGTCAGCACATAGCCAAGCTCCTGCAGACCCTGCTTCAGTTCTTCTTTATAATTGCTGTAATCAGGCTCGGCAGATGCTCCATGATGTATAAAAATAGAGACTGCTTTGTTTTGAATTTGAACATCTATCATGGTTTCTTTCAGCGAAGGCAGATTCACCAGAAAAAGAATTCTGCAGTAGGAAGGATCTATCTGTTTGTTGTCCTTCCTGCTTCCTGTCCATTGAATGGTTGCATCTCCTTGAAAGCCCTGATAAGAAAGGGGTATCTGCAAAAGACTGTATTGCAGATGACCATTTTCCTGAGAAAGAAGGGCCTGACCTGCCAGCTTAAATAACAGATGATCTGCCAGATTTCCTGCTCCTGTGCCCAGCTGCTCTTTTGCGAATGCATGCAGCAGCATCTTTACATGCTCTGCATCTCTTTGCACATACTCCTGCTTTCCAAGCATTTTCAGCCACTGCGCTTCTTCATGCATGCCCAGATGATATCCGGCTGCTTTTATTCTTTTTCCAAGAGACAGATCTCCATAACCATCCTCTGATAGCAACCTGTCAGTAAGCTCCAGCAGTTTATTTGCATTATTTGAACGGAGTGGCATCTCTAAGAGCTCTTCCCTTAACATTTTCAGCGATGAAAACAGGGACTGTTCGTTTGCTGCATGATAAAGCGAACTTAGCGTTCCTGCAGAAACAGGCAGACTTCTGTTCAAAACTGTAAGTGCTGCTTCTTCCGCTTTGGGCCTGTCTGCTTTTGGCATTTCATTCAGCCAGTTCAAAATTGCTTTCAGTTCGTCTGCTGTAGCCGGCAGACCTCTATTAACTACACCATCTACAAAGCTCCTGTGGGCTTTCAGCAGCTCCTGAGGGATATTCTTCAGTATATCAGGTAAAAGAGCTCCAGCACCCTCTGTCTTTAAAGCTGAGAGGACTGGCACTCCTGTGCGTCTGCCTTCTTTAACAGTGAACCAGTAGAAACTCCCCTTTTCCAATGAAATATCGAGAGCAGCCAGGAGGCGCTTGTCAGCTATCCCTAAAAGAGCCTGCCGGCCGGGAAACAGCTCCAAAACCTTTGCTCTGATGAGCTGCCCTTCCTTTAATTGAATTGAGTTGTTTCTCAATACAGCTGCGCTAGGCTGAGCAGCGAGCTTGTGAAGCAGTGAAATACCGTTCATGATTATACTCCTTTATTTCATGCATGCTTCCTTAACAGGAGAAAAACTTTTTCTGTGGCAGGGAGACGGACCGTGCATATCCAGTGCTTTTAGATGTTCTTTTGTCCCATAACCCATGTTTTGGTGAAAACCGTAATGAGGATACTGCTCTGAAAGTTCCTTCATCAGCCTGTCCCGCACAACTTTTGCGACAATGGAACTTGCTGCAATAGAAATGCTTAGTGAATCTCCTTTTATCATACTCCTTTGTTCAATAGGGAGGTCCAGCGACATGGCATCAACTAGGAGATAATCAGGCTCAACCTTCAAACCGCTGACAGCTGACTCCATCGCGAGCTTGGAAGCCTGATAAATATTGACCTTATCGATTATATCAGCCTCAACGATTGTAATATGTATATCGATGGCTTTTGCATATATTTCTTGAAAGTAAGTCTCCCTTTGGATGCTTGTCAGCTTTTTGCTGTCATTCACTCCGGGCAGCCAAAAATCTTCCGGCAGAATGACTGCTGCAGCCACTACAGGACCGGCTAACGGGCCTCTGCCAACTTCATCTATCCCGGCAATTTTTTTGAAGCCTTTTGCTCTGCATTCTTTTTCCATTGCCTGCATAGTTTGAAAAGCTGCAGCGCGTTTTTTTTCTGCTTCATAGTTTCTCAGCCACTTTTGCACTAGCAGCTGAACGCTTTTCCTGCTGTCTTCCTGCCACTCTTTCAGCCTGGGATCATGAATATGATGGATTGTTTTTATTTCTTTTTGAATATCACTGACTGTTAATTTCATTCCGCTATTTACTCCTCTACTCTACTATCGGCAAGCCGCAAAAAAAATAAAGACTCGCTCTATACGGCGGGCCTTTACTCTTTTCATTATATCTCATGCAGCCTGTCAAATGTAAGCTTTCCAAGTTTTTCGGACCGGATTTCCCGCAGAACCAGCTCTGACGTTTTGTCATAATCAATATAGCCGCCCGCCATCATACAGCCTCTTTTTTTGCCTATTTCGTCAAAGAGATCTCCAATTTCTTCCGGAATCTCCTCAAGACCGTACCGTTCCTGTAGCTGGCCGGGATAATACTCTGTCAAAAATTTAAGAGCAAACACAGCAATCTCCTGCAAATTCAATATGGCATCTTTAATTGCTCCCGTTGCGGCCAGCTTATATCCTACCAGTTCATCTTCAAACTTGGGCCAAAGAATTCCCGGTGTATCAAGCAGTTCCAATTCCTTGCCGACTTTCACCCATTGCTGTGCAGTCGTTACGCCCGGCCTGTCACCCGTCTTTGTTATATTCTTTTTAGCCAGCCTGTTGATCAGAGTGGATTTTCCGACATTAGGGATGCCGACAATTAAAGCTCTGATCGGCCTATGACGAACTCCCTTTGCTGCCAGCCGTTCAAACTTCTCTTTAAGTATCTCTTTTGAAACCGCGACAATCTGTTTCATTCCAGTTCCGGTTTGTGAATCAACAGCAATTGAAGGAATTCCGTTGTCCTTGAAATGCTTCATCCATTCTTCTGTGAGCTTTTTATCTGCCAAATCTGCCTTATTCAGCAAAACAAGTCTGGGCTTGTTCTGAACAATCTCATCGATCATTGGATTGCGCGATGATAAAGGAAGTCTTGCATCCACAAGCTCATATACAATATCAATTAATTTTAACTTTTCCGTTACCTGGCGCCTGGCTTTTGCCATATGCCCCGGAAACCACTGAATCGTCAAATGCTTCACCTACTTCATTCAATCAGTCAACGACCCTCATTACCTCAAAAGGCCAGTAAACCAAATTGGTCTTTCCCATTACATCCCCAATAGGGACTGTTCCGATATGCCGGCTGTCTTTGCTGTATCTGCGATTGTCGCCCATGACAAACACATGGCCTTCTGGAATTGTACTCTGCCCGATAATATCTTCGAGAGTAAAGGGTTCTGTGAGAGGAGGGTCAATCAGCTGGCGTTTAAATTGATCCAGATAAGGCTCATCATATTCCATGCCATTAATATAAAGCACGTCGTTCTTATATTCAATATGATCTCCCGGAAGCCCTATTATTCGCTTAATATAATCTTTCTCTTCTGTTGCGTGAAAAACAACAATATCAAACCGTTCAGGACTGTCTACTTTATAGCCTATTTTATTCACAATCATTCTGTCCTGATCTTCGAGAGTCGGCATCATTGATTCACCGTCTACGATAATAGGCGTAAAGAGAAACGTTCTTACAAGCACCGCGATTAAGAATGCAACAGCTAGCGCTTTTACCCATTCAAGAAATTCACTTTTATTCTTTTTTTCTCTCCTCAAATCAGAATCACCTTCTCCGCATACATGTCTGTTCTAAAGACTTTCAATTCTATTTTATACGATAACATGACGTGTTCAAAGTTTTTGCTCTGTACACCTGTCAGGCCATCATGTATTTAAGGATACCGCAGGCTGGAGCACGAGGCAGAGAGTGCTTTGCGGCCCTTTTGCGGATAGTAGAGAAGCTATGAAAAAAGAGCCTGTTTTTGTAAACAAGCTCTTCCTGTTCTATCTTATCGAATTTCTTTAATACGGGCTTTTTTACCGCGAAGTTCACGTAAGTAGTAAAGTTTAGCACGGCGTACTTTACCGCGGCGAATAACTTCAAGCTTAGCAATCTTCGGCGTGTGTACAGGGAATGTACGTTCAACACCTACACCGTAAGAGATCTTACGAACTGTAAATGTTTCGCTGATTCCACCACCACGACGCTTAATCACAACACCTTCAAAAATCTGAACACGCTCACGAGTTCCCTCAACAACTTTTACGTGTACACGTACAGTGTCACCAGGACGGAACGCTGGTAAATCAGATCTTAACTGATCTTTTGTGATATCTTCAATTAGTTTTTGCATCGTATTCAACTCCTTCCAACAGATGCTCATTCCAAGTCATACAATCCATGCAGCGGAACATCGTTTTAAAACAAAGACAATCTGCCTAAGTCACAAGATTTATCATATCATAAGGATCAGTTGAAAACAATAGCTAAGTTGTACTTTCAAACTCTTTCAGCCACATTTTTTGCTGATCAGTCAATGCTGTTTTCTCAATCAAATCCGGGCGCCTCTCCCACGTTCTTTTCAGTGACTCTCTGGCCCGCCAATCATCTATTTTCCGGTGATTTCCGGAAAGAAGGATGTCTGGCACTTTTAAGCCGTTGTAGTCCGCAGGCCTGGTATACTGCGGGTGCTCAAGCATACCTGAACTAAATGAATCGAGAATAGGTGATTGCTCATTTCCCAATACCCCCGGCAGAAGCCGGACTACGCTGTCAGCAATGACCATGGATGGCAGTTCTCCGCCTGTTAAAACAAAGTCACCTATTGATATTTCATCTGTAACAAGATGCTGCCGGATTCTTTCATCATATCCTTCATAATGGCCGCAGATAAAAACAAGATGCCGGGTGTCTGCCAGCTCTTCTGCTTTTTTTTGATCAAAGGTTTTCCCCTGTGGACAAACGAGAATGATTTTAGGTTCCGAGTCTGATTCCTTTTTGATTGCATTTACTGCATCAAACACCGGCTGTGGCTTGAGAACCATTCCGGCTCCCCCGCCATATGGATAATCATCTACTGTTTGATGCTTATTATCCGAATACTCTCTGAAGTTAATAACACGAAACTCTGCCGCCTCTTTTTCCTGTGCTTTTTTCATGATGGAGGAATTCAGCACCCCGTGAAACATCTCAGGAAAGAGTGTTAAAAAGTCTATTCGCATGTTAATCCAGCAGTCCTTCCATATTCCTAATGGAAATGCGTTTATTGGCAATATCAATTTCTTCAACAATGTCGTCTATATAAGGGATAAGGGCATCTTTTTTCCCTGTCCGCTGAATGACCCATACATCATTGGCACCCGGTGTAAGAATTTCGCGAATTTTACCAATTTCTTCGCCTTCTGCAGTGTACACAGTACAAGCGATAATTTCATGAAAATAAAATTCTCCCTCATCCAGCTCTCCTTGCTGGTCCTCAGGAACCTTTAAAATTGCACCTTTGAACTGCTCAACTTGTCCAATTGAAGTGTAGCCCTCAAAGGTAAGCAGGTGAAAGTTTTTATGCAGCCTGTGAGCTGCAACGGTTACTTCCTCAGGATCTTTCTTGCTTTCTGTAAAGATATACAGCTTATTTCCAATTGCATAACGCTCTTCAGGAAAATCCGTTCTTGAAATTACCCTGATTTCACCCCTGACACCATGAGTGTTAACAATTTTGCCTACATTAAACCATTTTTCTGTCATATTCTCACCTCAGCGAATCTCTATTACAATGCCGTCTTTTATAACCACTGTTTTCTCACTGTTCATTTCATTCCAATTGTCCCCTACATTTACTTCTATAATCGCCTGTTTTTCCTGCTCAATTAATTCGCTTCCAATAGGGAGGATGGAGAGCTGCTGTATTTGAAAGTCAATAATTTCAATCTTTTCTTTTTTTCTTTCACGTTCTAATTCAAACTGCCGCTTCAAAGAAGGAGACTGCCTGCCTTCCGCCTTCTTAAGCTGAAAATGAAGCTGTTCATATTCTTTTTGAAGCTGTTCCTTTTTATGTATAAATGAATGCAGCAGCTTTTCTTTTGAGTTTTCAGTTAAAATTTGCTTGATTGTGACCTTTTGAAGTATGTTCATTTGCAATCTCCTTGTTTACGATTTTACAATGGACAAACACTTCCACAGGATTCTGGAACCCATCATGGCAAATTAACAGCAGCGGAATCTTCTGAAAACAGCCTATTAAAAAAAGGCGGGGTTAAATCCCCCACCTTTTACTGAAGCTTCTCGAGCTTTCAGGCAAAGAATTCATAGAAGCTGCTGTTTATGCAATTCCCCGTTTTCTTTGCTAATCGTTAATCTCAAGATGCACGCGCTTAGATGATTGTGTTCCAGCGGCATATACAACTGTGCGGATCGCTTTTGCTATCCGGCCTCCTTTTCCTATCACCTTGCCGATATCATCTTCATGTACAGAAAGCTTATAAATCTGCTGCCTGTCATTTTCTTCACAGATGATGGAAACGGCATCGGGATGATCAACCAGAGGCTTAACGATTGTTTCAATTAATTCTTTCATAGGAATCCCTATTACTTACTGTTTTTAGCGTTATGGAATTTTTCCATGATGCCTTGGTTAGAGAACAAGTTGCGTACTGTGTCAGATGGCTTTGCACCGTCTTTCAGCCATTTCAATGCAAGTTCCTCATCAATTTTTACCTCAGCAGGCTGAGTTACAGGGTTGTAAGTTCCAACTGTTTCAATGAAACGTCCATCACGTGGTGAACGGGAATCTGCAACAACGATACGATAGAAAGGAGATTTATTAGCTCCCATGCGTTTTAAACGAATTTTTACTGCCATTTTAAATAGCACCTCCGAAAATAGTTCAACAAGATAGTATAATATCAATGTTGTCTTGGTTTGTAAAGTGTTTTTTCTTAACAGATCATTTTTCTTACATAAACGGGAACTTTAACCCGCCTTTTTTCTTGCCTTTTGACATGCTGGTCATCTGCTTCATCATCTTTTTCATATCTTCAAACTGCTTTAAAAGACGATTGACTTCCTGTACGGACGTACCGCTTCCACGGGCAATCCGTTTTCTGCGGCTTGCGTTGATTGTTTCCGGATGCAGCTTTTCCTCTTTGGTCATTGACCTGATAATTGCCTCTACATGACCAATCTGCTTCTCATCCACCTGAACGTTCTTCAAGCCTTTTATCTTGTTTGCACCAGGCATCATATTCAGCAGTTCATCGAGAGGCCCCATATTCCGGACCTGTCCCAGCTGTTCCAGGAAATCATCAAACGTAAAACTGGCTGTTCTCATTTTTTGCTCAAGCTCTTTTGCCTTTTCAGTATCAACATTCGCCTGAGCCTTTTCAATCAGTGTGAGAACATCCCCCATTCCAAGTATGCGCGATGCCATTCTCTCGGGATGGAAGGGTTCAAATGCATCCAGTTTCTCGCCGAGCCCCACAAACTTGATCGGTGTATCTGTCACAGCCCTGATTGAAAGAGCTGCTCCTCCACGTGTGTCCCCATCAAGTTTGGTTAACACAACTCCGGTCAGACCAAGCTGTTCGTTAAAGCTTTTTGCAACATTTACAGCATCCTGTCCTGTCATTGCATCAACTACGAGGAATATCTCATCAGGCTTGGACAATTCCTTCACCTGGGCAAGCTCGTCCATCAGTGTCTCATCAATATGCAGGCGGCCTGCGGTATCAATGAGGACATAGTCATGATGCTCCTGTTTTGCATGCTCCAGCGCCTTTCTGGCAATCTCAACGGGACTCACCTGGTCTCCAAGCGAAAACACAGGCATTCCCAGCTGCTTTCCGAGCGTCTCAAGCTGCTGAATGGCAGCAGGTCTGTAAATATCGGCTGCAACAAGCAGCGGTTTTCGATTGTGCTTCTTCCTGAGAAGATTAGCAAGCTTACCCGTAGTGGTCGTTTTCCCCGCACCCTGCAGGCCGACCATCATGATGACGGTTGGAGGCCTGGTGCTGACCGCTATTTTGCTCTGTTCCCCGCCCATTAAAGCAGTCAGTTCTTCTTGAACCACTTTTATAACCTGCTGTCCGGGAGTCAGGCTCTTCATGACTTCCTGGCCAACAGACCGCTCACTGACTTTTTTTACAAAGTCCTTTACGACTTTAAAGTTAACATCAGCTTCAAGCAAAGCCAGGCGGACTTCACGCATCATCTCTTTTACATCAGCTTCGTTTACCTTGCCTTTGCCGCGGATTTTTGCGATGGTACCCTGCAGTCGGTCGGCTAAACCTTCAAATGCCATAGCTGCCGCCTCCTAATCTAGTTTCTCAAGAGCTTCAAGCAAAACAAGCATTCTGCCTTCCAGTTCTGTTTCAGCCGCAATGTGCTTCAATTGCTCGACAAGGCGCTGCCGCTCTTGAAATTTTTGAAATAAAAGAAGCTTTTCTTCATATAGCTCTAACATCGCCTCTGTCCGTTTGATATTATCGTAAACGGCCTGGCGGCTGACATTATACTCATCGGCAATTTCACCAAGGGAGTAATCATCCAAATAGTAAAGAGACATGTAGCTTTTCTGCTTAGGTGTTAAAAGACCTCCATAAAAATCAAACAGATAATTCATTCTATTTGTTCTTTCGAGTATCACCTTCGTCTCCCCCCTTTGTTAAGTGAATTACCTTTACATCTATAAAGTCTACTGAACAGGGGTGCGTTTGTCAAGTTTTTTCCTTAACAGACACAGAGACACCTAGCATAACACTGTATGCATCCCTGACGCAGAAAGGGAAAGGATATCCTTCCCCTCCCTTAGGCTGATTTTAGCCTCGTACATAGTTTACAGATTTTCTTCCGCCGCTTCCTCTTCCACAAGATCCGCAAACAACCCGTAAACATATTGCTCAGCAATGAATTCCTGCAGATCATCCATTTTTTCACCCAGTCCGACGAGCTTGACGGGTATTTCCAGTTCGTTGCGGATAGCAAGGACGATTCCACCCTTGGCTGTACCATCTAATTTTGTTAAAACAATTCCGCTCACCTCTGTAGCAGAGGAAAACTGCTTGGCCTGGCTCATTGCATTCTGCCCTGTTGTGGCATCGAGAACGAGAAGCACTTCGTGAGGGGCGCCGGGCAATTCCCTTTCAATCACTTTTTTCACCTTTTCAAGCTCTTTCATCAAATTCACTTTATTCTGAAGGCGGCCGGCTGTATCACACAGGAGAACATCCGCTTTGCGTGCTTTAGCAGCCTGAATAGCATCAAACATCACTGCAGCAGGATCAGAACCAGCGGACTGTTTAATAACGTCGGCACCCACTCGATTTCCCCACACTTCAAGCTGCTCAATAGCTCCTGCCCGGAAGGTATCCCCGGCAGCGAGCATCACGGATTTTCCTTCGTTTTTAAATTTATGTGCAAGCTTGCCGATGGTTGTTGTCTTACCGACTCCATTGACACCTACAAACAAAATTACATTTAGTCTTCCGTCTTCTACATTCAGCTGTGGGGAAGCTTCATCTTCACCTTGATAAATTTCAACCAGTTTTTCCGAAATAACAGATCTGACTTCTCTCGTGTCCTGAATATTTCTGCGCCTGACCTCATCTTTTAGTTCATCAATAAGTTCCATTACAGTGTTAACGCCCACATCGGCGCTAATCAGAATTTCTTCCAGCTCCTCAAAAAAATCTTCATCTACTTTTCGGTAGCGGAAAACGAGGTCATTTACACGATCAGAAAAAGATGTGCGGGTTTTTGTTAATCCTTCCTTGAATCTTTCTGATACAGTTTCAGTTTGTTTTGTAATGGATTCTTTTAATTTTTTAAAGAAACTCATTTCTTTCTCCTTTCAGCTATGTCGCTATCAATTCTTTCGTTTCTTCCAGCCTGACCGAGACTAGCTTGGACACGCCGGATTCCTGCATAGTGACTCCATACAGCACATCCGCCTCTTCCATTGTTCCCTTTCGGTGAGTGATAACAATGAACTGGGTGTCTTTGCTGAATTTCTTAAGATATTGTGCAAAACGGTGAACATTTGCTTCGTCAAGCGCTGCTTCCACTTCATCAAGAACACAGAAAGGAACAGGCCGGACTTTCAAAATGGAAAACAGAAGGGCAATCGCTGTTAATGCCCGTTCTCCTCCGGATAAAAGCCCCAAGTTCTGCAGTTTTTTCCCTGGAGGCTGAGCGATAATATCAACACCGGTATGAAGAATATCTGAAGGATCGGTCAGCTTCAGTTCTGCTCTTCCTCCCCCGAACATCGCCTGAAAGACGCTTTCAAAGTGGGAGCGGATTTGCGTGAAGGTGGTCATAAACCGCTTCTTCATTTCTTCATCCATTTCTCCAATCACATCATACAGCGTTTGTTTTGCAAGGAGCAAATCCTCTCTTTGCTCAGAAAGAAAATTAAACCTCTCTGAAACTCGGTCATACTCGTCAATAGCACCCAGATTCACTGTGCCGAGCTCTTCTATTGCCAGCTTAATTAACTTCACGCTTCTTCTTGCATCATCAGGTTGAACTTTCAGACTGTGTTTCTCTTTAGCTGCTTCAAAGGTTAATAGATATTCCTGACGAAGATGTTGTAATAGATTATCAAGTTCCACGTCCACTCTTGCCAGTTTTAATTCTTCATCCTTCAGCCAGTTCACCGTTTGCCTGTGCAGCCGTTTTTCCTCTTTTAAGCCTGCCTCCTGATGATCAAGGGAGGCTTGAAGTCCCAGACGTTCTTCTCTTCTTGACGTTATTAATTCCATTGTTTTGGATTTATCTTTCTGCTTTTGCTCTGCTGCTTCTTCAAGGTTTTCCTCACCAGATTTGCTTGTAGTCATTTCACCGTTAATGTAAGCAAGATCTTCAGAGGCTGCAGAAAGTTTCATAGCTGCTTCCTTTTCTGAATCAGCAAGTCTGACAACAGTTGCTCTTTGATTAAAAAGAGTTTGTTCCTTAGAAGCCAGCAGAACTTTGATATCCGTGATGTTCTGCTGAAGTTCCTGCCTTGAGGTTTGCTGCTGATTTTTTTTTGCAGTCAGCTCCTGAATTTCACGGTCTCCAGCCAGAATGCGGAGGTTAATATCTTCAAGCTCTGCAGCAAGCTCCTCTTTTCTTAAGGAGGCCTTCTCAAAATCTTCTTGAAACGAGGCTCTTTCAGCATCGTAAATTGACAGATGGTCATTTACATTTCTTTCGCTGAGCAGCAGCTCTCTCATTTCACCTTGAAGGGACTGCTCCTGCATACGGAGATTTTCTCCTCTTGTTCTCATTTCGTCCAGCTTTGCTTCCAGCAGTGAAATAGAACTCTTTAGAGATTTTACAGCGTCCTCGAGAGAAGCTGTCTTGCTTTCCATATCGGTTAGTTTAGATTTCACATCTTCCAGTTCCCGGCTTCGGCTGAGCAAAGAGTTGTTTTTCTGCTTAACAGCTCCTCCGGTCATTGAACCGCCCGGATTTACTACATCACCTTCCAGCGTGACAAATCTAATCTTGTAGCCTGTTAATCTGGCAAGCTCGTTAGCCCCCTTAAGATCTTTTGTAATAATGACAGCACCAAGCAGATTGCCGATCACATTCCGGTAACGCTCATTGTAATTTGTCAGCTCAGAAGCCACGCCGATAAAGGCAGGGTGAGATTTTATTGACGAGTATTCATGGCTTGCTATGCTGCGGCTTTTGATAACATTCATAGGAAGCATCGTTGCTCTTCCGAAGGCATTTTTTTTCAAGTAAGCTATGCTCTTTCGCCCGCATTCTTCATTCTCCACCACAATATGCTGTGCTGCACCGCCTAAAGCTGTTTCAATTGCAGCTTCATATTCCTTGTCCATTGTCACAAGCTCTGCAATGGCGCCGTGTATGCCCTCCAGCGACTCTCTGGCCTTAAGAATTTCCTTTACCCCTTGGAAAAATCCGGCGTAGTCCTCCTGCATGTTTTCGAGCACTTCTTTTCTCGATCGCATCTGCTGCAGAAACTGATATGCTTTATACAGTGCTGACTCCTGCTTTTGATAATTCTCTCTGTTTCTTTCAAGCTTTTGCTGTGTAGATCGGAAATCTTGTATATGTTCAGCCAGCTGTTCCCCTGCTGTTTCCAGTTTTGATGAAAGTCCGGCCTTTTTGTGTTCTAATTCCTGCCGCTCCACCAAATATCTCTGATTGTTATTTTTCAGCCGGTTTTTTTTCATATCCTGCTGCTGCAGCTGTTCTTCCAGGTATGAAGATTCATTTCGCTTAGACACCTGTTCATTCAAAAGATCAAAATAGACATTTTTCATCTCTTCTATCTTTTCTTCCAAGTTGGCATCATAGGTTTTCATTTCAGCCTGTTTTGAAGAGAGGTTTTTTCTCAGTTCGGCCACTTGATTCTTAAGTGCTTTAAAAACTTTCTCTTCCTGGCTTTTTTCTTGCTGCAGTCTTTTATTAAGCTCTCCAAGATCTTCAATGCTTTTTTCCAGTGAAGCTTTGTTGGAGTTGGCATTCTTTTTTCTTTCCTTGAGAACTTCCTTTTTTCCTTCAAGCTTTTCGAGCTCTTCACTGACAATCAGAAGAACCTGCTGCAGTTCATCAATCGATTCATCCAGCGCAGCTACTTTGTCCCGAGTCTCTTCAAGAACGCCCTCTTTATTCCCAATGTCTGATAACATCAGAAGCTCTTTTTGTTTCCCAGCCTCTACGGTCTGAGTGAGATGTTCCCAATATTTATGGGCCTCTTCTATTTCATAAACAATCAGCGCAGCTTCTACTTCTTCCAGCTCAGCCTTTTTTTCCAAATAATCCTTAGCTGCAGAAGACTGTATTTTTAAAGGCTCTATCTGGCCTTCAAGTTCATGGAGAATATCCTGTACCCGGTTAAGGTTTTCCTGTGTTTCAGCAAGCTTGTACTCTGCCTTTTTCTTTCTCGTTTTATATTTAAGAACTCCGGCTGCCTCTTCAAAAATACTGCGGCGCTCTTCTGCTTTGCTGCTTAAAATTTCTTCCACTTTCCCCTGGCTGATTATGGAGAAAGCTTCTTTTCCAAGTCCTGAGTCCATGAATAAATCTATGATGTCTTTTAAACGGCAGCTTTGATTATTTATGGAGTATTCACTTTCACCTGAACGGTATACTCTTCGTGAAATGCTCACTTCATTGAAGTCAATCGGCAGGAACTGTTCTCTGTTATCAAGCGTCAGCGTTACTTCGGCAATATTAACTCCTTTTCTCGAATCGCTTCCCGCGAAAATGATGTCTTCCATTTTCGCTCCCCGCAAAGAACGGGCAGACTGTTCTCCAAGCACCCAGCGGATGGCATCGGTAATGTTACTTTTTCCGCTTCCATTCGGCCCCACCACAGCCGTTACACCATTTACAAATTCAACACTCACACGTTCTGCGAACGATTTGAAACCAACTATATCCAAACGTTTGAGGAACATAAGCGCCCTCCTATCCATCTAATATCTGCAAAAATTGATTGCTGTTTTCTCAAAAATGCTCACTGGCTTCCGGGCCAATATTTGCAGCCTTTTTCCTATCATATTTTAACATATCAAACATAAAGAGAAATCCCCCATTTACGGGGGATTTCTCTTTATTTAGGCTGCAGTTTTGAAAGGGCCTCTTGAGCAGCATGCTGCTCGGCTTCCTTTTTAGATCTGCCCGTGCCTGTTCCAAGAATTTCGCCGGCCAATGACACTGTCGCAATAAATTCACGATTATGGGCAGGGCCTTTTTCCTGCAGTATTTTATATTCCAATGCTCCTTTATTATCACGCTGAACAAGTTCCTGAAGCTGGCTTTTAAAATCCATCACATGAGAAAAAGCACCATCATTAATTTTAGGAAAAACAACCTTTTCAAGGAACTGTACAACTGGAGTTAATCCCTGATCCAAATAGAGAGCTCCTATGAAAGCTTCGAACACATCAGCCAATAAAGCAGGACGCGCTCTCCCTCCAGTCATTTCCTCACCCTTTCCTAAAAGAACAAGGTAGCCAAATGACAGTTCATTTGCAAAGGAAACCAGAGAAGGCTCGCAAACAATCGCGGCGCGCAGCTTGGTCAGATCTCCTTCACTCATGGTAGGATATTTGCTGAACAAAAATTGGGAAACTGTCAGTTCTAATACCGCATCTCCTAAAAATTCAAGCCTTTCATTATCCTCATAAGGCTTTTTGCGATGCTCATTCACATAAGATGAATGGGTAAAAGCTTGGAACAGCAGCTTTTCATTATTAAAGGAAATTCCAATTAACTCTTGAAATTTTTTAAATTCATCTTTTTTATAGTACAAACGCTTGTCTTTGTAATTGCTATGTTTTGACATAGGCACCCTCCATCTAAAAACACTGGTGAATCCAAAAGGGCATTAAAAGGGGTAAAGCCCCGCAAAGCTGCGGGACTTCTACTGCCTGTTAAGCTTGGCTCTTTATGTAGTTCACAGCGTCACCCACTGTTGAAATGTTCTCTGCTTCCTCATCGGAAATTTCCATATCAAACTCATCTTCGAGTTCCATTACAAGTTCAACCACATCAAGGGAATCCGCACCAAGATCATCTTTAAAAGAAGATTCCAATTTAACTTGGGCCTCGTCCACTCCTAAGCGGTCAACGATTATCTTTGTTACGCGGTCCAATACTTCTGCCATTGCATTCACCTCCCCTCAAGTATTATAGATGATTCTTTCCGAAAAAACCAGTTGAAGCAGGAGTTTTTACATAACCATTCCGCCGTCGACATGGAAGGTCTGCCCAGTAATATAAGAACCCTCTCCCGATGCAAGAAAAGCTGTCAAATTCGCTACATCTTCAGGCTCTCCCAGGCGTGCAAGAGGGATTTGCCTGAGCATTTCCTCCTTGACCTCAGGTGGCAGCTTTTCTGTCATATCTGTAGAGATAAAGCCGGGTGCTACGGCATTTACAGTGATATTTCTGCTGGCGAGCTCTTTTGCAGAGGTTTTTGTCAGTCCGATTACTCCCGCTTTAGCAGCGACATAATTTGCCTGTCCGGGATTTCCGCTGACACCGACAATGGAAGCAATATTAATAATCCGGCCGTACCTCTGTTTCATCATTTGCCGGGTGACTGCTTTTGTTACAAGGAAAACACCCTTCAGGTTAATGTTTATTACATCATCCCATTCATTTTCCTTCATCCTCATCAGCAGATTATCCTTCGTAATTCCCGCATTATTAACGGCAATATCTAATTTCCCAAAATGCTCGATCGTTTGCTTTACCATATCCTGTACTTCTTCTGCTTTAGAGACATCACACCGTATTGCAATTGCTCTGCGGCCAAGGGCTGTTATTTCGCGAACAGTTTCATTTGCTTTTTCTTCGCTTCCTGCATAATTTACAGCGACATCCGCACCCCGCTTAGCAAGTTCCAGCGCTATTGACCGTCCTATACCCCTGGATGCACCTGTAACCAGTGCCACACTCCCATTCAACATTTACACTTCCTCCTTAAGCTTATCCATCGCAAGCGCAAAAGAATCTTTGTTATGTATGGATAGTACCTCGGTTTCTCTGTCTATTTTCTTCACCAGCCCTGACAGCACTTTCCCAGGACCGATTTCAACAAATGTCGTAACGCCCTCATTCAGCATGTACTTTATTGATTCTTCCCAGCGTACAGGGGAATACAGCTGTTTGATAAGAGAATCCACAATATCACTCGAGCTGATGACCGGCTGTGCCGAAACATTAGAAATTACTTTAACAGAAGCATCGTGAAAGCTGATTGTATTCAGCACCTTTTGAAACTCCTCAGCTGCCGGCTTCATCAGGCTTGAATGAAACGGCCCGCTGACTACGAGCGGAATGGTTCTCTTTGCACCCTTTTCTTTTGCAAGGCTGCATGCTGCATTTACACCTTCAGCTGTTCCGGATATCACGATTTGACCCGGGCAATTCAAATTAGCAAGCTGGACAACTTTTCCCTGCGAAGTGACAGTTTGAGTCACTTCCTGAAGGTCAGATGCTGAAAGACCCAGTACAGCAGCCATCGCCCCCTGTCCCGCAGGAACTGCTTGATCCATCAACTCTCCCCGCTTTCTGACAGCATAAACAGCATCTTCAAATGATAATACCCCTGCTGCGACAAGGGCGCTGTATTCTCCCAGCGAGTGACCGGCAGTAAAATCCGGCTGTATGCCTGCTTTTTTTACCTCTTGAAGAATTGCAGTACTGGCAGTCAGCAAAGCTGGCTGTGCATGGTATGTCAAAGTCAGGGTATCTTGAGGCCCATCAAACATCAGCGAAGATAGGGAATAGCCCAGTCTTTCGTCTGCTTTGTCAAAAATCCCTTTTGAAACGTCTCCCTCGCGATAGAACTCCTGTCCCATTCCCACTGCCTGGGAGCCCTGGCCTGGAAATAAAAATCCAATACCGCTCATCTTTCTCCCCTCTTTCTATCGATTATTTAGGCACTTCCTCATTTCGTTCAACTGCATGTGCTATCGTTTCTGCAACAGAATTGGCTGCCATATCCCTTGTCTGGCGAATCGCATTATAAATGGCATTTGCATCTGAGGAACCGTGAGCTTTAATTACCGGCGCCTTTAGCCCAAATAAAGCAGCACCTCCGTACTCGGAATAATCCATCTGATTTTTTATTTCTTTCAGCTGAGGCTTTAATACCGCTGCTGCAAGCTTTGATTTCATACTGCTGGTTAAAGCACCTTTCAGCATTGAGAATACAGAAAGAGCTGTTCCCTCTATTGTTTTTAAAGCTACATTACCGGTAAATCCGTCTGTTACTACAACATCTGCTGCTCCTTCAAGAAGATCTCTTGACTCCACATTTCCAATAAAATTGATATCTTCCGTTTCTGATAGGAGCTGAAAGGCCTGTCTTGTTAACTCATTGCCCTTTTTCTCCTCAGTTCCCACATTTAAAAGCCCTACTCTCGGCTTAGTTATTCCCCTTACTTTTTCAGCATAGATAGAACCCATTACAGCATATTGCTGCAGATGTTCAGCCCTCGCATCCACATTTGCACCAACATCAAGCAGAAGAAATCCTTTTCCATCTATTGTTGGCAGAGTCGGCGACAGGGCGGGCCTCTCTATTCCTTGTATTCTCCCAACTATGAACAAGCCTGCAGTCATCAAGGCTCCTGTGTTTCCTGCTGATATACAGGCTGCAGCTCTTCCTTCCTTTACTTCATTTGCCATGAGGACCATGGAAGCCTGCTTCTTTCTTCTCACTGCTCTTACAGGCTCATCTTCAGCTTCTATTACTTCTTCCGTATGTATAACTGATATTCTCTCATTATTTGTTAAGTATTGGTTTATGATACTCTCGTTGCCAACCAGTGTAATCTCCAGGTCTGGAAAAGCCCCTGCAGCTTTCATTGTTCCCTCAATTACAGCCTGGGGAGCATTGTCTCCGCCCATTGCATCTATAGCGATTTTCATATGTATTTCATCCTTTATTTGTATTTGATCTGAACATCATAAATTCTCCGGAAAACACAAGTTCTTTCCCCACATAGCTGTTCACATCCACCACAGTTCTGCCATTTTCCAAGCTGATTTCAGCAACCTTCGCTTTTGAAACTACCCGTTCCCCCTGCTTAACCTGCCTTGTAAATTTGATATAAGCTTTGCTGGTAAGAGCGAGCTCATCATCTATAACAGCTACTGCAAGCGAGTTTGCCTGAGCAAACAAATGGTGCCCTCTCGCAATTTTATTTCTGCTGAAAACATGTTCTTCCTTCACTTCAAAAATGGAGATTGCCGAAGTATCAAGCTCCAGGTCAATGACGTCACCGATGACTTCATCAAGCGGCAGGGACTTTACTTCATCTTCCATGTTTTTCTCGGCAACATGCTTAATGCGTTCTCTTAATTCCGGAATGGACAGCTCCAGCCGGTCGAGCCTGATTGTTTGTATGCTCACTTGAAACTTCTCTGCAAGCTCTTCGTCCGTGATAAATGGCGTCCCGGTAATTGTCTCTTTCAGGAGCCGCTGTCTTTCCTTCTTATTTTTTCTCATATTCTGCAAACACCATCCGTACTATTAAGACTAGGTACTAAAAGTAGTATATAATGACATAGGGCAGAATGCAACAAATTCTGCCCCCCGCCAACCTATTAATCTAGCTTTTCTCCTTGAAGGACACCTGTTTCCAGTGACTGTCTGAGGGCCTCATACTGAGGATCCTGCCAGAAAGCTTCTGACTCTACAAGCATGGCAGCATCCGTCCTGGCAACCTCCAGCGCCCGGTAATCATGCACCATATCAGCAACCTTAAACTCAGGAAGGCCGCTTTGCTTTTTGCCAAAAAAATCGCCCGGCCCCCGCAGTTCTAGATCTCGTTCAGAAAGCACGAATCCATCATTGGTTTCAGTCATGATCCCCATTCTTTCCTTACCGGCTTCCGACTTGGGATCCGCCAGAAGAATGCAGTATGACTGCTCACTTCCTCTTCCAACCCTGCCCCGCAGCTGATGAAGCTGTGACAATCCAAATCTCTCGGCATCATAAATCACCATAACCGTTGCATTAGGCACATTCACACCTACCTCTACAACAGTAGTAGAGACGAGAATTTGTACTGCATTTGCACTGAAAGACCTCATTACTTCGTCCTTTTCTGCCGGAGACAGCTTTCCATGCATCAGCCCTGTTTTCCATTTACCCTGAAAATGATGATGAAGCATACTGTGCACATCAACTGCATTTTGATAATCAAGCTTTTCCGATTCTTCAATCAGAGGGCAAATGACATAAGCTTGTCTTCCGCTTTCTAATTCTTTGTCTATAAACTGAAGAATACGGTCAAGCATATCGTGTTTAACCCAGTATGTTTCTATTTTCTTTCTTCCTGCTGGAAGTTCGTCGATAACCGAAACATCCATTTCACCAAAAGCTGTAATAGCAAGTGTCCTTGGGATAGGTGTTGCAGTCATAAATAGGACATCAGGATGCTCCCCTTTTTCCCTGAGCACACGCCGCTGCTCCACTCCAAACCTGTGCTGCTCATCTGTGATCACAAGCCCGAGCTTGGAAAAATTAACTTCCGGCTGAATCAGTGCGTGCGTTCCTACCAGTATATCAATTTCCCCGGCCTGAAGGCGCTGCAGAAGTTCCCTGCGCTTTTTACCTTTTACAGAGCTGGTCAACAAAGCAATCCTTACAGGATATTGCTGAAACAACTCAGCAAGTGAATCAGCATGCTGCTCAGCCAGAATTTCAGTCGGCACCATCAGCGTTCCCTGGTTCCCTGCCAGAATTGAGGCATAAAGAGCAATTGCGGCAACAACGGTTTTCCCCGATCCTACATCACCCTGCAGCAGCCGGTTCATTCTGAATGGATGTTTCATATCAGCCAGAATTTCCCCTATCACCCTATTTTGAGCGCCCGTCAATGGGAATGGCAGCTGTCCGGTGAAAGCATTCAAAGCTTCTTCAGAAAAAACCTGGCTGCTTCCAGAAGTTTGTTCCCGCTGTATTTTTCTGAGCATCTGCATTCTCAGCTGAAACAGTAAAAATTCTTCATAAACGAAGCGTCTTCTAGCCTGTTTCAGATCTTCGTGGCTTAAGGGAAAATGCATGATTTGAAGGGCTTCGCTCCTGCCCATTAGTTTATACTGAGACAGCAGCCCGTCAGGAAGAATCTCCGGCACCTCTTTGCCGTAAGCAGAAACAGCCGCAGTTACATAGCGCTTGAATGCTTTTGGAGTAACTGTCCCTTTTACTGAATAAACAGGATCAATTTCCTGCTGCTTTTGCTGTGGACCAAAAGTGAGCTCAGACACTGTAATTGTCTGGCGGTTTTTATCCCACTTTCCGCTGACTGTAACAATACTCTGAATATCCAGCTTTTGTTTATAATAAGGCCGGTTAAAGCAAACAGCGGAAATCAAATATCTTCCAGTGAGAACACGAAATGTCAATCTTGATTTCTTTTTTCCGTAATACACAAGAGAAGGCTCGCTATGAACCTTCCCTTCCACTGTCACCTGTTCATTATGCTTTACCTCTGCAAGATCCCTCCGGCGGTGATCTTCATAGCGGAAAGGAAAGCACCATAACAGGTCATGTATGGTTTGAACACCCATATCGTTGAGGGCCAGCTCTGTTTCGCCGCCTACACCCTTCACGACCGATACTTGCTGTTGTAATTTATTGTTCACCTTTGCTGAGCGATATGCCAAAGATCTTCGCTTCCAGCTCACGACCTGTTGGCGTAGCCGCTAAACCTCCCTGCGCCGTTTCTTTTAATGCGGTGGGCATAGACTGCCCTATCCGGAACATCGCATCAATCACTTCATCACACGGAATTCTGCTGGTTACACCAGCTAATGCCATATCAGCTGCAACCATCGCGTTGGCAGCACCCATTGCATTTCTTTTCACACAAGGCACCTCTACAAGGCCTGCAACCGGGTCACAAACCAGCCCCAGCATGTTTTTAAGGGTAATCGCCATAGCCTCAGCTGCCTGGCTTGGCGTTCCGCCTGCCAATTCAACAATCGCTGCCGCAGCCATCCCGCTGGCACTTCCCACTTCAGCCTGACATCCTCCGGCAGCACCTGAAATAGAGGCATTGTTAGCCACAACAAAGCCGAATGCTCCTGATGTGAATAAAAATTCGACCATTTCTTCCCTGGACGGATTCAATGTATCCCTTACCGCAAACAAAGTGCCGGGCACTACACCCGCTGAGCCGGCAGTGGGAGTTGCGCAGATCGTTCCCATTGCGGCGTTAACTTCGTTTGTTGCGACCGCTTTGCTGACAGCATCCAAAATGGGTTTTCCGGAAAGAAAATTCCCCTTTTGAATATAAGTTTGAAGCAGCACAGCATCTCCGCCTGTGAGGCCTGAATGGGATTTTACACCCGCAAGCCCCTTCTCGACGGCATCCTCCATAACACGAAGATTTTTGTCCATCTGGGCAAAAATCTCCTCCTTTGTTCTGCCTGTTACTTCTGCTTCCTGTTCGAGCATGACCTGTGCAATTTTAATTCCTCTGCTTTCTGCAAGATCCACAAGCTCTGCAACATTTCGAAACATGTTATCCTCCCCTTTTACACTAATCAGCTATCTTGGTCACCTGCAGAATATTAGGCAGTGTTTTCAGCTCATCTAGTATATTTGTTCCTATATTCTGATCTACTTCAATGGTCATAAGAGCAAGCTTTCCTTTTTCTTTTCTTGCCACTTCCATATGTCCTATATTAATTGCGTACTTGGCAAGTACATTCGCCACTGCCGCAATCGCACCAAATCTATCGTTGTGAACAACAAGGATAGCAGGATGATTGCCTGACAGCTTCAGTTCAAAACCATTCAACTCTGTTATTTCTATTTTGCCCCCGCCTATAGAGATACCTACAAGCTCCAGCTGTCCCTGATCATCACCAATTATCACCCTTGCCGTATTGGGATGGTCTGTGACCGCATCTTCTTCCACAAACGATATCTTCATGCCCTTTTCCTTTGCAATGGAAAGGGACGTTTTTATTCTTTCATCAAATGTATCAAAATCCATAATGCCGCCGACAATTGCAATATCTGTGCCATGTCCGCGGTATGTCTTGGCGAAAGAGCCGTAAAATGAAATAGCAGCCCACTTTGGTTCCCTCCCAAACAAACTCCTTGCTACCCTGCCAATCCTGGCTGCGCCTGCAGTATGTGAACTGGAAGGACCAATCATGACCGGACCAATTATATCAAATACACTTCTATACTTCACACAATTTCCCCCTCTCTGCCTTGCCATCAAAACCCAAACTAACCCAATCTTATTTTAGCAGAGTATCAAGAAAAGCGGAAGGCGCCTGCTCAGCCCTGACAAGCATAAGACGAGCACCTCTAAAAGGCGCACTTTGCCTTTTTGAGGTGATTGGCTTATGACCTCGAAGGGCTGGCGCCTGGAGCTGGACAATAAGAAAAGCGGAAGGCGCCTGCTCAGCGGCGACAAGCATAAGATGGCTTGGACGGAAGGGCGCTCTTTGCCCTTATGGCAAAGACAGCTTATGACCTCGAGCCGTTGGCGCCTGAAGCTGGACAAAAAGAAAAGCGGAAGGCGCCTGCTCAGCCCTGACAAGCATAAGACGAGCCGGAATGAAGGTTGTTCTTTTACCTTCAGGCCGGATTGGCTTATGACCTCGAAGGGCTGGCGCCTGGAGCTGGACAATAACGAAAAGCGGAACCGGCTTGCTCAGGCCTGACAAGCATAAGATGGCTTGGACGGAAGGTCGTTCTTTGACCTTTTGGCCAAGACAGCTTATGACCTCGAAGGCCTAGCCGGTGGAGCTGGACAATGTAGAAAAGCGCACCGCATAAACGAAATCATGCTAAGAGCGCCACATCCTATGGCAACGCATGACTGTCCGACTTCCTGTCGGCAAAAAGAAAAGGAAGGGCACAGCCCCTCCTTTTCCCGATTACTCTATTGAGAAGATGTAAGAATATAAAGGTTGTTTGCCTTTGTGAGTTTCCACTTCTACATCTTCAAAATTTTCTTCTATATAACTTAAAAGCCCTTGCAGCTCTTCATCTGAAACATCTTCACCCTGGAGAATCGTCAGTATTTCGTCGTCTTCAGAAAGCATGTTCTCCAGAAGCTTTACAGCTGCGCCAAGCTGCTCTTTGTCTTTAATGACAATTTTGCCATTGTTAATTCCCATAAAATCATCTTTTTCGATATCGAGCCCATCGATTTGTGTATCTCTTACTGCATAAGTGATTTGTCCCGTTTTTACGTGCGAGAGTGCCTCACTCATTAACCCTTCGTTTTCACCTATGTCTCCAGAAGGATTAAAAGCTAATAGAGCAGCCATTCCCTGTGGAACTGTTTTGGTTGGAACAACAACTACATTTTCATCTACAACCGAAGCGGCCTGCTGAGCGGCCATAATAATATTGGAGTTATTCGGAAGGATGATAATGTTTTTTGCATGAACATCTCGAATAGCCTGGACAATATCTTCCGTACTCGGATTCATCGTCTGGCCACCTTCAATCACTGAATGGGCTCCGATGCTCCTGAAAAGTTCTGCAATCCCTGAACCCATTGTTACAGTAATAATGCCATATTCCTTCTTCTCACGCTTCTCAGGTGATTCCTGAGGGCTTGAGCTTCTGGATTCATCCAGCATAGCAGAATGCTGCTCACGCATATTTTCAATCTTCATATTAATTAAACTGCCGTATTTTTGAGCGTATGTAAGTACCTTACCAGGCTCTTCCGCATGTATATGCACCTTAACGACCTCTTCATCTGAGATCACCAAAAGAGAATCGCCGTATTCACTAATTTCATTGCGGAAAGCATCCTCGGCAAATGTTAGTTTATCTTCTTCGAATTTCACCATAAATTCAGTACAGTAGCCGAACTCAATTTCCGCTGTGCTGACGCTGCTTAAGCTTCTGTGATGTTCAGCACTGACAAGGTCATTTAATGAAGGCATAGAAACCGGTGCTCCAGGAACTTTTTCCCCTTTCAGTTCAGCCAGAAAACCTTCATAAACATAAACAAGACCCTGACCGCCGCTGTCTACGACTCCTACTTCCTTTAAAACAGGCAGCAGATCCGGTGTTCTGTCCAAAGAAGCCTTCGCTTCCTTTAAAGTCAGCTCCATCACCTTTATAATATTTTCCTCGTTCTGAGCAGCTTCTACTGCTTTTCGTGCAGCATCCTTTGCAACAGTCAGTATCGTGCCTTCAACAGGCTTCATAACCGCTTTGTAGGCCGTATTGACACCTGCCTGAAAAGCATTTGCAAACTCTTTGCTGTTAATCGTTTCTTTGCTTTCAATCGATTTTGCAAAGCCTCTGAACAACTGTGACAGGATAACTCCTGAGTTGCCCCTCGCTCCCATTAACAGTCCTCTTGAAAGAGCCGTTCCTACCTTCCCAATGTGTCCAGACACATTGTTTTTCACCTCTTTTGCTCCAGAAGTGATAGACAGGTTCATATTCGTTCCTGTATCTCCATCCGGAACCGGAAACACGTTAAGCGAATCCACATATTTAGCATTGTTGGATAAATGATTGGCACCCTGCAAAATCATCTCCGCAAAACGATTTCCATTCAACCTTGTAATAGACACTGACTTTTCCTCCTTACTACGGGTTCGTAACACGAACTCCCTGTACAAAAATATTTACAGAATCTACTGCTAGTCCCACTGTTTTATCCAGTGTATATTTCACTTTTGTCTGAACATTATGAGCAACTTCAGAAATTTTTGTACCGTAGCTGACGATAATATACATATCAATGTGAATAGCATCCTCTTCCTGTCGTACAATAACACCCTTGCTGAAATTCTCTCTCCGCAGGATTTCCGTAATTCCATCTTTAATTTGGTTTTTAGAAGCCATTCCAACAATGCCATAACAATCTATTGCAGCACCGCCGGCTACAGTTGCGATGACATCATTCGAAATATCAATTTGTCCGTACTTTGTTTTTAGTTCGATGGACATGCTGAATCCCCCTTTTGTATGAATTCCGTAGGCTATAGACATTTTACTATAGTACTGTTTATTTTAAAAGCCTGCACAGCCATATCTCATGACATTTACACCTATATTATTATACATCATAACCAGAACATGTATGTCAAGGATAATTTCTTGAAAGCTAACTATTGAAATCTACAGGCAGTTGTGATAAATTATTAAAGTATCTCATGACGAAACGCACATGAACCTATAAATTGTTAACGGTTTTGTAGTTAGGAGGGAATAAAATGGCACGTAAATGCGCAATCACTGGCAGAAAGACTCGTTCTGGAAATGCTCGTTCTCACGCAATGAACGCTAACAAACGCACTTGGGGTGCAAACCTTCAAAAAGTTCGTATTTTAGTTGACGGTAAACCAAAACGCGTATATGTATCAACTCGCGCTTTGAAATCCGGTAAAGTTGAACGCGTTTAATCTTACAACTCTGCTCTTGCAAGAGCTAGAAAAAAGCACCGGAACTCCGGTGCTTTTTTCTTATTCTTTTTTAAAGGAACCTAGCATTGCCTTGATAATTCCCCCCAGAAACTTCGGCAGCTTGATCGTATAAAATTTCATCATTACCCTCCTCAACCCATCAATCATTGAAGTCGTTCGGGCCTTGGAAAGAAGCCCCGGTACGACGGATACTGCAAATATTGATTTCAGCCAAGCTATTAATCTCTGCTTCTTACCATCATTAATATGCCATTAGTAAATGAAAAAGTACCTTTTGATGCAACAAGTTCATTACTAATACATAGTGTTGAGCCCATGCTTATATGACAATTTTTAAGTGGATATTTAAATCCTTCAAGGGTCAGGTTTTCCACTTCAGCTGAAATAGGAACGAAAGAAATATACGGAAAGTTTTCCAGCAGCTCTGCTTCATATGAGCCCGGTACATGAACAGAAACTTCATTTAAAGTATCTATTAAAGTAATGTCAGCCCCAACATACAAATCCGAAGATAGCAGCTGCACATTTGCAAACAGATGATCCAGTCTTCCTCCAGTTGCCCCGAATATGTAGATTCTGTCCGGGTTTTGATTCACAGCCCACTGAAGAGCGAGCTCCGTATCTGTTGTATCTTTCTCAGCAGGAAAAACGGATAAATGGGGAACATAATTATGTAAATACTCTCTTTCAGCCTCGGTAATGGAATCAAAATCTCCAAATCCCCGTACAGGGATAATTCCATTTTCCAAAAGATAAAGCACACCACGATCTACTCCGATCCAGATTGCTTCTTCATCAATATAAGTCTCAAGCGGGGGTAATAAGGAAGATGGCCCTCCCGCCATAATATATATGTTTGTCAATCATGGTCCCTCCCGCCATAATATATATGTTTGTCAATCATGGTCCCTCCCATCTCCTTAGATATATTCTATCTAGTTTACATAATAATGTTATGTATCAATTCGTTATAATGTAACATTTAATAATGAACAGTGATATATCATATTACCGCCTTCCTCTCTTATAGAGTGAGAAAAGCGGCACCTTTCCTATACGATCAGAGAATGAACTGGCTTAATTGTCATAATCGTAGCGGAACCCATCCTCATCTTGTGCTGTCTTAAATTTAGTCAGCAAGAGTTGATACTGTTCTATTTCTGCATAATCTGAACTGTTCAGAATGGCACTTGTAAGAGCGTGTTCCAGTATCGCTTTTTCGTTATTGTTAACATCCATCATGTTCCACTCCTTTTCCTCTCTATTGTGCAGCATATCCTTCTTTTTATGAAGCGTATGCCAAGTATAATATTGGGATTTTTCATAAAGAAAAAAGGATCGCCATGACACTGCATGATAAGGTTAATCCTTATCATTTGTATGAACTAAGGAAAGAATTGAACTACCCGCCACTTAACTGCTCTTGCGAGCTGTTTGAAGTGGGGGATTCCTAAGAACACCAGCGTAACCGCTAGTTATGGATTAGGCTATCCCGTTGCACCGACGGTTAGAAGCCTTA